>JALFNQ010000155.1 GCA_022773965.1 Lachnospiraceae bacterium
AAATGATGCTTCATTTATCATTGACTACCATCTCAGCCTTTATGAACATCAGTCGACCTACAGTCCGAACATGCCCCTGCGCGAACTGATCTATTTTGTCAATATCATCAGCAAGCGTTTAAAAAACAAAAACCTGTATGGAAGCTCGCTGGTAAAGATTCCGGTTCCACATTTTGTGGTGTTCTATAATGGCTCAAAGCCTGCTCCTGAACACTACGAGCTGCGTCTTTCAGACGCCTTCGAGCATCCTACAGACAACCCGGAGATCGAATTGGTCTGTCAGGTCTATAATATCAACAAAGGCAATAACGAAGCACTTCTTTCCCGATGCCCTACGCTACGCGATTATATGTACTTCGTTGATCTCGTCAGGGAATACCATGCAAAAAATAATTTTACTGATCTGAAAGATGCTATCAGTCAGTCTATCGATCAGTGTATCAGAGAAGATATCTTACGGGACTTTTTAATACAACACCGACAGGAGGTGGAAAAAATGATGCAGCTAGATTACACATTTGAACGACAGATCGAATTAGAGCGACAAGCAGGTGAAGAGATTGGCTGGAAATTAGGCGAAGAAGTTGGTCGGAAATTAGGTGAAGAAGAAAAACTTCGTGAACTAATCAGCAAAAAACTTCACAAAGAAAAGACACTGGAGCAGATTGCCGAAGATCTGGAAGAAACACCCGATAAAATCCTGCCATTGTATGAGCAAATCAGAGAAGAATTGACTGTTAGCCAAAGCAACAAAACAGAATAAAAGATTACCCGTTGTCAGAGCATTGGGCATACCCAATGCTCTGCTTATGGCATGAGAACCCGGAGTTGATAGAAAATGTCTCACTGGAAGACAAGGGCATTTCCCTTTCCATACGAAATGATGCTTCATTTATCATTGACTACCATCTCAGCCTTTATGAACATCAGTCAACCTACAGTCCAAACATGCCCCTGCGCGAACTGATCTATTTTGTCAATATCATCAGCAAGCGTTTAAAAAACAAAAACCTGTATGGAAGCTCGCTGGTAAAGATTCCGGTTCCACATTTTGTGGTGTTCTATAACGGCTCAAAGCCCGCTCCTGAACACTACGAGCTGCGTCTTTCAGATGCCTTCGAGCATCCTACAGACAACCCGGAGATCGAATTGATCTGTCAGGTCTATAATATCAACAAAGGCAATAACGAAGCACTTCTTTCCCGATGCCCTACGCTACGCGATTATATGTACTTCGGTGATCTCGTCAGGGAATACCATGCAAAAAATAATTTTACTGATCCCCTTAAAAGTGCCCGTCATCAATGCTTCCACGATCCATATAACGTTCAACATAAGATTCCGCTTTTGTCTGTGACAGTTCGAATCGCTTCTGTAATTTCTCAATAATCCGTTCTTTTGGTATATTTTCTTCGAGATTATCAAGTATGAATGCTTCTATTCCCTGCTCTATTCCGTGCTCTATGCCCTGCTCTATTCCGCGCTTCATTCCAATCTGCTCGCCCGCTTCCCTGCCCTGATCATATACATATGCATCCTCAGATTTCCGATCCATCTTTTTCTTGCGGTAATACTCCACCGCCTCACGAAATGATTCCGTCAGGCTCATCTCCTGTATCACGTATTTCGCTCTCTGAACCCCTGCATTTTTTGTCCTGATCATGTGCAAGTCCTCCTCCGTTTTCGCATTAAACAGCCGTATCCAGTCATCTATCCTGCTGTTCCCGGTTAAGGTTTTCCGTAATTCTATGATGTGCAGTTCCAGCAGATTCGAGTAATCTTTTCCCATCTCATCGCGCATCCGATATACCGAATGATACCTGGCATCCTCCGTCAGGTCAAAATCCAGTATACTGATACCAACACACCTTCTCAGCCGTTCAAAATTCTCCCCCATCAATAAAACGTCCACATACATTTTTGCAAGATAATACAGCGAACGTTTCTCCCAGAACTTCTGCCTTCTCAGCTGCATCTCAAGATTGATCCTTGTGCCGTCATGCAGAAATACCTTTACATCCAGAATCCCCTGCTTCATCTTATGATGCCGTCTCCGCAAAAAGGAATTCCCCAGCCGCGTTTCACGAACCTGATCCACCGGCATGTTCAGCACATCACAAATAAAGTAACGCCTTACCTCATCATCCTCCATCAGCTCCCGAAATGCAAAATCCATCTTTGGTGAAATAATATCCATCGTGCCTCCTGTTCCGCAGGATGGAAAAACTCACAGCTCCTAAAATAGATAGATGCCCTCTGTCATCCAAAT
>JALFNQ010000163.1 GCA_022773965.1 Lachnospiraceae bacterium
TTTTTCGACTACCTCCGGCGAATGGGAGATCATCGTATTTTCAATCGCAAGGCTGCAGCCCTCCGATACGATCAGCTCATAATCCGGCATGTTATATTTTCCGGCATAGAGCATGCTGCCTTCCTTCATCGCCTCTTTTGCTTCTTCGATGAACCAGTTCTCCTCCTTTTGACCGGAAAAACGGATTCGATCGACCGCCTCCAATTCCCGGAACATGTCCATGGCGGCACTGGCGACCAGATACAGATTTCCCACCGGCTGTCTCAGAACCACAATGTTTTCATCCAGTTCCTGCGGTACGCTTTTTTCCTCCGGCACAACCAGAAACTGTGCACCGTCCACCGTGGTCGTTAACATTGTGTAACCGCCCTCATAATAATCGACCGAAAAGTTTGTTGCATAGTGAAGTTTCATGCTGCTCTCATAGGTCAACTCTGTTTCTGGCTGCTCCGCTTCCACTCCTTGCTCATCTGTCTCCAAATCTGCCTCAGAAACCATTTCAGCCGGTTTGCCTGCAGCTGTTTCAGAAGCAGAAGAAGGACTGCCGCAGCCGATTAGGCCCGACAGTCCCATGAGTAACAGACATCCAATCAGATTGATATGTTTTTTTCTCTTTCTCATTTCCCTTACCTCTGATCACACTGACTCTGCCAATCAAACTGTTCCTCATTCTGGAACTGAAAAAGCTGCTATTCCTCAGGATATAAGCTTTCCGTATGAAATGTGATCGTATATTCAACCTCATGCGGCTTGCTCATCGCCACTGTATCACCGATCACAGTGATCGGCTCATCAAACACTGCAACCGGAATTTCAAATACAGAGTTTCCTTCTGTGTTGACTGGAAGATATTTTTCACCGTCAACGATCATATAGTCGTAATTCGGACTGCTCCACTCAACCGTTGCTGTTACCTTTCCATTCTCAGCAGTAATGAGGGCTGGCGATAAGATCTGTGCTTTTCCGCTGCCGCCTTCAAATGTAAGCTCGGCTGTGTAACTTCCATCCGCAAGCGAGCTTATGTCTGTCTTTTGCGCATTATCTTCCTTCTGATCCTGTGCATCATCCTGTGATTGATCCGGTGTTTCCTCTATATCATCCGCCGGCATAGGATTCGTCACGCTCACCTTATGATCGTACCATTTTCCCTTTGTCCCGATCAAAGCCAGATCAAACTCTTCATCGAGCGCCGGAACCGGAACGTCAAATCCGTTGACATCCTCTGACAGACCGTCGCTGTAGGTGACGGTGTCCACGGTGGGCTGTAGCAGTTCCGCTCCATCCTTCTGTGCATCCTCGGCAAGTCCCGGATAGAGGTTTACAATATTTTTCGAAGTCAGGGAAATATGGATGACCATCTTCCCATCCGTCACCGTCAGTTTTCCTTTTCCGTCACATGCCTCGTTTACATGAAACATGCTGCTGTCCGTGGTGAACTCTGCCGTGTAAACGCCGTCTTCCAGCTGCGGAGCAGCCGCCTCCTGATCAGCGTCCGTTTCTTTGTCCGACACATCTCCCGCTCCATCTTTTGTGTCACTTGTCACGAATGTCACACCCCATAATTCTGTATTGCCACAGCCGGTCAATAATGCGCCGCAAAAGCACAGCATGCACATCATAGTAATTATTTTCTTTTTCATTGTCCTACACTCTCCAAATTGAATCATATTTTCACAAATGAGCTTTTTCCTCTGTACGTCATATACAACAGAACCTCACATTCTTACTCTTCACTACTGATTCATCACATCTGCGATATGCGCTACATAGAGCTGCTGGATCGCTTTGATCTCACCCAATCCGAAAATCTGTGCCTCCACACTTTCAAAGCTTCCGGAATCCTCAAACATACGCTTCCATGAATCATCATCTTCACCTGCCATATCATTGTTGGCATGATCTCCAGCTACGACCATGAGCGGACGCAGGATCACCTTTTTATACCCTGATTTTTGTACTGCTTCGATGACGGCCTCGCAGGAGGTTTCCTCCGGCTCACCCTCCACGGTTCCGACAAATACATTCTCATAGCCAAGCGCACCCATCTGCGTCTGCATCTGGCTGTAGGATACCTTTGCCGTATGTGACGTTCCATGTCCCATAAAGACAAATGCCACACCATCCTCTTTTGCAGCGTCAAGACTGTCATAGCCTGCATCCTTCACTGCCTCATTCGTGATGGCCTCAGCGACCGCCGCTTTATCCTCATTGATCACAGTAGCATCACTTCCGACCTCACCCAGCAGCGGCTCAGCCACCTTGACACTCTCAAATCGATCTGCATACGCTTCCACCGACTTCATCAACTCATCATACTCTGCCCCATGCATCAGATGGGTGGGCTGTACGATCAGATTTTTTACACCGTTGTTCACTGCCCGCTCCAACGCCTGATCCATGTTATCGATCACCTCTCCGTCCCGGGCCTGCACGTGATTGATAATAATCTGTGAGGTAAATGCACGTCTTACAGACCAGTCCGGATAGGCTGCTGCGATGGCATCCTCAATTCCCTTGATGTCAGAGACACGGGTGTCATTATAGGAAGTGCCGAAGCTGACTACCAAAATCTCATTTTCTCCGATCTCGTCCTGATTGCGCGGATCATCTTTGGAGGCATCGCCTGTATCCTTCCCAAAATAATCCGGATCCGCATTCTCGCCTTCTACCAGTTCTTTCTGTTCATCTGTCAGCGCATCCCAGGCTTCTTTTGCCGCCTTGCACTGTGCATCTGTCTCATCTGTTCGTTCCTGTACATAAATAGCATCGATCAATGCTGCCACCTCGTCTGCTGCCTTTCTGTCAGCGTCTGCTTCACTCTCTGCGGTCTGCTGCGGCGTACTGCTGTTTCCGCAACCGGTCAGACAAAATGCTGCCGCCAGTGTGAGCGTTAAAATTGTTATTACTGCTTTCTTTTTCATGTCTCCTCCTTTTTGACAACCCTTGCTGTCATATGATGATATTTGTGTAAATCATGAATATGTCGGCAGACATTTATGTCTCAGGCACACAAACAACACCTTTTTCGTGCGAAGCGCATATCTACAGAACCTGCCACCGGCAGATTCTTACAGATGCATGGCAACAAAAAGGAAACCCTTCGCCTGTGCAGGTAAAGGGTTATATACATAAAGAAAACTCTCAAAAAAAGTATCACATTCATTTGGTAGTTTTCACGTACAACCAGTTACTCGTGGTCTGAAACATATGTGCAGCTGCTACACTGCATACAGTTTCTGTACAGCCGTCAGGCAGGTCTCCCGGCTTAAAGATCATCGCATCCGCCATCTTCCCGGTTTCCCAGTGATATCTCGGCCTCTGCTCCCTAATTACGGTGACGAGTTCGTACAGGATTTACACCTGTTTCCCTTTTCACCGGAACCAATCATTTGTAAGTCTCATTCTGATCGTTCCGACACCTGACTGCTACATATTCAATTGAAGCTATTCTAGCACACTTCCACCCGCAGTGCAATCCTACAGAGATACATTTTTCTTGTTATATTTTTTGCTAAGTTACAATTCACACGTCAGCCAGCTGACCTGTAAATTGCAACGAATTTGGCGATGCTTCGCATGCAAAATCGCCAAATTCATGGCTCATGTACGTTTTTGGCACATAGCCCGCAGTAAATGCTGGCTACTGTGTGAACAGAAACTTTGCTAACTCTACCAGCTACCTCTCGCCAAGCACCCGCTGCAGCGTCTCATAAATACGTTCCTTGCTGGCAGGCTTTAAAAGATAACCCGCCGGCTGCAATTTTAAGGCATCCTGAATATAAGCCGCATCATTGATACCCGTCAGAAAAATAATGGGGACATCCTTCATCTCATCCAGATCCTTCAGCATCTTATACGTCATCTTGCCATCGCAGACCGGCATCTCACAGTCGAGGAAAACCACATCCGGCACACGCTGCCCGATCATCGTCATCGCTTTGGTGCCGGAATTTGCCAACATGACATCGTAGTGTGCAGAAAGGATTCCATTCATGGAACGAAGCAGGATCGGATTGTCATCAATGACAAGCACTGTTTTTCGCTCACCGGTATCCTGTTTCGGATGCTTTTTAGAAGCAATGCTCAGCATTTCCGATACAACCCGCAACAGCTCCTCATTAATCGTATCCCGGTTCACCCAGCAAAAATGCTGATTGCGAAAATACTCTCCATAAATACCCTTATCCGTTTTCGAGCCGACACAGATCACCGGAATGTCCGTATGATAAAACTGCAGCTCCGACATGATCTTTCTTCCATCCATGTCAAGTCCGATCAGACAAAAAACGACTGCATCCGGCTTGTTCATCTTTAGCAGACCCTTTACCATATCCAGATTGTCCACACACATCTGCACATGATATTTCAACTTTAAAGTCGCAGCGATATCTTCAAAGACAGAATTAAATTTTCCAATCGTCAAGACCTGTTTCATTCTGTGCCTCCTTTGATCTGCTGCATCATCCGATCCGTAATGAAAACGGCCTCCTCAAATTCCAGCTGATCTACCTGCTTTTTCAATTCAGCCGCATCCGGCTCCAATTCCTTACCCCGCATATATTTTACGAGCTCCCGCACGATCATATCACTGGCATTCAGTTCATGCTGCTCCAGATTGCCCCGAAGCATCGCAAGATATGTCCAGCATTCTTCATCACTTTTGATCATTGCATCCGTGTCCTCTGGAAACATCGTGCACAACCGCTCATGGTGACGGCCGATCTCTTCCATCAGAATCGGATGAAGTGTACGCAGACGCTCCATATTTCCGTTTGCAGCAGCTTCCTCCAAAAGTCTTGCCAGCTTTGACAAAAGAATGGCACCTACCGAAGCAGCACTGCTCTTTAATCCATGCACGCAGATCCGGTAATTATCTAACGATTCCTTTGTATCAATGGAATCCATGTACAGATTCAGTTCATCGCGGGTCTGAGGCAGATACTCCACAAAATCCTGCAAGGTATCTGCCAGTATCGTTTCATCCTGTAAGATCTGCATCGCAGCCTCCCAGTCAAATTCATCAAGGGGCTGCAGAGAAATCTGAGGCGCATTCTCCACAGTGGGCGTAACCTGCTTTCCACTGCCAAAAACAAGCAATTCCCGGGGCAAATGCTTGCAGATCGCTGCATCCAGTTTTTCGGGTATGATCGGCTTTGTCAAAAAGTCAGAAAAGCCTTCCTGCATATATTGCTCCTCGGCACCAACCACCGCATTGGCCGTCAACATGATCACCGGTGTATGTTCGTTGCCACTGGTGGAAAGATCCATTTTTTCCATCTCATGCAGCGTCTCAATGCCATCCATCTCCGGCATCATATGGTCAAGAAAGATCAGGTCATAATGCTGTCTTTTAATCATATCCAGTGCTTCTCTTCCTCCGCCAGCTTCTTCAATCTGCATATTTGTCTGCTTTAACAGATTCATGAATACCTTGCGGTTGACACTATTATCATCCACAACAAGTACGTGTGCCTCCGGTGCCTCAAAGCTTGTCTGCCACTGATAATCCTGCTCCTGACGCGTCACACGCTCTCCAAAATCGCCCAGCGCCTCCCGATTTGTGATCCGCTGGTGCAGATCAAAGTAAAAGCAACTGCCTTTTCCATATGTACTGTTCACCTTCAACTCGCTACCCATTAACTGCAGCAGGCGCATGGTGATGTTCATGCCAAGACCGGTTCCCTCAATGTCCCGATGCTTTGCCTCATCAAAGCGACGGTACTTTTCAAATAACTTCTCAATATCCTCAGGCCGTATACCGATACCTGTATCAGTCACAGAAAAACGCAGATACGCCATCGTGCCTTTGGAACCACCCTTGATTGAAAATGTGACCGTACCACTTTGTGTATATTTGATCGCATTTGTCAAAAGGTTCATCAAAATCTGACGCAGCCGGATATCATCTCCAAAATACTCACTGGGAATATCCTTCTGAATGTCAAAAACAAGTGCCAGATTTTTCTCTTTTGCCCGGATATTCATCATATTATAGAGATCATTGAGCACCGAAGACATTGCATAGTTAGCCGGGATCAGCTCCATTCTTCCCGACTCAATCTTTGTCAGATCCAGAATCTCATTGATGATGCTCAGAAGCGAATGGGCCGAATTTTTGATATCCATGGCATATTTTTTCACATTCTCCTCACTGCTCTCACGCAGGATCATCTCATTCATTCCCAACACCGCATTGATCGGTGTACGGATCTCGTGAGACATCTGTGCAAGGAAATCTGATTTTGCCTTGTTTGCAATCTCCGCTTCCAGCTTCAGCTGCTGAGACTCTTCCAGCTGCTTACGCTCCTCTGTCAGGTCAGATAAAAGTACTGCATATCCCTTGATCTCACCGCGCTCCATGATCTGCTGCACATCAGGACGCATGATAAAATTGTCACTGATAATATCGCTGATGCGCTCGTTCTGCAAAGTAAAAAGCAACATCGGATCAGCGATATCATCACCTTCCTGCAATCCTGCCAGCGATGGGAAAACCTCGTACGCACGGTCATTGCACTCTACAAAACGATATTTATTGTCCACCAGAATGACAGGCTCTTTCAATTTGCGGATGATGCTCGCATAGGCTACCGCCTGTCCATCAAACATCTTTCCGATCAGCATGACCAGACCGAGCACAAAGATCGTCAATGCCGCTGCCCCCGGAACGGAATCGTAGGAACCCATCTTCAATCCCCCGCACATGGTAATCCCATAAGAAACCAATGGGTAGAACAATGTCAGTGTCATCAGACCGCAACAGACCTTATATCTGCCCGGACTACTCTTTTTCCAGGTGCGAAAAGACACCCATATTCCGCTCATCATCTGTAAAAAGATCAGAACCGATGCCATGATATACAAAGGTCCCCTGCCACGCTCCAGATGCGGCAGAGGCTCTGCCACAAATTTAAGAGAAGCATAATAAACACCGGTGTACTCACAACACCACACACCAAGCAGCACCAGCGTATCAAAAACCATCAATGCCACTTTGATTCCCTGCTTCATCTCCAGCTTGCAATACTGCATGACAAATATCATCATGAATGTCACAAGATATGCAGTTCCCATATACTCAATGCGTACAGCGATCAAAGCTTCCTTCATATTTTCTGAACTAAGCAGCATCAGATAACCAATATTTTGAAACATGACCAGAAAGCCTGTCGTAAACAGGTTTTTCGTCAGTTCATTCTCTCTGCGTGTTCCGACAATTGCCAGAAAAAACGCACACAATATAATCATCACAAGCTGATACGTCTGTGAAATATGCCAAACAGTCATTTTCATAGTTCTCCTTTATTCGTTTCTATGCAACAATTCATATTGATTTTATCACAAACTTCTCATGAAAAAAATGCCTTTGTAAAAAATGTTGCATTTTTATACACAAAACAGTTGCAATTCACACGTCAGCCAGCTGACCTGTGAATTGCAACGAATTTGGCGATGCTTCGCATGCAAAATCGCCAAATTCATGGCTCATGTACGTTTATGGCACGTAGCCCGCAGTAAATGCTGGCTACTGTGTGAAAAGTAACACAAAACATCCGTCCGGTTCAAAAAAAACCGGACGGATGTCTCAAGAAAATATGAAAAGTATGAAGCTGTTTGCCTATACCTGAAACAAGCTAACCAAGAATCGCCTTATCGTTTGCAAATTCTTCTCCGCTCTCCTCCTCAAACTTGTGCAGCAGATCTGATACGGTCAGTTTTTTCTTCTCCTCACCACGAATATCCAGAATGATCCGACCCTCCATCATCATGATCAGACGATTGCCATGGGCAATGGCATCCTTCATATTATGTGTGATCATCAGGGTCGTCAGATGGTCCCGGTTGACGATCATATCCGTTGTCTCCAGCACCTTTGCAGCCGTCTTCGGATCCAGCGCAGCGGTATGCTCATCCAAAAGCAACAGCTTTGGCTTCTTTAACGTCGCCATAAGCAGTGTCAGCGCCTGTCTCTGTCCGCCGGACAACAGACCTACCTTAGTGGTCATGCGATCCTCCAGACCGAGCCCTAATGTTGCCAGCATTTCACGATACTGCTGACGCTCCTTATCTTTAATTCCGATCCGCAGGGTACGGCTCTCGCCGCGGCGCATCGCCAGTGCAAGGTTTTCCTCGATCTCCATCGTTGCAGCGGTTCCTGTCATGGGATCCTGAAAGACACGACCAAGGAATTTGGCACGCTTATACTCCGGCAGCTTTGTGACATCTGCCCCGTCGATCACGATAGAGCCCTGATCTACCGGCCAGGTTCCTGCAATGGCATTGAGCATCGTAGATTTTCCAGCTCCGTTTCCGCCGATGACCGTGACAAAATCTCCATCTGCCAGCGTCAGCGATAAATTACGCAGTGCAGTCTTTTCATTGACGGTTCCTGCATTGAAGGTCTTGTAAATATTGCTCATCTGTAACATCTTATTTGCCCTCCTTTACAGTCTCGTCTATCTTTTTGGGTTTGGTAAAATAACGGCCCTTCCAATACGGAACTGCAAGGAATACCGCTACTACAAGTGCCTGGAACAGCTTTAACAGGTTGGTGTCCACACCAAGCCAGATCACGACCTGAAGAACAATAAAGTAGATCACACCACCCAGTGCTACTGCCAAAAGCTTTGTAGCAAAATTCTTAAATATTTTTCCAAAGATCGCTTCTCCAATGATCACGGCAGCAAGACCGATGACGATGGCACCTTTTCCCATGTTGATATCGGCAAAGCCCTGATACTGACCAAGCAGTGCACTTGCAAGAGCTACCAGACCATTTGAGAGCATCAGGCCCAACACCTTGTTAAAGTTTGTGTTGATACCCTGTGCCCGCGCCATGTTTTCATTACAACCGGTTGCACGGATACTGCTTCCCAGTTCCGTTCCGAAAAACCAGTATAAAACAGCGATGATCACAATGATAAACAAAACAACAACAACGATTGAATTCTTATCCAGAATGGCGTTCTTTACATATCTTAAAGATACAAGCAGATCATACTTGTCCACGTTGATCGCCTGATTGGACTTTCCCATGATCTTTAAGTTTACACCCCACAGGCCAAGCTGTGTTAAAATACCGGCAAGAATCGCCGGAATTCCCATAACGGTATGAAAGATTCCTGTTGCCAGTCCCACGAGCATTCCTACAAGTGTTGCCGCCAGCATGGCAACCCAGACATTTGAGCCACCCTGCATCATCATAATGCAGACGGCAGCACCGGTACACATCGTACCATCTACGGACAGATCCGCGATATCTAAAATACGAAAGGTAATATACACACCAATCGCCATGATTCCCCAAATAAGTCCCTGCGCTACTGCCCCCGGCATAGCGATGAACAAGCTGCTGATATCCATGATTTCCTCCCTGTGCTTTCAAATATTTTTAAATCATAAAAACGGTTTTAGGCCGGGGCATTCGATACCCCGACCTGTCACTTCTATTTGTATGCGCACGCGCGCGAAGCTGTAAGATACCCCAAACGACCGCACCCGGCGCGAACATGTGCCCACGCACATTCTTTTTTCATGAACCGATTACTCGATCACTTCATATCCGTCAGGAATGGTGATTCCAAGTTCCTCACAGATCTCCTTGTTATACTTCTTTGTGAAGTTTGGTGCATACTCGATAGGCATCTCCTCGATCTTTGACTCGCCGGTTAAGATCTTGGCTGCCATCTTTCCGGTAGCAACTCCGAGATCATAGTAGCTGATAGAAAGTGTTGCAACACCACATCCTGCACAGATGCCTTCCTCACCGGCTACAACCGGAACCTTTGCGGGCATACAAATGTTCTTGATGATCTCTGTGTTGTTTGCACAGGTGTTATCGGTGGGAACGTAGATCACATCGCTGTTTTCAGCTGCCTTTGTTGCCACTGCTGACAGATCGTTGGAATCTGAGAATGCATAGTACTCACAAGTATAACCCTTTTCCTCAAGGAAGCCCTTCACGGTATCCACCTGATACTGTGAGTTTGCCTCTGCGGAACAGTATAACAAACCAACTGTTTTTGCATCCGGGAATAACTCCTGGATCATATCAGCCTGTCCATCCAACGGAGCAAGATCAGAAGTTCCGGAAATATTGTTTCCAACCGTACCGTTAAAATCATCAAGTTCTAATGCAACGCCGTACTCTGTGACAGATGTTCCAAGAACCGGAATCGTATCGGTTCCTGCAGCTGCTGCCTGTAACGCGGGAGTTGCGTTTGCAAGGATCAAATCGACACCTGAGGATACAAATCCATTTACGATGGTTGCACAGGTTGCAGGATCGTTCTGCGCATTCTGCTCATCGAAGGTCACCTTACCCTCGCCAAGCTCCTCAGTAAGTGCATCCTTAAAGCCCTGTGTTGCTGCATCCAGCGCATCGTGCTGTACCAGCTGGCAGATACCAACGGTGTAACTCTCCTCTGAAGCTGCTGCGTCATCTGCTGCTTCACCATCTTCGGTTGCTTCGGCATCATCTGTTGCTGCATCTGCAGTGTCTTCGGTTGCTTCAGCATCATCTGATGTGGACGCTGAATCTGCTGAACCACATGCTCCAAGTGAAAGCACCATCATAGATGCTAAAATAACTGATAAGATTTTCTTTTTCATTGTCTTCTCTCCTTTTCTTACCAAAGTTGCGAATCGTTGCTTCAACGCGTTGAAGCATTGATATCGCCTTACCGATTAAACCACTTTTCAATGAAAAAGTCAAGAAAACTTGCTAAAATGTACACGAAAGTATAAAAAAACTGATTTTATTAAGTGATCTTTTTCGTCTCAGTCACCAGTGCCACGCACCTCAGCAGAATGCGTGACGCGATAAATGAAGCGTTACCTTTTTTTCAGTTTGATCTGTTCCAGACTCTGATAGCAGGCGTAAACCACCGTACTCGAAAACACAGCCACAAGAAATCCACCCAGCACATCCGTTGGAAAATGAACACACAGATACAGTCTTGACAGCGCGATAAGTGCAGCCAGTACGACCAGTGGAATGCCGTATTTTTTCGGCAGCATGCGGACATAGATGAGTGCACACGCAAAGGAGGCATTCGTGTGCCCGGAAGGGAAGGACGCATCGCGCGGGATCGTTCCAAGCGGAAGGATCGCATCTGAAAACTCATAAGGACGCATGCGGTCCACCAGCGGTTTTAAGGTCACATTTGTGATCAGAAAGCCCAAAAGCAGTGAACAGGCTGCCACAATTCCCGCCTTCCTCGTTTTCTCTGGGATCAGCAAAACCAGAATCAAAAGTATCCAGAATATGCCTCCATCGCCAAAATGCGTGATAAACTCCCAAAAGCCGTTCATCCACGAAACACGCAGATGCTCCTGTATAAATAGTAGGATCGAGAGATCCAGTTGTTGTATCCATGCCATTCTTTTCTAAAACCCCCATTTAGCCAACTTTAAGTCACATGTCAAAAACTTCTCATGTTCCTTTATGACTTTGTAATCCATATTACCATTTCCAATGGAATAAACCAATTTTTCACGCCAAGTATTGCACCGGCTCTCTTTTTTAGAAATTCGTCATTGGCGCATAAATCCAGCTAATCAAATGATTAAATTCCAGAAAAATGTAGCTTGCTTTTCCTTTTCTATCTTCAATCCATAAAAATGTTTTTGTTGACATTTTATCTGCCTCCACGATTTATTGCCATCAAAAGGTTACTATTAGATGATTTTGATTTTATCAGATTTTCCAGACGCTTACATTATAATTTTGAAATAATTTAGAAAAACCTCTCTGAAACATAGAACTTCTACATAACAAGATTAAACTATAACAAGTCCCTGCACGAGTTTACAGTTTCTTTTGACATAATTTTGCACGAATTTACGATTTCTTTTCCTTTGATCTTACACGAATTTACGATTTCATATGCTATGCCGGTGCAAATCTTAAGAGATAATTTAAAAGAATAGCATCCCACTCCGAAAAGTTTAGATGCTATTCTTTAAAGATTCATATTGAAATACAATCAGCTATTATGACCAATGGCTTTATTCCCATGCATAGCCTTCAAACACGTCTGACAGAAGAACCGCAATCACATAATCCGGCTGCATCTCACCATTAATACTCAGCGCATACACCTCAAATGTCTGCTGCTCATAAGACAGTAAAAACTGAATAGTTACATTTGCATTCTCTCCATCGTACAGACAGGTTCCACGGAACTCCACCACATCCTGATGGTCTGTGGACTCAAAATACTCCCAACTACAATCAGCAAAATATGCTTCAAATGCATCTCCATAGTTCACATCCGGATACGTCTCGGGATATCCCCCTTTCACGAACTCTATATACTGCTGCTGTCCTTCCTGCCACTGCGGATTTAATGTTACCAGAACAAATACAAAGCCACTGATCAGTGCTACCAATGCGAGAAGCATCTTCGTTCTTCCAAGACGTGCATTGCTGCGCTCATTTTCATAAGCGTTTACCGGAGCGAGCGGCTCCAGATATTTTAGCAGGCTTGCTGCGATCGCTTCCCGCTCAAGAGCTGCCTTCACATGATTACTGTCCGAGTTCAGCACAAGTTTTCCCTCAGACATGGAAAATGTATGTTTTGCCTTCTTTCCCTGCACACACACGTTGCCGCCCTCATCCATGTACACTTTTTTCACAGCTGAGCTGTTCATCTGGTTCAACGCTGCCACCAGCTGTACATGATCATCTACATGAATCAACCCGATACACTCCTGCGCACACATCGACTTCTTTGCCCGAACTGCCGGAAACCAAATTTCTGTAAAAAGATAGATCAGACCACAGGCAAACAAAATCATTGCCGCCAGATCACTTGCGAGCGCTCCCATCCCACTGCTTCCCTCCGCAACTGAAATCAGATCCGAAAACAGGCCTTTGACAAGAAACACCCCATACACCACCGCAGCGATCCTGCCAATCATTTTCCACCGTTTTTCATTTTTGCGGGCTTTCTCCGTCAATTGCTGCAGTGTGCCAAAGTTTTGTTCAACATAGATGCCCTTTCCCTGTTCCTTCTGCTGACTGTCAGATGCCGTCTGCTGCGTTTCTCCGGTTACATCCATCACCTCAACCGGAGTACCGCACTCCGGGCAAAAACGCATCTCATCTGCAATCTCTTTCCCACATTTTTTACATAACATATGTATCTCCTCCTTTTCTCATCCGTCTGTTTTTGTTTTGGATGCTAAAAGGATTGTAGCAAAGAGGGTGGACAGGATGTGTCCTGTATGAACACAATTCTCTATTTTCAACAACTGTCCTTGGTCTCTCACCTTTAATTCTGTGTAAGATTAGATTCAATATATTCTTTTTTTATTTTACAAATAAATTTAACATCCATGAATAATCTTGATATAGTGACTAATAAGCCTCCTAAATCAAGATCACGTGGCTTCTTTTCTATAATTGCATAGATAATATTACTTGATGACCCGATTGCATTGGAACACGACAATATTTTTCGAGTTCTAACTTCATATAATTCTCTGCTTTGATCTTTATCTGGATCATAAAACAACCCATGAACTAATCCAATTATCATGTTGAAAAAGATTGAAACAAATGCAGAAAGCCCTACGATTTTGATATCACGCAGCATACAAAGTTCATCATAATTTTGTTTATACAATCTACCCGCCAATTCTGGTGAAATAGTTTCTAAAACAGGTATTGGCAATCCCAATTTTGTATACTTATCAGACAAAAGATGCTGTGACTCAGCAAAAACGGCTGCTGGTAAAAACATATAGTCTTGCTTGATCATTTCATAGCATTCTAAAAACATTTGCGATAGTAAAACTCGCTCTGTAGTAATGGACATTTTAGGTTTTCTAGTTACTCGATAAGACTCAAAATCTTCATATGTAATTACGTCCGTCATTATATTAGCAGTTCCAAATAGCCATCCCAAAACCGGATCATGCCCTAACGTATGTATTCGATGGTATTTCCCCTCCATATTTCGACCAATCTTGGGCGAACCTACTGTAATATCATAGGGTGGTGTTCTATATATCAACTCAATCCATTCACCAGCGTCATGTTTTTCCAGTTTTTTTTCCCTAAATTTGTCGTTTGCTTGCCTATGCTTTTTCTCAATACTTTCATCATTATGTTCTAATCTTTTAGTTTGATCGGCTGATTGCCCATAACCTATCTTTTCAGACAGAACTGGAAACAGAATGCCCTTTGCAACTGTAAGTGCTGTTGCTATTCCCAAAAAGATTAAATCTTTTTTATTAAGAATGCTTGTCCTCCTTTGAAATTCCCTATCAATCCGATTGATTTCGCTTTTATTAATCTTATCTATTCCATAATCCTCATAAATCCTAGTTATGTACTCATTAATTTCATACTCTTTTAATTCATACTCTTTTAATTCATACTCACGAATATCATATTCTTTTAGTTCATATTCTTTGTATCCAGCAGATTTTTGCCCAAGGATTTTCATAGATCATTACTCCTTTTTACTTTTTTCTGCAAGTTTTTCTCTGTCTTTCCGTTCTCTATTTTTTCTTCGTTGCTTCTCTAATTTTGTTTCCTCTTTGTCAGACTTACCTTCAGATTTTCTTATTTGTTTGATATGCGTAAATTTTTCTACAGCATTTATAGCCTCATACCCTAATGTTTTCTGTTCATGTTTCAATTTTTCTAGCTCTTCTTGTCTCTTTATGGCATTATATTCATTCACCTTTTTTAAATGTTCTAATTTAATATTCGTAGGATCCAATTTATCTACATGATCCATAATATTATCTAATGATTCTGAAATAGAACTTAATTCACTAGTTCCCTTGGAAAGCTTTTCAAACACTCCACCATCAATCGTTTCATCACTCACTTCTGCTCTCTCGTCAGCATAATATGCAGAAGATACATTGACATTCAACTGTTTCGCCCTATTCAGATACTTCTTGGCTTTTTCAGGCTCATCTTCAAAATAATATTTTCCCAGCAAATAATAAGATTGTCCATAATTTTTATCAACTGCAGCCATTTGTAAATGCTCTAACGCCTTTTCATCCTGACCATTCTCCAATTCATACTCACCACAGAAATGTATGATATCAGGCATAAAATAATCATCATCTATATCAGTGTTTGTCCTGCTATTCATTTGACTCATTGTGTCAATAATAAGTTCATATGCCTTTCTTTTATTTATCTGTACTCCCTTACCTTCAATATAGCATCTGGCCAATAATTGCTTGCAGCATAGCGACCTGTCTGCTCCCATTTTTGCCATTCGAATCCCCTCTGCAATATTTTTTTTAACCCCTTTTCCATATAAATTACAAATTGCAATTACATAATACCCTTCTGGAAACTGGTCTAAATTAATTTTTTCAAATTCTCTGTATGCATCTTTATACTTTTTATTTATAAATGCACCCATTCCTCTTTGACAAAACTCGTTTTTTGTTCTACATATTCCGATGTCCGTATTTTTAAAATGCATATAGGATATATCATTTCCTACAACTTCTAATTCATCATGTAAGTACCCCATCTTGCCTAAAACGTGACCTTTATGAAATGTCGCCCTAAAACTTGCTTTTACACCTGCCGCAAATTTTTCCTTTTTATTCATGTAATTTCATCTCCCTCATTAGTCATCAACCACATCGCCGACTTTTTTCCCTGCAACTCCTCCAAAAAAACCTGTTACAAGGCAACCAATACCATACCCTATTGCTCCTGTAATCGGCGCAGCCGGACCACCTATAACTGTGCCAATACCCCCAAGCAAAGGTCCCAACGTCACTGTCCCAACTCCTACACCTGCTCCTGCTCCTGTAGTGGTAGTTGCTACTTTCATCAATCCCATAACTATTCATCCTTTCCGATAACATTTGCAATTTCCAAATAAACATTTCTAAGCTTGGCAACACAGCCAACCAATTCTTCCATCATTGACTCACTGATTTCAAATCGATTACAAATCTTATCTAATAGTTCCTGCTCTTTCTCATCACACACATTATCCACATAAGCTAATGCAACCATTTCAAGCATTATCATTTTTCGTTCTCTCAAAGAAGTACTTTTAACGATATTTTCAATACATGCATCTAACTCACATCGAGTTTGCGTTCCTCTTGGCTCAATCCCTAGCTCCTGATAATATTGATTCAGACTTTCCTCTTCGGTAGCCTCAAGCACATCATTTGCCATCGCAACATAAATTGCCAAATCCATAACATCTTCTCTGCAATTTTGATTTAATACATTTAATAACATTTACATTTCCTCCTTAAATACTTCTAAAAA
>JALFNQ010000165.1 GCA_022773965.1 Lachnospiraceae bacterium
ACGGTGGGCGGCAGTCAAGGAATTGACAATGCATTCCGTGCTATGATCGATCCCGGTGATGAAGTACTCATTCCACAGCCCAGCTATGTATCCTACAAGCCCTGCTGTCTGCTTGCAGGGGGAGTTCCGGTGATCATTGAACTGCAGGAAAAGGATCAGTTTCGCCTGACGCCGGAGCAATTAGAGGCAGCGATTACGCCGAAGACAAAGATCCTTGTGCTGCCTTTCCCGAACAACCCGACGGGTGCAGTTATGGAAAAATCAGACCTGGAGGCGATCGCAGAGGTTGTGATCAAACATGACTTGTTTGTGCTCAGCGATGAGATCTATGCAGAACTGTGTTATCTGGAGGAACATACCTCCATCGCGTCTCTGCCCGGCATGCGTGAGCGCACGATCGTGATCAACGGCTTTTCCAAATCCCATGCCATGACCGGATGGCGTCTCGGTTATGCCTGTGGTCCGAAGGTCGTTATGGATCAGATCTTAAAGATCCACCAGTTTGCCATCATGTGTGCACCTACAAACAGCCAGTATGCTGCTGTGGAGGCAATGCGAAACGGTGACGGGGACGTTGCCATGATGCGTGAGCAGTACAATCAGAGAAGACGTTTCCTGATGCATGAGTTTGAGCGTATGGGCTTACAGTGCTTTGAGCCCTTTGGCGCATTTTATATTTTCCCGTCGATCAAGGAGTTTGGCATGAGTTCGGATGAGTTTGCAACGAGACTTCTGCGGGAGGAAAGGGTGGCAGTCGTTCCTGGCACGGCATTCGGTGACTGTGGAGAGGGTTTCCTTCGTATTTCCTATGCATATTCACTGGATAATCTCAAGGTAGCCATTGGCAGACTGGAGAAATTTATCACGAGACTGCGCGCGGAGGCAAATCAGGCATGATCAACATCGTTTTGTTAGAGCCGGAGATTCCGGCAAATACGGGAAATATCGGGCGTACCTGCGTGGCGACAGGTACCAGGCTGCACCTGATCGAGCCCCTTGGTTTTTCCCTGAGCGAAAAGGCATTGAAAAGAGCAGGCATGGACTACTGGTCAGAGCTTGATGTGATGACTTATGTGGATTATGAGGATTTTCTGGCTCGGAATCCGGGAGCAAAGATCTACTTTGCAACGACAAAGGGGCGTCATATCTATTCGGATGCGCGCTATGAGGACAACTGTTATATCATGTTTGGAAAAGAGAGTGCCGGTATTCCGGAAGAAATCTTAAAGGAGCATCCGGACACTTGCGTGCGCATTCCAATGATCGGTGAGACTCGTTCCCTGAATCTGTCTAATTCCGTAGCAATCGTTTTATATGAAGCTCTGCGTCAGCAGGGCTTTGCGCATATGAAGACAGAGGGAGAGCTGCACCGGCTTCATTGGTGATCACCGGCCTGGAGGGCAAAAAAACGTATGGCAACATGGATGGTAAAAGCAAGACAACTGGTACATGAGTATATCCGTCGCGATGAGGAGGGAAATCCGATTGGGGCGCAGACGGCACTGGATCATGTGGATATGGATATCAAACCAGGCAGTTTTGTGGCAATCTTAGGACATAACGGTTCCGGCAAGTCCACGCTGGCAAAGCATCTGAATGTATTGCTCTGCCCAACGGAGGGTACACTCTGGGTAGATGGAAAGGACACCTCCGATGTGGACAATCTCTGGAAAATCCGTCAGAATACCGGAATGGTGTTCCAGAATCCGGACAATCAGATCATCGGAAGCATTGTGGAAGAGGATGTGGGTTTTGGACCGGAAAATATCGGCGTTCCCACGGACGAGATCTGGCAGCGGGTAGAGGACAGCCTTCGGTCAGTGGGCATGTTAAAATACCGCAGCCATTCACCAAACAAACTCTCCGGAGGACAAAAGCAGCGTGTGGCGATTGCCGGTGTCGTAGCGATGCAGCCAAAATGTATCGTTTTGGACGAGCCCACTGCCATGCTGGATCCCAATGGACGAAAAGAAGTACTTCGCACTGTACAGGAGCTGAACAAAAAGAAGGGTGTCACGATCATTCTGATCACCCATTACATGGAAGAAGTCACGGATGCAGATTATGTCTACGTCATGGACAGCGGTTCCGTGGTGATGCAGGGCACACCCCGTGAGATCTTTTCCCGTGTAGATTCCCTCAAAGCACATCGCATGGATGTTCCCCAGATCACACTTCTGGCGCATGAACTGAAACAGGCGGGGCTGGATCTGCCGGATGGGATTCTCACAAGAGAAGAGCTGGTGGAGGCACTCCAGAAACTGAAATCTGCCTGTGTCTGAGGAAAAGAGGGTAGTTTCATCATATTTATAGGGAATAATCAGGTTGTGTTCGGGCGTTTGTTCCCGTGACGTTTGTACGATGGAGATGAGACTTGGAATCGTGGAAGCCATTGCTGAACACGATTCGTTTTTTACAAGGCTCATCGGAATGGTTCGTGCAATCGAAACGGGAACAAATGTCCGAACACAGCCTGCACAATAGGGAAGAAATAAGGAATGTCAATGATCTTAGACAAAGTTAACTACATCTACGGCCAGGGCACCGCCTACGAAGCCTGCGCCTTAAAGGACATCAACCTCGAACTCAAGGACGGCCAGTTCATCGGCATCATCGGCCATACCGGCTCCGGAAAATCCACCCTGATCCAGCACCTGAACGGCTTGTTGCATGCAACAAGTGGTAATATCTACTACAATGGAGAAGATATTTACGCCGATGGCTACTCCATGCGTTCGCTTCGCAGCAAAGTAGGCCTGGTTTTCCAGTATCCCGAGCATCAGCTGTTTGAGACAACGATCCTCGATGACGTGTGTTTTGGCCCGATGAATCAGGGTCTGGACAAAAACGCGGCACAGCTGCGTGCGTTTGAGGCACTGCACAGTGTCGGTATACCGGAGGAATTATTTGACCAGTCACCCTTTGACTTGTCCGGCGGACAGAAGCGCCGGGTGGCGATCGCGGGTGTGCTTGCGATGAAACCGGAGGTGCTGATCCTGGATGAGCCCACTGCGGGACTGGATCCAAAAGGACGTGATGAAATACTGGATCAGCTGGCAGAACTGCATGATAAGCAGCATATGACTGTCATTCTCGTTTCTCACAGTATGGAGGACGTGGCGAAGTATGTGGAGCGCATAATCGTCATGAATCAGGGCAGTGTCATGTACGATGACACGCCCAAGAACGTGTTCCGTTACTATAAAGAACTGGAACAGATCGGGCTGGCAGCGCCACAGGTCACATATCTGATGCATGAATTGCAGGAAAAGGGATTTCCGGTCAGCTGTGATGCAACGACAGTGGAGGAAGCAAAGCAGGAGATCCTGCGGGTCATGTCTGGCGAGCATGCGTTCTGCTCCCGCACGATACATGGCTGAGCCCGGTTCAGTCGCGCCATTCGCAAAGGCACCTACGGAGGTATGAATGTTAAGAGATATCACGATTGGACAATATTATCCGACCGGATCTGTCATCCATCGGATGGATCCGCGTGTAAAATTATTCGGAACACTTGTTTTTTTGATTTCTGTGTTTGCATATAAAGGAATCGCAGGATTGGCGGTTGTGACGCTGTTTCTGGCAGCAGTGATCCGTATCTCGAAGGTTCCGTTTCGCTACATGATCAAGGGTCTGCGGGCGATCATGATCCTCATGCTGATCACGGCTGTTTTTAATCTGTTTTTGACATCGGGAGAGGTGCTGGTGCAGATCTGGCGGCTGAAGATCACAAAAGAGGGAGTGATGGCTGCGATCCGTATGGCGATCCGGCTGACCTATCTGATCCTTGGAACTTCGTTGATGACACTGACCACCACGCCGAATCAGCTGACAGATGGTCTGGAAAAGGCGTTAAAGCCGCTGAACAAAATACATGTGCCTGTACACGAGATTGCCATGATGATGTCGATCGCCCTTCGTTTTATCCCGATTCTCATCGAGGAGACCGATAAGATCATGAAGGCGCAGATGGCACGTGGAGCAAGCTTTGATGAGGGCAATATCATAAAGAAAGCAAAATCTCTGGTGCCGCTTCTCGTGCCCCTGTTCATCTCTGCCTTCCGCCGTGCGAATGACCTTGCGATGGCGATGGAGGCACGCTGTTATTGTGGAGGTGACGGGCGTACAAAAATGAAACCGCTGCGTTACCAGAGTCTGGATTATAAGGCATATGCCGTGCTGATTCTGTATCTGGCACTGCTGCTTGTGCTGAGGGTGGTATTATGAAGCGTGTAATGCTGCGTGTCGCTTATGACGGCACCGATTATTGTGGCTGGCAGCTCCAGCCCGGCGTGCCCACGATCGAGGGTGTGCTGAATGAAAAACTGTCGGAGCTTCTGGGAGAGGAGATCACGGTAACGGGCGCCAGCCGCACGGATTCCGGTGTCCATTCTCTTGGAAATGTAGCGGTATTTGATACAAATACGCGCATTCCGGCAGAAAAGATCAGTTATGCATTGAATCAAAGGCTGCCCGATGATATTGTCATACAGGGATCAGAAGAGGTGGCACCGGATTTTCATCCGCGCCATTGTGACAGCAGAAAAACCTATGAGTATCGCATTTTAAACCGTGAGTTTCCGCTGCCCACAGAGCGCCGTGATTCTTATTTTACTTATCGCAGGCTGGACGTGGAGGCGATGAAGCGGGCGGCGGAATTTATCGTAGGAACACATGATTTCGCGAGTTTTTGTTCTGCACATGCCCAGACGGAGACCACCGTGCGCACGGTGTACGCCTGCACCGTTGAAAAGACAGGAGACATGATCTGCATTCGCGTGACGGGTGCAGGCTTTCTATATAATATGGTTCGCATCATCGCGGGAACACTCCTTGAGATCGGCTGCGGTGCAAGGCAGCCTGACGATATGAAAACGATTATTGAAGCCTGTGACCGTAGTGCGGCAGGACCGACTGCCCCGGCACATGGATTGACGATGCAAAAGATCGAATTTGAGGGAGATACGTTATGAAAAAGTGTTTGAGAGGACTGGTTCTGGCGCTGTTTTTCGCAGCGCCATGTTGTTTTGTGTTGCCAGAAGCTGTGTCAGCATCACAGTGGTATGGTGACGGGTGGTACGATGATGAGTGGTCTGATAATGAGTGGGATACCTGGGATACTACGGATGAAGAGACCAGTGATGATAGCAGCTGGCAGGATTTTTACGAGGGAGATACACAGGAAGAAAGCATGACTGTGTATTATGGGCAAAAAGGAGTTTTTGAGTCACCGGCATCATGGACGGACAGAGCCGGTGTCATTGTCCCGATCACATCCAAAAATTTCTCGCTGGAAAATTCGTGGGATACGATCCTGACCCTGGATGAGCAGGGAGGATATGAAGTTACAGGTGTCGGCAGCGCAACCGTAGAGGGAAGATTTTACGATGCATCAGGAAGACTGCTCCTCACCAGAACTTATGATATTACGGCGAAGATCGATATGCAGGAGGTGACACTTAACAAGACCTCGGCAAAGAGTTATGTACAAAAGAGTTACTATTATTCATCCGCTCAGTTTGAATTCCGGCTCAAAGATCCGAAAAAGCATCTGCCCTCCAATGTGTATGATGATGAGCTGAGCTGCATCTCATCAAATTCTGAGATGTACGTGGATGCATATATGTCGGATGGGAACACCATTATCGTAAATGTGCAGGGAACCGGAAAGACAACTGTGACGCTGGTGATCAACGAAAAGAAATTCAAAGTGAAGCTTCACGTCATAGCGGTGGGCATCAATAAAAACTCCCTGCTTCTTCCTGCCGGGCAGACCAGCCAGCTGAAGCTCAGCGGTTTAAAAGAGGGTATCAAGTGGAGCTCTTCCAAACCGGGAGTGGTCAAAGTGTCACGGGATGGAACCGTAAAGGCACTGCGAAACGGAAATGCCGTGATTAAGGCAAAGGTCGGTGATATTTCGTTGGGCTGTGCAGTATCTGTCGTATCACAGAATCGTTATAAGGCGATCTGCAAGGCAGTCAGTATCGCAAAGACCAGCTCCTACAGCCAGCCGAAACGAATGCAGAAGGGATATTATGACTGCAGCTCACTGACATGGACTGCCTACAAACAGGCGGGAATCAGTTTTGGAAATTCCTATTATGCACCTGTGGCTGCCGATCAGGCAAAGTGGTGTGTGCAGAAAAAGCAGAATATCAAAGGCGGTTTAAGCACCTCAAATATCCGGAATATGAGGCTCAATGCGGGAGATCTGATGTTTGAGGAAGGTGAGAATAATGGCAGATATCGAAATATTTACCATGTGGAAATGATCAGGGGATATGTCTGCTATGGATTCGATGAAAAAGAAAAGCCTATTCTTGGCATTGCATGGGCGAATCGGCCGGATGATTATTATTTGCCCGGCGGACAGATGGTGTGCAGGCCACAATAGAAAACCGCAGGATTCTTGAAAAAATGGTTGACAGTGGCAAAATCGCGTAGTAAGATATATAGGCTGATGTAGTTTAGAAATGCTGCGCCAAAGCCCCGGCAAGGCATTTTAGCTATACAATATATGGAAGCAAGATGAATGGTTTCGGACATTTCCATTCCCGCTTCTACCGTTAAAATTATTCAGGAGGAAAAACCATGAACACATTTATGGCAAGCCCGGCTACCATTGATCGTAAATGGTATGTTGTTGACGCTACAGGAATGACTTTAGGTCGTTTATCATCAGAGATTGCAAAAGTTTTAAGAGGAAAGAATAAGCCGATCTTCACTCCTCATATCGACTGCGGTGACTATGTGATCGTTGTTAATGCAGAGAAGATCGTTGTTACCGGAAAGAAGCTGGATCAGAAGATCTACTACAGACATTCCGAGTATGTTGGCGGAATGAAGGAGACTACCTTAAAGGAAATGTTAGCAAAGCATCCTGAGAGAGTCATCGAGCACGCAGTAAAGGGTATGTTACCCAAGGGACCTTTAGGACGTGAGATGTACAAGAAATTATTCGTATATGCAGGTCCTGATCACAAGCATGCAGCTCAGAAGCCTGAAGCTTTGACATTTTAATCGAGGGAGGTAAAGACAAGTGGCTAGCGCAAAATTTTATGGAACAGGTAGAAGAAAAAGTTCAGTAGCCAGAGTTTACTTAACACCTGGTACTGGAAAGATTACCATCAACAAGAGAGATATTGATGATTATTTTGGATTAGAGACATTAAAGGTTATCGTTCGTCAGCCTTTCGCTGCAACCGAGACCAATGAGAAGTTCGACGTTACCGTTACCGTTAAGGGCGGCGGATACACCGGACAGGCAGGAGCGATCCGTCACGGTATTTCCCGTGCATTGCTTCAGGTAGATGACGAGTATCGTCCTCTGTTAAAGAAGGCAGGATACCTGACACGTGATCCTCGTATGAAAGAGCGTAAGAAGTACGGTCTCAAAGCAGCCCGTCGCGCACCGCAGTTCAGCAAGCGATAGTTTCAAACAGAATACGGATTTTGCAAAAAGCCCTCAAAGCCTTGTGTTTTGGGGGTTTTCTTTATGCCAGCGTTTTTGTGAATTTTCTAAAATTGTGGAGAATTTTGGAGCGTAGCACACACGTAGCGCACACGTAGCACACAAATTTATTTGACTTTTTTGGAATTTGCTGATATTATGCGTACAATCTTATATTATGCTTTCTGTAGGGGCAACTATGACGGTTTAGGGGGCTAAAATCGGAATAGGTACGGAGAGCATAAAAATAAAGGGTACGCGGTTCAAGCATACCCATTGATAACTGTACGCAATTTTAAGCATAGAAAAAGGGCATCCTTGGACGGACACCCTCTGATACGGTTTTTATTTAACGGTTATCTCCCGGCTTTTTCTTCTCTATATCCCCTTCTGACAAAACCGTATATAAGTGTTAATATTTTTTCATTTTCTAATTTCTCAACCATTTTTATGATTTCTTTTTTATAATTTTTCGTTTCCTCTGTCATAGTTTTCCTCTTTCTTGTATTTTGGAATGATATAATGATATATCTTGAATAAACAATCCACATTGTCTATTCTATTAACCATTTCAATAATTTTTTCTTTATATTCGTTTCTGTCATTCATCAATTATACCGCCTTTCTGATTTTCATTCATAATATCTTCAAGAATAATCTTTATATAGTTGCGTTGGTCTGCGTTCAAGCCGTATTTGTGTTTGTTGCGCTGCCTTTCAAGTCTCTTGCCGAGCATTACCCCATAAAGAATAATGTCAATGCCCATACCAAACATTTTGCTACCTAAAAAATCAATTGGTATACCGTTTGCGGTCATAATATCCCTTATTTTTTTCTCGATATCCGGTGCTATGTCGGTTACTTCTGCAATATCTTGCTTTGCTAATATCTTCATTGTGCCGTTTGCTTTGTATTTCATAAAAAATCCTCCTTTTCTTTTAGTCGGGAGAATGTTACAATAAACATACTCCCTTTAATTTGTGTAGTAGCTTATTACTGGGTGTTTGGCTTTGTAGTGCCGGGAACATTACAGAGCCTTTTTAATTGTTCGAATCAATCTGCATCAACTCCTTTACTTAAATTTTGTTTATAGCATCTAAAAGGGCTTCTATCTCAAAGTGTGTATACACTTGTTGGGTTACTCCTTGCCCTTTATGACCTACGATTTTTTTTACAAGTCTTTCATCAACCCCGGCCTCAGCAAGTAATGAAACGCAAGTGTGCCGCGTATCATGCGGGCGGTGTTCCATTCCCATTTGTTCAATCAGAGGTTTCCAGTAGCTATCATAATAATTTCTGTATTCAAAGTGCTTTCCGTCCGGGGTGCTTAAGAGGTATTCACAATCATTGAGGTTGTACCAGTATTCAAAGAATGGCAGCACCTTGTCAGCGATCGGAACCTTTCTTATTCCAGCTTCTGTTTTGGATGCAGTCACGTCAAACCAACGCTCGTTTATATTAACGTTTTCTTTCTTCAAATCCAGTAATTCAGAAATTCGACAGCCGGAATAAATCAAAATCAAAATCACGTTAAAGTAAACATTCGTATCTTTCCACTTCCACACGGTAGCAATTTCTTTCTTACTGAAAGGCTTTCGGTTGTATGCGTTTGGGTTTCCTGCTTTCTTGATATCAATATACTTTGTCTTGTTCAAATCCGGCGGTATTATGTCATGTATGACCGCATATTTGAACATCAAGCCTACAAGTACCTTATATTTGCGCAAGGTAGGTGTATTCTTTCCGGAATTATCAGCAATATATTGTAGATCATCAAGTTTTACATCTGCCATACGCTTATTTGCAATTGGTTCACATAGAAGATATGCAGCTCTATAACCCTTTGCATTGCTCTCTGATACAGTAGGAAAGTGTTCAGCACTCCAACGCTCATATACTTCTTGAAACGTAACTTTTGAAGCATCTACATCATAAGGAGATTTATTATAGTCTGCCAATGCTATCATTGCTTCATTCTTTGTTCTGTAATAGCCTATGGTCTTTCGTTTTTGCTTCCATTTACCAGTATCACTATCTATCTGCCAGCGTTCCGTTACAATAGCCCGGTATGGATTCCTGCGATTGCCAGGCAGCTTATAGACAGAGCCAAAGCCATTTGGTAACTTCATCAATCATCACTCCTTTAAGGTTTATATTTCTTCATAGTTTCTTTTAGATATACTTTAAATCCGGACAAATCATTCTTTTCACGATACTCATTGATAACAGATTTTATATCATCTTCCCATGGAGTAGTATATTTTTCTTGATACTCCCAACTACCTAAAGTATTACGGTACGACCGTTGGAGCATTGTTTTTTGACATTTTCTATATATTAAATAAAATTCATCATTTGTTTTTTTGCAGAAATCAATATCAGAGCATTTTTTACACCACTTCGTGTTATTTCCATGTGACTGAATAAAGAATGAACGACAATGATTACATTGCAAAACTTTTATCCCGGTTTTTCTTGAGTATAAAGCATCAAGATTGATTAAAGCGTATAAATCTAACTGGGTACATATAGAATATAACTCATGATCTACTTCTATAATGTGTGTAAGAAAACATGAATCAAAAGGCTGATAATCTTTTCGCATAATTCTTGTCGGGTCCAAATCTCCAATTAAAGAGACAAGCATACTGTTTATGGGATAATTACACCATTCTTCAATAGAAGTTAGCCCTCTAACATAAGCGTTTTCAAATGTATCTTTTTCTTTAAAGTGCATAATAATAAAATCAACAATAGCATGAGCCAGTAATTGACAAAATCCTAAATTCATTAAATCAGAAAAACACCTTTTGACAAAATCAACATTGGGGATTGTATAAATTTTTTTATATGCATCGAATAATTTGAAAAATTCTTCCCGGCCGATATAAAGGTAATTTCCTAGTTCAATTATTATCTGTCCTATAGAAATAACCTCTCTTTCTTTTCCGTGATAAAACATACTGTTTTCATCCGTTTCGTAAATGTAGTTATTTTCATTGATTATTAAATTGATTTCATCATAATATTGATTCCATGGAATATCCCATGCATCATAATACTTCTTCATAAAACTCCTTATTACTTGCTCATGTAGACACTGGATTTTTTGAAAATAGATTAGAATATGGTGTTTATATACACAAGCGAAAAAAATTGTTAATGTTTATGTAGACATTATAACACGTGCAAATAAAATGTCAACTGTTCCGCGGAATAAAATAATATTTTTGTGAGGTGTTAAACATGAGAAATAAAGAAATTAAAGATTATATCAAGTCTAAGGGTGTTCCTATGTGGAGAGTTGCAGAGCGATTAGGTATTGCAGACAGTAGCTTTTCAAGAATGTTGCGTTATGAAATTACAGAAGATAAGAAAGCGGAAATTAAGAGAATTGCAGATGAATTATCAACAGAGTAGAGGTGGAACTATGGCAGAGATTACATTTGATTGTGCGAATGTTCCAGTAGCGGTGGCTGCACAAGCCTTAAAAATGGATTGCCAAACAGTACGCTTGCTTTTACAAAACAATCTTGTTGATTGGGGAATGTGCTTCAAAAGGGGCAACAGCAAACAATATACATATCTGATATACCCTAAGAAATTTTTTGAAGCAACCGGGTTTCTATATAAAGGGGGTGCAGATAATGACCGTTAAAGCAAGACGTAAGCTGATAAAGCAACAGAAAAAGCTAATGCAGGAGCGTAAAGCGTGGGAGCAGATGCAGACAAATTTTAGTTATGACGAGGATTTTTATAAATTCTGTGAATTGAAAATAAATTTACTGAACGAGGAAGCAGAGAAGATGCGCTATGTTTTGGAAATGGGGTGCTGCGAATGACAGATAATGAAGTATATGAAAGCAATTTACATCACTTTACAATCTCCAAACGCTACGGAGATAAAGCACAATGCAAATGCCCGGCTCACGATGACAAGCAAGCATCACTTACGATAACCAAAGGAAGAAAGTGCACATTGTTTCATTGTCATGCAGGCTGCACACTTGAAGATGTATTATCGGCAGCAGGACTCGAAAAGAAAGATACTTTTTATGATACGGAGCCGAGAATTCCAAACTGGAGAGCCTATATAGAGAGTCGAGAGAAACGCAGGATCGAAGCAACTTACAATTACGTTTCTATTAACGGAAGTTATGCATTTACAAAGATTAGGCTATCTGGCAAAAAACTTTTATATGGAAAGTTAGAAAATGATCGCTTTTCATATGGAATAGGCAGAGAGGGCAGAAAGAGTTATAAAGCCATTTATGGAAGTGTACAAGCCTTGACAAAGGCGGTTTCAGAGGGCAAGCCAATATTTATACCGGAGGGCGAAAAAGACGTTGACACGCTGACAAAACAAGGCTACAC
>JALFNQ010000204.1 GCA_022773965.1 Lachnospiraceae bacterium
CTTCAACCTGAAGTACCTTAAAATCATAGATCAAGGGCTTGAGATCAATGATCTTTTCTGATTTTTTTGTTTGTTTCACGATCTCGATCTTCTCAGGTACTTCATAAAATAAATGAACAGCTTCACAAAAATCTTCAAAGGTATGATTGGGCTCATAGCCTTCACGGTATGTCAGAGTATAATCTGCGCACGTAACGATAGACATGGCTGTCTTGGCATGATCCGGTAACTTCCGATAATCAAGTACTGAAAATCCTTCCACCATTGCTGCGTTCAGAGCTGTCACCGCTGTCTGCGTGGAAGCTGTACTGTTGACCTCTATGTCAAGATATTCACCCTCACTGGTAATTCCAACGCCCAGCGGAGCGGCAAAAGACATGATCTGGTGCGGGGAAAATCCAGTGGAATATGCAATGTCAATATCTGCCCGGCGCATAGCCTTCTGAAAATAACGCATCGTGTCCAGATGTCCGATGAACTTCATATTTCCGGACTTTGCAAATTTAATTCTGATTTTCAAAGCACACACCTCCTCCATACTTTCTCGCACCGCAGCCGGAACAGTTCATGCGGCAATTCGGTGTTACAACACCCTCACATGCACGCTGCCATTCACGCTGTAAAAAATCTTTCGTCACACCCGCATCAATAAAATCCCACGGGAACAGCTCGTCCAGCTCTCGGGGACGCAGGGTGTAAAAACTGATATCTACACCTGTTTCTTCAAATGCTTCCAGCCACCTGTGAGTGTCAAAATATTCTGACCATGCATCAAACAGAGCACCTTTTTCATAGGCCCGCTCAATAGCTGCGCCTACACGCCTGTCACCTCTTGCAAAGACACCCTCCAGTACTGTGACATCTGCCTCATGCCAGTTATAGCGGATACTCTTGCGATTGAGCTGATTCTTGACCGCTTCATTAACAACCTTCGCTTTTCCAAGGTATTCGTCTGCGGTACACATGGTTGCCCATTGCAATGGCGTAAACGGCTTGGGCACAAAGAAAGAGGTCGAGATCGTAATCTGGCACTTGCCGTTTCTCTGTTCCTTCGGAATCTCGTAGTAACGAACCGCAATATCGTTTGCAAGCTCTGCGATCGCCTGCATATCTTCAACCGTTTCTGTCGGCAGTCCAAGCATAAAATACAGCTTGACTTTTTGCCAGCCGCCCTCGAATGCCTGTCCGGCACCTTCAAGGATGATATCTTTGGTCAAGCCCTTATTGATCACATCTCGCATACGCTGGGAACCAGCTTCCGGAGCAAATGTCAGGCTGCTCTTTTTGATATCCTGCACCTTTCCCATCACATCTAAAGAAAATGCATCAATACGCAATGAGGGCAGAGAAATATTTACACCTTTTCCATGGAAAGTTTCGATCAAAAAATTCACCAGCTCTTCCAGCTGAGAATAATCACTGGAGCTGAGAGAGCTCAGCGATATTTCCTCATGTCCGGTACTCTTTAACATTTCATAGGCATATTTTTTTAGCTGATCCACATCTTTTTCACGCGTCGGACGGTAGATCATACCTGCCTGACAGAAGCGGCAGCCACGGATACAGCCTCGCTGCAGTTCCAGAACTACCCGATCCTGTGTTGCTTTGATAAAAGGCACTAGTGGCTTACTGGGATAAGGAGCGCTGTCCATATCTAAGACAAGCTGCTTTTCTACTTTGGCCGGAATATCTTCATATTTGGGAAGAAAGCTTGCCAGACAGCCATCACTGCCATAGGTCACTTCATACATCGAAGGCACATAAATGCCGGGGATTTGTGCTGCCTTACGAAGAAATTCATCACGTTTTACACCTTCTTTTTTGCACTGCTTGTAAAGTGCAAAAAGTGCGTCATAGCTAATTTCCCCCTCACCAATATAAAACAGATCAAAAAAATCTGCGATCGGCTCTGGATTATAGGTGCACGGACCGCCGCCGATCACAATTGGCATATCCTCGCCACGTTCATTTGCGTGAAGTGGGATCTGAGATAGATCCAGAATCTGTAAAATATTTGTATAGCACATCTCATACTGGATCGTGATACCGAGAAAATCAAAATTTTTGATTGGCTGCTGGCTCTCCAGCGCAAACAGCGGAATCTGCTGCTCTTTCATGATCTTATGAAGATCCGGCCACGGAGAATATACGCGCTCGCAGTATACATCCTCTCTCCGGTTAAACATATCATATAGGATCTGAATTCCCAGATGAGACATGCCTATCTCATATACATCCGGAAAACACATGGCAAAACGGATATCCACCGATGATGGATCTTTTTTTACCATATTCAGCTCGCCACCGATATAGCGTGCAGGCTGATCGATTGTCAGTAATATCTCATCAGACAAAGCTGGTCTGCTCATAAGTACCTCCCGATTAATTTTTATCTGTAAGTAGCATCATAACATATTTTTCAAGATTTGTATAATTATCTTTTGAGGCAATTTCATATGCTATATCAGTTGTAGAATAGTCAAATATCTGAAAATTTGTCATGTCTGCTAAAACAAACAATAGGAATAGCAAAAGTCCCAGCACCAGACGCAAGCTAAATGTTTTTCCAAAAGCCGGCTCTTCGTGTTCCGGTGCCGGATGTGTCCAGTCTTCCTCCTGTTCCTGAAAGGATTCCCGGGCACGCTTTACATATTCTTTTCTCGCATCGATCTGATGATACGTCATAAGATCAGCTCCATCAAAGTATTGTCTTTCTTACCATAATTTATGCAAGGGCAGACAAACTATGTCTGAAAAGATCAATCCTTCCATCAATGGATCCATACACACGGATAACATCCGAAACTGCAATCGGTATCACTCTTGCTGTCAGTCGTATATGCCACTGTACCGTCAGAGCGCACACAATAATGTCCTCCGGTATATTGAGGCGTGATCAGCCAGTAAAACTCACCTGCTGCACGATTTGATTGTACAGCCAGCCATCCGCTTTCCATATCCGGCTGAGATAATAAGCTGCTCTTAAAAGCAATCGTGGTATTTTGCTCTGTATTCCATGTCGTGTAATAATTGCCAGCCGCATTACAAGCAGACCCCCAGCCCTGATTTCCGAGATTGATCTTTTTCCAAAGCTGAAGGGCATCCTTTCCATCATCATCCTGTCCCATTCCAACCAGCATCCAGCCACCCGGCATCTCATCACCGTTTTCAAAAAATAATGATGCACGATTTGATTGACAGATCGTATGGATCGTTTTCCAGCTCATCTCTTTCGGTTCCAGAGAATTCAGTCCGATCTCCAATTCCATTTGACTGTCTGTAAGCTTTAGCGGTTCTTCAATTGCAACGCGGGTACCAGTTTCATCAAGAAAATCGTAACACAAGTTTGCAACACCATCAAAATCCGAGTAAAGGATCGCGCTGTAATTCGTACCATCATCCTTGAGTCTTGAAGAAACACTTTTCTTCTCTGTAACCAGTGTGATCGGTTCATCATCATAAGCATACAGCGCAACACTCTTGGGAAAAAATACTTTTAACCGGTGAGCCACAGATCCCAGCTTAAACTCCTGACTGGCGTTAGAGATAAAGATATCCTCTGTCAATACATATTCATCGCCAAGCGCATTGATCGCAGTCCAGGTCAATTGGCAATTACCGCTGAAATTAAAGTAAATAGTACTGCTGTAATTCATACCAGTATCCTTTAATGTTGTGGCAGAAGCCTGATTGCCGGATTCTGAAGTGAGCGTGATCTTTTGATTCGTGTAATCCGCCAAAGCCTCTGTTTTGGGGATATAGACAAACAGATTATAGGAGGCGGTTGCCGTCACAAATGAACTTTCAATACTTTCCTGCAATGAGGTTGTCTGGAGATCAATTTTTTTGTCCATCGCTTCTACACGAGTTTCCAAGGATTCTATTTTACCCAGCTGGGTGGTGATCTTATCGATTATGAGACGTAGCAGTCCTATCACGGAATGTGACTCAAGCGTATCACTCCATGAACCAATCGTCTGTTCTACGACAGCGGAGCCCAGGTTGTCTTTAACAGCAGCCTTTATCATAATCAGGCTGTTCATACTGTTTACGCTGATTATGATTGCTAATAGAAATGCCTTGAATTTCATAAATCTTTTTTTATGTATCATTTTCAAGCTTTGATGCCTCCCTTTGTATACTTCATTTATTTTGTACGTGTATATTACTGATGATAATATCTGCTTCCGGTACAGACGGCGTATAGATCAATAAATAACCGTCAATGATCTGATATTCCATGATCAACACCGGTTTTCCGGCATATGTAATGGATACATCTGATTCCGGGATATCTTTACCTGCTGCTCGAAGTGTAATGCCAAGTGAATTTCCATCCAGCTTCCACATTTTCCATCCGGTATGTGCGCTGTCAGTGGAATTCAGAATACGATAAATTTTTGTACCGGATGCTGTTGTATGACTGAGCGTAATGTTCTGTACCCATTCATCTGCTTGTTGAAGTTTCGTGATTTTCTGAAATAAGGTGCCCAGCTTCGCAAAAACAGTTGTGCCGTCAATCTCTGTTGCCTTTTGCTCCAAGGCGGTATTTGTCGATGAATGAATCTGTTCCTGAAGTGCGATATCTGCATTGGCGCGCGCCTGCTCTTCTGCCCGGATGGAATTAGAAAGCGATGTGTCCAGTGCTGTCATCTGCGCCGACAGGGTACTTTGGGCTGTGTCAAGCTGTGCATTTAAGGTTGTCTTCGCATTTGACAGATTATCTGCCAGATCCTTGTCTGCGGCCTGCAAAGCGGTCTGTAAAGCATTGACGGTATTCAATACAGATGCAAGATTCTCACGTGTCTGCTGGTCCAGTCCAGCTATATCAGCGGAGAGCGCTTCATGCATAGCTGACATGTCATTGGAAAGAGACGTATTTGAATCTGAAATATCCCTGGATAATGTATCATTCAGATCAGAAATGTCACCTGAAAGAGACTGATCCAGATCCGAAATATCCCCTGACAGCTTTTGATCCAGTTCTGTCAGTGCACTGGAAAGCGTGGTATTTAAGCTGCCAAGGGCGGCTTCCAAATCAGCCTTGGCAGAACTGATCGCCTGCTCGTTATCTGCATCAGAGCTGTTCAGCGCCTCCTGCAGACGGTCAATCGCAGAGCGCACATCACGCACCTTTGTGTCAATGTCGTTTTGCAAGGTCTGTGTGGCCTGTTCACGGCTGGCAGTCTCGTCTGCAATGGAACTGTCCACATGGCTGCTGATGTTTAAGAGCTTCCTGAATAAGGCACCCAGCTTGTCAAAAATGGTTACTCCTTCGATCTCTTCGGCTTTTTGCTCCAATTCCGTATTTTCAGAGGAATGGATCTGCGCCTGAAGTGCAGCATCTGCCTTGGCACGCGCCTGTTCCTCTGCCCGAATGGAATTAGAGAGTGATGTGTCCAGTGCTTCCATCTGCGCCGACAGAGTACTTTGGGCTGTGTCAAGCTGGGCATTCAAGGTTTTCTTCGCATTTGACAGATCATCTGCCAGATCCTTGTCTGCGGCCTGCAAAGCGGTCTGTAAAGCATTGACGGTATCCAGTACAGATGCAAGATTTTCACGTGTCTGCTGATCCAGTCCGGCAATATCATTGGCCAGCGTATCATGCATAGCTGACATACCGTTTGAAAGTGAAGTATTCAGATCTGCGATATCTTTCGATAGCGATTCATTCAAACCAGAGATGTCCTTTGATAATGACTGATCCAAGTCTGAGATATCCTTAGAAAGTGACTGATTAGATTCAGAAATATCCCTTGACAGCGATGCGTTCAGATCAGTGATATCCTTTGAGAGTGACTGATCCACTTCTGAAATGTTCTCTGATAGCGATGCATCCAGATCGGAGATGTCTCCTGACAGCTTTTGATCCAGTTCTGTGAGTGCACCGGAAAGCGTGAAATTTAAGCTTCCCAGTGCAGCCTCCAGCTCTGCCTTGGCTGTAATGATTGCCTGCTCGTTATCTGCATCAGATCTGTTCAGTGCTTCCTGCAGTCGTTCGATTGCAGAGCGTACGTCACTCACCTTTGTGTCAATATCGTTTTGCAAGGTT
>JALFNQ010000226.1 GCA_022773965.1 Lachnospiraceae bacterium
TCCTCGGCGAATCTGCATCGTAGAGCACACTTTCGAACGAAGGAGCTTGCCCCTCATGTACTCCTTGTCAACAATCTCAACCTTTTTGAACCGGAATCATTCGAGTATTCCAACACGCCGTAATTCCTGTTAAGGGAGCTAAAAAGAGAATTCATTACTTTCTCATTTTCCGTGCCCGCAAATGTCCTAAAAAGGCTCACATCCGGAAGGCAAACTCCCCGTTCCCATTTGGAAACCGATTTATCGGAAACCCCAGCTTCTGCGCCAGTTGCGCCTGCGTCAGGTCCTGCGCTTTTCATTTTACTGCGACCCCTCACAGGTAGAGCTGCACTTTAGCGGGCTTCGCAGCAAAAAAAGTCTCGTGGTACCGACATATTTCGTCGATTGCCACAAGACTGCAATTTCTTACTGCGTAACCGTGCTTCCCCAAAAGACGATTTTCGTAATCTCCGCTTTTTCGTTATACCACACGAATCCCACGGCGGCTCCGTCGCTGATCATCTTCGCCGCTTCTTTTTCCGTCACCTTCCTGCAGTTCGATTTGACATCCATCCCCGACTCATCCACATCGTACACCCAGGAATAGAACGTCGCATGATCCACCAGTTTTTCAGAAAGTTCATATTCCTTAAACTCCGGATCATCTCCGTCATAATTTGCCGGTGCGGTAACGATTTTAGATCCATCCTTGCTGATAATCGCCAGATACGAACCGAAGCCGCTTGCAACGTTGTCCAGATCGTACTCCAGATTCTGAGGAGCGCCTCCGGCAATCCGTTCATCCTTCCCATCGAAAAACTCCTTCACATCCCCGTCGATATCCAGAAGAAGGCGCGACTTCTCGTGGCGAAGCACCTTAATTTTCATATCGCCCTCCGGCTTAAGCTTAATCGCCTTGCTCTCCGAATCGTACGAGTACCGATCGTACAAATCGGAATTCCCCACGGGATTCCCTTCGTCACCGTAAAACGCAAAGTGTCCGTCCTCGCCAAAACTAATTGTCTCATTGCTCGCCGAACCGTAGTGAACCCACTCATGCGCCGTCAAAAACTCCGGCCGTTCGTTCGAGCGTCCGCATCCCGCCAGCATCACTCCCATTGCTAAAATCACTATTGCGACAACCATGAATTGCCGATTTCCTTTTGAAAAAGATCTCTTCATTTTGTCAACACCACCCATTTCCCTTTTTGACTGCTTCCTTGTCTCGTCAAATATTCCTTTTCCTTTAACTTGGTTATATAATACTTCACGCTAACTAGATTCCAACCTGATATGAAGCGACCTTTGTCAAGAGAAAATATTCCGCTTTTGAAAAGTCACTACCCGAAGGTATCTTGTAAGCGCTCTAGCAAATACAGTTCCCGGCATTGGCCACTCTAATATACGCGGATCAATCCCTCAGGTCAATGGTCCACCGTGAGCTCTACCGTCTAAAAGCGCGGATCACAGATAAATCTGTGCCATCATAAGGCTCAATCATAGTTGCAATCAACTGAACCACATCATGTGGTGTATAGAATTCTCCTTCTTCTTTTTTACCTCATCAACAATTTTCTTTATACAACATTTAATCCCGGAGCCGGTGTATTAATGATTGTCGACCATCTTCCTATTCTATCAGTGTTTGCTTTAACTTTTTAATTCCATCTTCATACTTTTCTCCAATAAATCTCACCTTTCCTCATCTGGAACAAATTCCATAATGTCTTGTATCTCACAATGCAATATGACTAAGTTCTGTTAACTGAAGCCTGATGTGATTTCTGTTCGTCAGACCAAAGATTTGCCGCCACCTTTCTTCTGATTTCACCTCGCGATGGACACCCTACTTGGTCTTGGCTGTATCCTTCCCACTACTAGGGCAGATTGGGGACTTTCACCCGTTAGAAACGTGCGCCGCAAGGCGCACATAAAAAACCCTGTTGCTCACGCACCAGGGTTTTTGTTTATCTCTCCGTATTTAAAACAGGATTAGGCTTCTATTCAACTTCTGAAAACTGATCTTTCGTCACAAAGACAGAAATCTGCAACCGGCTCCTGTCCTGGATTTAACTGTTTTCTATAAACACCCTGATTGGTATTTAATGTAATCCATTCAATAAAGTGTTCTTCAAGCATTGGATGTTTGATTTCTCCAACAACAACATGAACCAGATTACCGTCTAGTGTATGTACCGGTACATGCTTTTCAATAATGTTTCCACAATGCTTACATACATAATATTTTACTTCCTTGTCTATTCTCCCTTAATAATTCTCTGCACGTACTTCAAAATAACTCTGCGGATGATTGCATACCGGGCATACCTCTGGAGCCTTTGTTCC
>JALFNQ010000258.1 GCA_022773965.1 Lachnospiraceae bacterium
ATCTGATTGCGCATCATCATACATATACGGGTGTGGATGGTATGGATTACCGGATCTTACTGGAAGCGGACTTTTTGGTAAATGCCTTTGAAGATGGACTGGCTGCGGAGAATATCTGCACCTTCCGGGAAAATGTATTTCGGACAAAAACCGGAATAGAACTGCTTAATCTGATGTTTGGGCTTGAATAGTAGTAAAATGTAACGGAAAGGTGGTAGGTGATATGCAGACAAATCAGGCTGTGGACAGTTTGTTGGAAAAGCTAAAAGATGATTCTGTGTAATACAAAAATCTCGACACAAAAAATACAGTTTGGCAGAAAAGAAACATGCCATTCACAGTGCAGCTGGAATACAGCTCAGAAATGAGTGTGCGTATATGATGGACCAAAGACGAATTCGCTATGGCAGACAATACGAGGAGCCGACCGGAACAGCCACGCTGACATGTGGCTATAATCTTCCGTGTGACTATGTGATTCATATGGTCGGGCCGATTGTTTATAGTGTATTAAATGATGAACTCTGGCAGGAACTCAGGGATTGCTATGAGAGTGTTTTAAAATGTTGCGTGGAAAATGAAATAAGGTCTGTTGCGTTTTGCTGTATCTCAACCGGAGAATTTCATTTTCCAAATGATGAAGCGGCAGAGATCGCAGTAGAAACAGTCGTTGATTTTTTGAAAACAAGTGATGAAATAGAGCGTGTGATCTTTAATGTTTTTAAAGAAGGCGACAGAGAAATCTATGAAAAATTATTGTGCAGTGGTATTTGTTAAAGCAAGGAATAGGCTGCATTTGCAAACAGATACAGGGTATGGTATGATAAAATATGTCACAAAATTATAGGAGCAGGAAAACTGCTCCCATTTTTGTTTTAGGAGGAAAATATCATGGACAACAAAATGAATAACAGGAGAAAAAACAATTTAGAGGAGCAGTTCGTGTTTCGACAAATTTTGCCGCAGGAAGCAGATCAGGCAGTGGCGATCGAACATATTTGTTTCCCGCCCCATGAGGCGTGTTCCGAGAAAATGATGCGGGATCGGATCGCGCGGGTGCCTGAGCTGTTTTTTGTGGCAGTTGATCGAAAGACAGGAAAGCTGGCGGGCTTTTTGAATGGAATTGCGACAAATGAGCAGTCCTTTAGGGATGCGTTTTTTACGGATGCCGGACTGCATGATCCACAGGGAAGTACCGTTATGCTATTGGGTTTGGATGTGCTTCCGGAATACCGTGGGCAGGGACTTGCACGTGAGATCATGACGAGATACCTGAGCATAGAGCGGGAAAAAGGGCGCAAGCAGGCGATCCTGACATGTCTGGAGGAAAAGGTGGCTATGTATGAAAGGATGGGTTATCATAATTGCGGACTTTCCGCATCTGCGTGGGGCGATGAACAGTGGTATGAGATGTGCTGCAGGCTGAATGATCAGGCATCGATCCTCGCATCATTCATCCAAAAGCATTGATATAGAGGTCGTAATTATGAAATTTTTTTTGGGAGATTGAAAAAAATTGTAGCGGAATAGACGAGTTCCAGTAACCGAAAGGAATTTCTGGACTATCATAAAATATTGACGTCAAAACCCCTGTGTTCCGATAGAAATATTGTAATTTTTTGTGACAAAATATACAAAATTTATAAATAATAGGAAAAGTTCTTGTTTTTGCAGGATGATATGATAAAATCATATCAGATGTGATGATAATGATCGATTGTGTAATGTCTCATGGTTTGACAAGCAGGCAAAACACAATATATGCAAGAGGATAAAAGTGAGTACGACACAGAAAAAACAGATTTTAGTTGTAGAGGATAACGAGATCAACCGGGCAGTGCTATGTGAGATATTGTCAGATTCTTATCAGGTACTGGAAGCGGTGAATGGACAGGCTGCGCTGGATATTTTGAAGCAGAAGAAAGAGGATATTGCGCTCATCCTTCTGGACGTAACGATGCCGGTTATGGATGGATATACATTTTTAGATATCGCACAGAAGGATCAACAGTTGTCGCTGATCCCCGTGATCGTAATGACACAGGCAAATAGTGAAGAGGAAGAAATATCTGCGCTGGCTCATGGTGCAACCGATTTTATTCCAAAACCGTACCGGCCCCAGGTGATCCTGCACCGGGTGGCAAGTCTGATCAAGCTCCGTGAGACAGCTGCGATTATGAACCAGTTTCAGTATGATGAATTAACGGGGCTTTATACGAGAAAGTATTTTTACCGGAAAGCAAGGGAGCGGCTGGACGAAAATCCGGATAAAGAATATATGATCCTGTGTACAAATCTGGAGAATTTCAAGCTGTTCAACGATGCTTTTGGACGCAAAGCGGGAGATCAGCTTTTGCTGGAAAGTGCCGGGATCTTTCAAAAAAGAGTCGGGCCGGATGCCATCTGCTGCAGGTATAATGCCGATCGTTTTATATGTCTGATCGATAAGGAACTGGAAAAAATCGGACGTCAGAACTTTGTGGATGGACGGAGGACGAAACGGTCAGAATTGATGGCAAATATTTCTGTCAAGCTTGGGGTTTATGAGATCACAGACCAGTCTATTTCCATAGAGCAGATGTGTGACCGCGCGCTTTTAGCTGTCGACAGTATCAGGGGGCTGTATAATCAGTATTATGCGGTTTATGATGATACGCTCCGGGAAAAAATGCTACATGAAAAAGAAATTACAGATGCGATGGAAGCGGCGCTGGAGTCAGAGCAGTTTAGTGTTTATTTCCAGCCAAAGTACAGTCTGCATGATAATGGCATCGTTGGGGCAGAAGCTTTGATCCGCTGGACCCATCCGCAGATGGGTTTTATTGCTCCGGATGATTTTATTCCGCTGTTTGAAAGGAATGGCTTTATTCACAATTTAGACCTGTATGTGTGGGAGAAGGTATGCCTGAAGCTGGGAGAATGGAAGAAGAAAGGATATCTGCTAATGCCGATATCTGTAAATGTTTCGAGGGCAGATATCTATCAGGGTCAGTTAGTGGACACCTTTTGTGAGCTTGTGGAAAAATATGAGATAGAGCCCTCCTACCTGCATTTGGAGATCACGGAGAGTGTTTACACAGAATGTCCGGATCAGATCATTAGTACGGTAGAAGAGTTGCGTAGGCGGGGCTTTATTATAGAGATGGATGACTTTGGAAGTGGGTATTCGTCTCTGAGTCTGCTCAGTCAGCTGTCCATTGATATTTTGAAGCTGGACATGGTTTTTATTCGAAGTGAGTTGGCAAAGCCAATGGAGCAGAGCATTTTGAATGATGTGATCAATATGGCACACCGGATGCATTTAAATGTTGTGGCAGAGGGTGTAGAGACCAGTGAACACAAGAAGCGACTGAAAGTATTGGGCTGTGATTATGCCCAGGGATATTTTTTTGCAAAACCGATGCCTGTTACAGAATTTGAAAATCTGTTGAAGATGTACAAAAATGTGTTTAGCGGCATGGTTACAGATGCATGTCTTTTGGAAAAATCTGATCTGACAAAAGATATTTGTGGAGTCAAACGAACAGTTTTGGTAATTGATGATGATGCGACCAACCGAGACCTTCTGACGGAGATACTGGAGGGGCAGTATATTGTACTGACTGCCGGAAATGGAAAAGAAGGCCTTGAGGTTTTGCAGAAAAACGGCCAGCATATTTCAGCGATCATGCTGGATGTTCAGATGCCGGTCATGAATGGGTATGAATTTTTAAAGCATGTAAACAGTGAACCGGCATTTCGGCAGATCCCGGTGATCGTTACAACGGTATTGGACGATATGGCTGAGGAGGAAAAATGTCTGTCGCTGGGGGCTTCTGATTTTATCGGAAAGCCCTATAATGAGAAAAGTATTCTGACGAGACTTGGAAATATCATTCATTTGCGGGAGTGCGACAGCATTATTTCAGAACTGGAGATTGATGCGCTGACGGGCTTTAAAAACCGCAAAGCGTATTATGATGAGATTGAGAGAATTGAGCTTGATCAGGAACAGAGCACACATCCCATCGGTATTGTTTTTGCGGATATCAATGGACTGAAACGGGTCAATGACAGCAAAGGGCACGAGGCAGGAGACCGTTTGATCATAGAGATTGCTAAAATGATACGGGATGTATTTACGGATGCCAATATCTACCGTCTGGGTGGAGATGAATTTGTCATTTTGTCTTTTGAAGAGAATGAAGAGATCTTTGCACAGAAACAGAATGCGCTGGAGCATTGCTGGGATGAAAACCATTCAGCGGCATTGGGAAGTGTATGGCTGGAGCAGGCGAAGGATCTGGAGCAGCATGTAGCACTTGCTGATCAGGCGATGTATCGTGATAAAAGGCATTATTATGAGAATAGTGAGCATGATCGCAGAAGTATCGAGCAGAGTGAGTGGGAGGAATTGTTACACGTAAACAAACAGAGCCCTGTCAGCACAAAAGCGAGGATGATACAGGAGACGGTCATTCAGGGTCTCGGGGCGATTTATTATTCGGTGCTGTTAGTGGATTATTTACATGACAGAGTGACTGTCTATCGTCATGAGGGCGAGGATGGACGGGATATCGCAGATAATTTTGCAAAGTACGATTTTCACTGGATCGAAGGAATTGAGAAGTATTGTTTGGATCTGGTATCTGAGGGTAGTAGAGATACGCTTCGAAAAGCACTTTCGGTAGAAAATCTGAGTACTGCAAAAAAGGGATTTTCTGTTAACTATCAGAAAAAAACTACCCACGGATTGTTATATCTGGAAGCCAGTGTAAGCTTTGTAGATCAGGGTGAAGGCAGACGTGTGGCTGTGATAGGTACGCGAGATGTAGAGAATACAGTTAGATATGTTCTCGCGCAAGGAGGCTTTCTCCGCCACGAGGGATGAGTATTGTTATGAGGGTCGCTCCTTGGTCGTGAAGGGATTGTTTTACTTAGAAAAAAGAAAACTGTGAGGGTGCTGAACAGTTACGAAAAAGGCAGATAGCGTGTGGAGCTGTCTGCCTTTTTCTTTCGGATATTTAATCGTTTTTCATCATTTTCAGAAGTAAGATAGAAATGATCAGCACTGCAGGGAAGATGCAGCCAATCATGAGTCCGGCATGAAGATCATCTCCTGCGTTCTGTGTGACCATACCCACCAGTCCGGGGCCAACCGCACCGCCGATATCACCGGCCATGGCAAGCAGTGCGAACATGGCAGTGCCGCCCGCAGGGATCTTACGTGATGAGATACTGATAGTTCCCGGCCACATAATACCTACAGAGAAGCCGCATATGACACATCCCAGCAGCCCGATCATCGGAGCCTGTGAAAGGGATGCGGTAATATAGCAGACCAGACACAGTGCGCCACAGCAGAGCATATATTTCATCAGATCCAGCTTTTCTCCGTATTTTCCGAAGATCGTCCGGCTGATACCCATCATGATCGCAAAGAGGCAGGGGCCAACAAGATCTCCCAATGTTTTTGACAGGCCCAGTGCTGATTCTGCATAGGCGGATGCCCATTGTGCCATGGAAAGCTCGGACGCTCCGGAGCAGATCATGAGTATGATGGAGATCCAGAATATTGGCAGCTTCAGAAGATCCTTAATACGCAGTCCGGCACCATCTTCTACAAGATGCTCAATCGGACATGTCATAAAATTATAAATATTATAAAGGGGAACCAGTGCCCAGACACATGCGATGAAGCGCCAGTGTTCAATTCCGAATACGGTAAAAAACAGAGTGGATAATACGATCACAGCGACAGATCCCCAGCAGTAAAAGGAGTGCAGAAGGCTCATGACTGCCTCCTTGTGGTCAAAGGGGCATGCCTCCACGATGGGGCTGCACAGCACTTCGATCAGGCCACTTCCCATTGCATAGATGATGACGCTGATGATGATCCCTGTAAAGGGATCCGGGAAAAGATCCGGCAGAAATGCCAGACAGATCAGACCCAGCGCCGAGAACACTTCTGACGCAACGATACATTTGCGGTATCCGATGCGGTCTACAGTTTTTGCACACAAAATGTCAATGACCAGTTGGGTGAAAAAGAAGCTCGTTGAGATCAGTGCAATCTTTCCCAGTGGGATCTGAAAGCTCTTGTGAAAGGTCAGAAAGAGCAGCGGCGCGAAGTTCGCTGCGATTGCCTGTGTGATAAATCCAAGATAACAGGCGATCAGTGTTTTCTTATAATTCTTCATTCGTGAAATCCTCCGGTGTTTTGGTGTGATAAATTAGATTATATAGCATTTAGAGAAAATGAAAAGATACTGTTGCAATTTTTTTTTGCATCGTAACTGTGAGGGTACTGAACAGTTACGAAGATCACATGTATGATGCGGTCGGCGTTGTGTAATAAGGAAAAGGAAGCTTGCATAAATTAGTAAAAAAATAGGCGGAAAATGCAATTGCTCGTACCTACAAATGTTTTCTATACTTCACAGTTAAATGCAGTGGTGATGCAGGAACTGAAGAAAAAATACCCTTTTCTTGAGATAGGAATGATAGGAGCCAGTGTATTAGGAAATCCCATTCTTTATTTAAAGATCGGATCCGGAGCAAAAAAGGTATTTTATAATGCAGCTTTTCATGCAAATGAATGGATTACGACGCCGGTTTTGTTAAAATTTGTAGAAGAATTGGCAGAGGCCTATGTGACAGGACAAAAAATAAGTACTGTTGATGTAAACCAGTTGCTGAAAAATGTGCAGCTGTATGTGGTTCCGATGGTAAATCCGGATGGTGTAGATCTGGTAAATGGTGTGGTCTGGGAGCCGGGAGTCTTACGGAGAACAGAGGAAATAGCGGCAAGATACCCGGATATTCCCTATCCTTCGGGCTGGAAGGCGAATATCCGCGGTGTGGATTTGAACCTGCAGTTCCCGGCAGAGTGGCAGATGGCCAGAAAAATTAAATTTGCACAGGGTTTTACAACCTTTGCACCGAGGGATTTTGTGGGAGAAGGACCGCTTACGGAACCGGAAAGCCTGGCAGTTTATAATTTTACGTTGCAGAATAATTTTGCACTGATTCTGGCATACCATAGCCAGGGTGAAGTAATCTACTGGAAGTTTTTGGATTACGAACCGCCTCGTTCAAGAGAAATAGCACTGTATTTCGGGGTAGTAAGCGGTTATCAGGTCGAGGAGACACCAGTTACGTCAGGTTATGCAGGGTATAAAGACTGGTTTATTCAATATTATAATCGTCCGGGGTATACCATCGAAGTGGGAAAGGGAGAAAACCCGCTTCCGATCGAGCAGTTTGATCAGATTTATAAAGATAATCTTGGTATTTTGCTTGGAGGAATGACAAAAATATAAAAAACCTGTCCAATAAATACTATGATGAATAAACCCTATAATTGCGGTCGTTTGCGGCTTGTCGGCATGGGTGATTTGGGGTATAATTATAGTATTATATGTTCAGACGGTGAAATGCGATCAAAAGAGGGGAAATCCTTTTACCGGATGGAAGGAGAGGATTGAGGGGATGAGGATTACTTATAATTACGGATTTTTATTTTGTATGCTTGCTTTTACGGTGTTTTTTCTTGTACTCACGTACATGAATCACAGTCGGGATACAAAACGCTGCCGGATATTGAAGGTCAGCCTGTGGCTGTTGCTGGCAGCGCAGTTATTTGATTTCTTCCGGACGAAAGTGAGTGTGGAAGGCTGCATGTATCCGGAACCGGCTGTATATGTGATCTTCGTGGGATATTATCTGTGTGCATCGACGGTCATGATATTGATCGTGATGTATATGCTGTTGCAGTTTCCGCAGCTGGAAGGGAAAAGCCAGCTGCTCTATACGATTTTATTCCTGTGTGAGTGTACGGCGTTTGTGTTGGTTCTGCCCACAAATCTTACGGGCTTTGTCTATTGGATCAGAGATGGCAGATTTGTTTCAGGTATTGGAGATGAGGTGTTCTTTGCTGCGCGTCTGATCACGCTGGTTGGATTTTTAGTCGCTGTATGGGCTTCACGCAAGCGCTTGTCTCCGCAATTATATGTGAACTGGATGGCAATGCTTGTGCTGGCGGTCTGTGTACATATTTTGCCTGTTTTTGTAAAAGAACTGCATGTATTTGAATTCTTTGCCAATGTATTTCTGGCCACGGCGTTTCTCATGTTCCACATGGGGACTTACGAGGAGGGAACCGCGCGGATGGGTGCGGACATGTATCGCAGTGAGTTGGACTACTACCTGGCAAAAAAGAAGGATTTTTATATTTATGAGATCCAGATCCGAAACTATGACCAGATGGTGGAGCGCAGACTGTATAGTGAGGAAGAAATGGGTGCCTTTTACAGCATGTTTGCTGAAAAGCTGGTTGATGCCAGACGAGGTGTGATGATCTTTCAGAAAAAGCATACAAGTTTGGGTGTGATCACTTCGCAGCTGAGCCAGCAGGAAGCACAGCAGCTGGCCGCACGGATGTGTGAATGGATGGGCGAGCTTTTTGCCGGAAAACTGGTATTTGGTGTAGCAGTCGCCAGATGCCCGAAATATGCGAGAGAGTTTGTTGATGCAGAACGCCTGTTACGTTTTTTGCAGAAGAAGTGTCCGAAAAACGGGTATTATATTTGTGATGAATCAGATTATGAAGAGTTTTGCGAGCGAGACGAAATTCTTCGTCTGCTACACGATATGCATTTGGAAAAACAGGATGTGGTTCTTTTTGCCAGACCGATCATCGAGTACCGGAGTGCGCGTGCAGTATGCTTTGAGGTTCTTTGCAGGCTGCAGATGGCAGGAAGCGGGATCATCCGCTCGGAGAATATTATCCGTCTGGCTGAGCAGTACGGCTATATTCATGATGTAAACATGGCAGTTCTGGGTAAAATCTGTGATTTCATGATGACAGACGCAGCGATCAGAGAAAATATCCGGGTGTCGTTACATATTTCCGGTGAAGAGCTGGAGCGACCAGGCTTTGCAGAGGATGTACTTGCAATTATCAAGGATTATGAGCTTCCGCCCAGATCTTTGGGTTTTGAGGTTACAATGGTGCCGGGTGAGGGTGATATCGATCAGATGCGGGAGGCGATGAGCGTGCTCAGTGAGCATGAGCTTGCATTTGTATTGACGGATTTTGACCCGACGATCGTAAATTTTGAAACGATCATGGGATTGCCCTTTGAAATGATCAAATTTGAGCGTCACTGTGTAAAACGCGCTTCTGAAAGCGCGATGTGCTATGATGTGATGGGCATGCTGGTGGATCTGTTCAAGGATCAGGGACTGTATGTGGCCTTTAAGGGAATAGATAATGCACAGCTGGAGGAGATCGCGATTTCGCTGCGGGCTGATTTTCTTCAGGGAGAAAAATATACCAAGCCGTTTCCCATTGAGCAGATCGATGAGCTGGCGGAGTTGCAGACCATGTATTAGCAGATGCATGTCTGTATTGTAAGGAAAGGAGTTATTTATGCAGCATCAGTTGACAAAACAGGATATCCAGAAAATGGAGGAGGAGATCGAGTACCGCAAGCTTGTTGTGCGTAAGGAAGCACTTGAGGATGTAAAAACAGCGCGTGCCCACGGAGATCTCAGCGAAAACTTTGAGTATAAAGCGGCCAAGCAATTCAAAAATCAGAATGAGAGCCGTATTCGTTATCTGGAGCGCATGATCAAGAGCGCAGAGATCATTGATGATGCCTCAGCGGAGGATGAGGTCGGTATTCACAATACAGTGACTGTTTATATTGAAGAGGATGATGCGGAAGAGACATACCGAATTGTGACCACGATGAGGGGAAATTCCTTAAAGGGGATGATCAGTATCGAATCACCGCTTGGAAAAGCGTTGATGGGGCATAAGGTAGGAGACCGGGTGCTTATTCAGGTGAATGATAGTTACAGCTATTATGTGGTCATCCGCGCCATTGAAAATACGCCGGAAGACGAATCTGAGACGCTGAGGAAATTTTAGATAAATAGAGGGGTAGAAAGATAACGGACTGTGTGATCTGCAACTTTGGAACCGGACTGTGTTGTCTGCGATTTATGCCTATCTGTGCCTGACAATGGGGGAATGAGGTCTGAGACGACCTCGGATATGACCCGGTCGAAGCGGGTATCGGCGGACAAGGTCGCAGAGGCATAGTCCGGTTCTATATATTTAAGCGAAGGGATTGATATACCGGCTGTCGAATAATTCCTCCTCAATTTCTAACAGGCGATTGTATTTTGCAACGCGTTCACTGCGGCAGGGAGCGCCGGTCTTGATCTGACCGCTGCCGGTTCCGACCGCAAGATCTGCGATGAAGGTGTCTTCTGTTTCACCGCTTCTGTGGGAGACGATCGTGCGATAGCCATTTCGGTGTGCCAGCTCGATGGCATCCAGAGCCTCGGTCAGGGATCCGATCTGATTGACTTTGATGAGCACTGCGTTTGCAGCACCTTTTTTGATGCCCTCTGCGATACGTGCGGGGTTAGTCACAAAAAGATCATCACCAACGAGCTGTACACGGTCACCGATCCGTCTGGTCAGCGCTGTCCAGCCGTCCCAATCGTTTTCGTCAAGTCCGTCTTCAATAGAAACCAGCGGATAACGGTCGCACAGATCTGTATAGTAGTTGATCATTTCATCGGTGGTTCGGCTGATGGAAAGGCTTTCCGTGTCAGGAATAGCGACTTCTTCTACGGGCTGTTTCAATTTTTTTAATGCGCTTTCGCCGGGAAAATAGTAGCGTCCGCCATCGGGATTATACAGTTCGCTGGCAGCTGCGTCCATTGCAAAAACGACATCTTTTCCGGGATTGTAGCCGGCATTTTGTACGGCGCGCATGAGATAGTCGAATACTTCATAGGCATCTTTAAGATCCGGAGCAAAGCCGCCTTCATCGCCAACGGCGGTGGAAAGTCCGTCTTTTGCAAGGAGTTCTTTTAATGTGTGATAGATCTCCGAGCCTATGCGGAGGGCATCATGGAAGCTGTCAGCGCCTACAGGCATGATCATAAATTCCTGGAAATCAAGATGATTTTTGGCGTGAACGCCTCCGTTTAGGATGTTCATCATAGGAACCGGCATCCGGTTTGCATTACAGCCGCCGATATAGCGGTACAAAGGAATGTTTAACACCTCCGCGGCCGTGCGGGCTGCTGCCAGAGAGACACTTAAAATGCTGTTTGCCCCTAATTTTGATTTGTTTTCTGTGCCATCCAGCTGGATCATGCGGTAGTCCAGCTTGCGCTGTTCAAAAACGTTGTCACCGTTTAAGAGCTTGTGAATGGCATCATTGACGTGCGTAGCTGCGACAAGTACACTTTTGCCGAGATACTGTGCTTCCTGATCCCGCAGCTCGACAGCTTCGTGCTCTCCGGTAGAAGCACCGGAGGGGACAGAGGCGCGTGCGGTGACCTCACCGGCACTCAGGCGTGTTTCCAGTGTAGGGTTTCCTCTTGAGTCGAGAATTTGTCTGGCGTAGATATGGGTAATGGGTTTGTTGTGATTCATAAAAAAGCCTCCTGTATTTTGTGATCCTTTGGTTAGGATTTCCAGTCAGGAGGCTTTTTATACGTGAGAAAGCTATTTGTAATAAAAGAACGCGCAGATCATTGGGCGGTTTGCGAAAGAACACCATCCTCATCAATGGAGATACCGGTTGAGATACTTTCCAGGTAATCATAGATGTCACTCTTTTGCGTGCCCTCGCAGGCGATGGTGCGGGCATTGGATGCAGTACCGGCAATGAGGCGGATGGTCGGTTCATTTTCACCATCAATTGTTACTTTCACGGCAGCCGTTTTTGGAATTTCGCGATTGAAGATAAAGTTTCCAAGACTGTAAAAAACGGGCTTGTCCTTATAATAGGAAATTCCCTGCAAAACATGTGGATGCGATCCAATGACCAGATCTGCACCGGCATCAATGTATTGCTTCGCCATTGAAACCTGGTAATCCTGCGGGTATTCCTCACGCTCAATGCCCCAGTGGACAAAGACTGTGAGATAATCGCAGCTTTCGCGGGCGGCTTCGATGGCTGCGATCAGCCGGGAGGGGTCATAGGTCGTGAAGACACCGGGAGAGGAGTTTTGTACATCCCAGGAAACGACCGGGATCACGCGGGAAGCTGCCAGAAAACCGAAGGTTTTGCCGCCGGCCTTTTTGGTGATAAGTGCACTTGCACGGGCGAGATCAGTTCCGGCACCCATATAGTCGATGCCGGCCTCATCCAGCGTGTCAAAGGTGTCTTGCAATGCATCGGAACCATAGTCCAGCACATGATTATTGGCAATGGTTGCGATGTCAACGCCCATATCCGTTAGAACGCTGACATATTTTGGATCAACACGGAAGGTGAATTGCTTGTCAGGTGCCTGAGTGCCCCGGGTGCTAAAGGGAAATTCGTTGTTGATGACGGTGATGTCGGCATTTTGAAGCTCGTTTAAGAGATCCGGGGAGAGCACGCCATCGATACCGTTGCTGTTGTAATTGTTCAATACATAATCGGAAAGCAGTACGTCACCGGCAAACAGCAGCGTAACGGGATCGTTTTCGATGACCGCCTCTGTATCGGGTTCTTCCAGCACTTTCACGGGAGATGAAAGGTACGAGTCTAGCGGCTCGGTGCCGGCAGCCGGATCATCATCGTTACTGTCATCTGCCGGTGCAGGAACTGTCAGGTCGGCTTCCACTGAAAAATCGCCTGCTGGTTCCTCCTGCAAAGGACGAATGTGCCTGCTTGCAACCAGTAATGCTGCCAGTGATAAAATGAGTATTGGCAGTAAAATAACAAGGACACGCTGCGTGCGTCTGAGAAAACGTTTCTGTTTTTTGTTCATGGATATTCATCCTTTCGTAAAAAAATAGATATAGTATGTTACTGTTCACACAGTAGCCAGCATTTACTGCGGGCTACGTGCCAAAAACGTACATGAGCCATGAATTTGGCGATTTTGCATGCGAAGCATCGCCAAATTCGTTGCAATTCACAGGTCAGCGTGTGAATTGTAACTATAGTATAAAGATAGCATATTTCTATGAAAAATAATAGTTGAAATCGCATATCAACTGTGTTATACTCTTAGAAGTTGTGATGTTTCAGAAAAATAGGAAGAAATAGGAGGTGTAAATCGTGGCAGTTTTGAAAACAATATTAACAATCGTGTTAGTTATTATATGTATCGCATTGACAGTTTTGATTCTGATGCAGGAAGGCAAGTCCGCAGGACTTGGAGCGATCGCGGGAGCGTCAGATACTTACTGGAGCAAGAACAAAGGACGCTCCATGGAGGGTATTCTGGTAAAGATCACACGTGTGCTGGTAATTTTATTCATCGTGATCTCCTGTGTACTGAATATCGGAAGCTTATCATAAGATAAAGAAGCAAGGAACTGTCTTGAAGGGCAGTTCCTTTTCGTTTGTAAAGAAGCTTGATGGACTGTTACTTTTGGGTCTGAAATATAACGATGGAATCGATCTTTTACAAGGTCTGATCCGATGAAGAGGAACACCTGTTCTTTGTATATAAAGGAGAAGAAATGAACAAATTTGAAGAACGCAAGCATACAATTTACGCATTGATCTGTGATGACCTCTATGTGCCGATGAAGTTGAAGGAGATCGCGATCTTACTGGATATTCCGAAAACAAAACGAGGGGAACTGCAGGAGGTTCTGGATGCGCTGGTGGCGGAAGGAAAGGTTGAGGTCTCTAAAAAGGGAAAATATGCAAAGGCACAGAAGCATCTGGTTACCGGTGTGTTTGAGAGCAATGCCAGAGGTTTTGGTTTTGTGCGCATAGAGGGTGAAGAACAGGATATTTTTATCGGAAAAGATGACAGAGGTGGAGCAATCCACAATGATACCGTTCAGGTGCAGATCACTGCCAGCCCGCAGGGTAAGCGCAGAGAGGGAAAAATCGTAAAGGTCATCGCCCATGGAAAAACACAGGTTGTAGGTACTTACGAGGCCAGTAAAACATTTGGTTTTGTCGTACCGGACAATGCGCGCTTTACGGAGGATATTTTTATCCCACAGGGGCATTCAATGGGGGCAGTTGCCGGACATAAGGTGGTGGTTGAACTCACGGAGTTTGGCGGTGGTGGAAAGAAGCCGGAGGGACGTGTTGTTGAGATCCTGGGGCATATCAACGATCCCGGCACGGATATTCTTGCCATCGCGAAGGATTTTGAATTACCGATAGAATTTCCGGAAAAGGTACTAAATCAGGCTGTGCGTGTGGGAAAACCGGTGAGCGAAGCTGATATGGCAGGGCGAAAGGATCTGCGAGGTGTGCAGATGGTGACGATCGATGGCGAGGATGCAAAGGATCTGGACGATGCGGTATCCCTCACGATGGAAGGAGAGAATTACCGTCTGGGTGTGCATATTGCAGACGTATCAAATTATGTACAGGAGCATTCCGCCCTTGACGTTGAGGCTCTGGAGCGGGGAACTTCCGTATATCTGGTGGATCGCGTGATCCCCATGCTGCCGCATACCCTTTCAAACGGTATCTGTTCACTGAATGCGGGCGAGGATCGTCTGGCACTCAGCTGTATCATGCTGATCAATCCGAAAGGACAGGTCATCGATTATGAGATTGCCGAGACGGTGATCAATGTGGATGAACGCATGAGTTATACCAGTGTCAACAAGATTCTTGCTCTGCACGATGAGGCTGAGACCGCGCGTTATGAAAAACTGGTGCCGATGTTTTTACAGATGGAAAAACTTGCGGCGCTCCTTCGGGAAAAGCGGAGAAAACGCGGAAGTATAGATTTTGATTTCCCGGAGACAAAGGTTATTTTAGATGAAATGGGATTTCCGGTTGAGATTCGTCCCTATGAGCGCAATGTGGCAACAAAAATGATAGAGGATTTTATGCTGATCGCAAATGAGACAGTGGCAGAGGATAATTACTGGCAGGAGCTTCCCTTTGTTTACCGGACCCATGAAAACCCGGATCCGGACCGGATCAAAAAGCTGTCCACTTTTATCAATAATTTTGGGTATAGTATTCATACGGACGGTGGGGAGCTGCATCCGAAGGAGTTCCAGAAACTGTTGGAAAAGATTGCAGACACACCTCAGGAAACGCTGATCAGCCGTTTGACCCTGCGTTCGATGAAACAGGCGAAATACACACCTGAGTGTACCGGACATTTTGGGCTGGCGGCAAAATATTACTGTCACTTTACTTCGCCGATCCGCCGTTACCCGGATCTTCAGATCCATCGGATCATCAAGGATCGTCTGCGTGGGCGTATGGATGAGAAGAAAAAGGAGCATTATGAGAAGATTCTTCCGGAGGTGGCAAGACAGTCCAGTGAACGGGAGCGGCGTGCGGAGGAGGCTGAGCGGGAGACTGTTAAGCTGAAAAAGGTGCAGTATATGTCAGAGCACATAGGAGAGTGTTTTACCGGAGTGATCTCTTCTGTGACCGCGTGGGGAATGTATGTAGAATTGCCTGACACCATTGAGGGAATGGTACATGTGACATCACTGCGGGATGACTTTTATCACTATGTGGAGGAAACCTACGAGCTGGTTGGTGAGGTCACTGGCAAATGTTACAAGCTGGGGCAGACGGTGGGTGTTACTGTAGTTGGCACGGATGAGCTGATGCGCACGATTGATTTTGAGGTGATAGATCAGCTGTCAGAAAAAAAGTAAATGGAAGTTTCATTATTTCCTATAGAAAAACAAAGAGATATGTGTTATACTAAAACATAAGTGAAAGCAGGGGCCAGTAATGGTTTCGACAGGGGCTTTGAAGCTGGAGAAGCGAGCCGCAGGGGATGCGTTAAATTCCAAAATTAAAATTAAACGCTAACAATAATAAATTAGCTTACGCTGCCTAAGATTTGGCAGTAGTCCGACCGGACGCACCTACACGACCGGATCCGGGCTTCATCCATGTAGGAAACGACATCTGCAAAGCTTTGAGCAGTTGGGCGTATCATGAAGCTACCAAAACCATCAGGGTGTCTGTTCCCGGGTGGCGGAGGGAATCTTAAAAAACCGACTACGCTCGTAGAAGTACAGGGGATAGGTCTTTGGACACGGGTTCGACTCCCGTCTGGTCCATTATAAGGAAAAAAGTGCAAATCTTGAAAAAGATTTGCACTTTTTTGAAAGGCATATTAGGGAGGTTTTTGTATGTTTCAATTTACAGAGGACTGTAAAACAGGCATTGCACAGATCGATGGAGAACATGAGTTTTTGTTCAGCATCATGAACCGGATCACGGAAACGCTTCAAAATGGTCTTGATAGCGAGGAAGATCGATGCCAGCTGGAAATGTATCTGGAAGAGCTTCGGGAATATGGAGCAAATCATTTTGCCCATGAGGAGGCGTATATGGAAGAGCATGCTGATCCGGAGCTGGAGCGACAGAAAAAGGCACATGCATTTTTTGTGAAAAAAGTGAATCACATTGATTTACAGGACTTAAATTCACAGGAAAAGCGAAAGATCCTGGAGGATATGATTCTGTTTTTGACAAAATGGCTGTACAATCACATTCTGGGTAGCGATACGCTGATCGGACATGAGTGGAACAATGCGGATAAGGAAGCAGAAGAAATCAATGACATCTGTGCGTTTACGGAAGTTTACTGGACGCATATTCCGCTGGTGGACAAAGAACATGCCAAGCTGTTTGAGATCATTGGGCGTGCATATCGGCTTGTAGAGTGTTCCGGTGGAGAGTTGGATTATGACAGTGTGATGCGTGTATTGGATGAACTGGAGGATTACACACACTATCATTTTTCGCATGAGGAGGAATATATGGAGTCCATCGCCTATACCGGTCTGGAGGCACAGCGTCGTGCGCATGCTGTGTTTTTGGCAAAGCTGGCAGACAAGGATGAGGCAGAAAATACCGAGGATCGCAGAGCGTTTGTGGAGGATATGCTTGACTTTCTGTTTGCATGGCTGAATCGGCACATTTTAAAGATGGATAAGCTGATACCGGTGCCAAAGGTGTAAAAGAACGGGGGAAAAGCCGTATAATAAATACATACACTTTATGAAACAGCATAAAGTAAGTATGAAAAAAATAAATCGGCATCAGGGTTTGTCACCAGCGGTGGCAGCTTATGCCAGAAAATGGAGGAAAAGGTATGAAAGGTAATGTAATCGTCGGACAATCAGGGGGACCGACAGCAGCAATCAACTCAAGTCTTGCAGGAGTGTACCGTACAGCGATTGATCGTGGGGCAAAAAAGGTGTACGGCATGCTGAATGGTATTCAGGGTCTGCTGGAGGAAAAGTATATCGACCTCTCGACCCGTATTACCAATGAGCTGGATGCAGAACTGTTAAAGCGTACACCGTCTGCATATCTGGGTTCCTGCCGTTATAAGCTGCCGGGTATTCATGAGGATATGGCGGTTTATGAAAAGATTTTTGCTTTTTTGGAAAAAATGGATATCGAAGCGTTTATTTATATCGGTGGCAATGATTCGATGGATACGATCAAAAAGCTGTCGGATTATGCGATCATTACAGGCAGTGAGATCCGCTTTATCGGCTGTCCGAAGACGATCGACAATGATCTTGCATTAACAGATCATACGCCCGGTTATGGCAGTGCTGCAAAGTATATCGGAACCTCTGTGAAAGAGATTATCAGGGACAGCTTCTGTCTGCGTTATGATAAGGGTGTAGTGACGATCGTTGAGATCATGGGAAGAAATGCCGGATGGCTGACCGGTGCCGCTGCACTGGCAAAGGGCGAGGATTGTTCGGGCCCGGATATGATCTATCTGCCGGAGATTCCCTTTGATTTTCAGAGTTTCAGGGATAAGGTGGCAAAACGCCTGGAGAAGAAGAGTTCTGTCGTTGTAGCAGTTTCAGAGGGTATTCATACCGCTGACGGCAAGTATGTCTGTGAGTATGGGTCCAGCATTGATTTTGTTGACGCATTCGGACATAAGCAGCTGTCCGGAACAGCCAGTTATCTGGCTAGCTTCATTGCAGGTGAGCTGGGCTGCAAGACGCGTGCCATTGAGTTGAGTACGCTGCAGCGTGCGGCTTCGCATCTGTCCTCACGAGTGGATATTCTGGAGGCATATCAGGTAGGTGGTGCTGCGGTTAAGGCAGCAGACGAGGGCGATTCTGGAAAGATGGTTGTTCTTGTCCGCAAATCTGATGATCCGTATCAGAGCACCACGGAGGTAAAGGATGTACACAAGATTGCGAATGATGAGAAGCTTGTGCCCAGAGAGTGGATGAACGAGGAAGGAGACTATGTGACGGATGAGTTTGTCAGCTATGTGCGCCCGCTGATTCAGGGCGATGTATCGCCGATCATGGTTGATGGCATTCCCCGTCATCTGTATAAACCGGAGGAATAAGAAAAGAAATTATGGCTAAGGAAGCATCAAACTTTAAACTGATTGCAAATAATAAAAAAGCACGGCACGATTACTTTTTAGAGGAAACCTTTGAGGCAGGTGTGGAACTGCATGGCACGGAGGTAAAGTCTCTGCGGCAGGGGCATTGCAGTATCAAGGAGGCGTTTATCTATATCGAGAACGGTGAGGTGATCATTTACGGTATGCATATCAGCCCCTATGAGAAGGGTAACATCTTCAATAAAGATCCGCTGCGGCCCAAACGGCTTTTGCTTCACAAAAAGGAGATCATGCGTCTGCTGGGAAAGATCAAGGAAAAGGGTTATACGCTCATTCCGGTGCAGGTGTATTTTAAGGGCAGTCTGGTAAAGGTGGAGATCGCGCTTGCACGAGGCAAAAAGCTTTATGATAAGCGGCAGGATATTGCTAAAAAGGATGCCCGTCGGGAAGCAGAGCGAGATTTCAAGGTGCGGAATCTTGGCTGATAAAGAATGGATCGCTGACCATATGCTTGGCATGTGGTCAGCTTTTTTTGACTTTGATATATGAAAAAAGATGAAAACGGAATATAAGATATGAAATACATTGAAGAAAATGATAAAAAAGTGTAAAATAATTAATATAATATTAAAATAATGAAAATAGATAAAAAAAAATACAAATATATGTTATAAAATGAATAAGAATAGATTTAATAGAAAAAAAATCAATATATATGTTTTTATATACATTTTATAGAAGAAAAAAGAAATAAATATAAAAAGAATGTAAAAAAATGTTTACAAATGCAAAAGAATGAAATATAATAGAGTGCAAGGAGGCATCGGTATGCTGGATGAAAAATTATATACAGTAGCGGATGTCGCCCAAGTGACCGGTATGACGAGCCGAACCATCCGTAACTATTTGAAAGATGGTACGCTCACCGGGCAGAAGATAGGTGTTCAGTGGCGTTTTACTGAGGATGAGATCAAAAAATTGTTTTCGAGACAGACGCCGGGACAGAGTTCGCCGACACAGGTTGTAAAAGGCTTTCTGGGGGAACAGGAGCGACAGAAGGCCTGCTTTTGTGCGTTACTTGACTTCCCGGGAGTTACAGAACTGGATGGGATGGAATTGTATCGAAAGCTACAGGAAGAACGCGGTGAGGGGATTGACTCGATGTCTTATGAATACCACGACGAGGGACAACTGTTGCGTATTGCGGTCAGCGGTGATACGGGAGCGGTCATGGACTTGTTAGAACAGATGAAGGCAGGGATGAAGAGTGCTTGAACAGAAGGCAGTCCGTATGACCGAGGAGGAGATTGATGCATATTACAGACAATGCCGGGAAGAAAACCTGAAACGTTATTATACCATTCAGGTTAATCGTGCGATTCGTGAGGAGCGTGGTAGATTGATCCGGTTGGTGGTTGTCACGATAGCGGCACTTGTCGTATGTACGGTGTTTTTAAAACTGAATTTTCAGGTGCAGCAGCAGACATATCGCGTTGCAGTGCTGCAAAAAGAGATAGATGCGTTGCACCTCATGAATGAGGATGCACAGAAACGACTGGAGGATGCGGCAGACTTGTATGAAGTTCGCGAAAAAGCAGCTTCGCTTGGGATGGGGTATCCAAAAGAAGGAAATATTGTTTATTATTCGGTGGATGATACAGATTATATGTTTCAGACCGGAGATATTCCTACATCGTAGTCGCCGGATTTATGCGGTGACTCATATCACATAGCCTTCCTATGAATTCTTTCAATCAGACGGGCAGATACATGTTTGTATCTGTCCGTTTGAAATTATATAGGTTATTGAAAAAAATATGTTTCACACAGTAGCCAGCATTTACTGCGGGCTACGTGCCAAAGATGTACATGAGCCATGAATTTGACGATTTTTCATGCGAAGCATCGCCAAATTCGTTACATTTCAGGCTGGGGTCTGAAATGTAACGCGAAAGAAATTTTCTTGTGCTTTACATCGGGTGCAAAAGAGGATAAAATATAGATATCACAGATAATAAGGGGAAGTGTGCGTATGAGTGTTGTCTATATGATTATCCGGTCAATTCAGTTTATACTGTTTTTGTGTTCGTTCGCTCTGGTGTATCGTATTTATAATGAGAAGAATACAACAAAGCAGCGAATTCTTCTTCTGGCATCCATCTGTTCCGTGCTGAATATGTATGGTTATCTGGAAGCTCTTTCTACGCTGTCGCAGCAGAGCAGTAAATGGGCAGTGCGTTCGCAATATGTATCAGCATTACTTTTTATGGTGTTTATGCTGCATTTGATCGCGATGTTTTGTGATTTCCATATAAGGAAATGGCAGCTGGTTCTTTTGTGGGTGATCAATGCAATCTTTGTGACATTGTTGTTTGTTGATGAGAATATCAATATTTTGTTCCATAACTATACTTTTAGCAACAAGCTGCTTGCGGTTCAGATCCGGTTTGATTTATTGCCGCTGGGCTATGTATATATGATGTATATGGCGTTTGTGGCGGTGGCGGTTTTGTATGTAGGTACTGTTGTGCGTCAGAATGCGAAATGTGATGGCGTGATCACGCTTATCGCTTTTTCGGCAGTCATTCCATGCGTGGCATATCTGCTCAATTTGGCAGGGCTGACAGGTGGATTTGACTTTGGACCGACGTTAATGGTATTTTCCTGCTGGTTCACTTATCATTTTAATAAAGATTATCACTATTTAGATGATGGACAAATTGCTCGGGAGACGATACTGGATGAGCTGGGAGAAGGATACATTATTCTTGATAGTGAACGGAATGTGAAATCTTACAACGCGATCGCGGCTATGCTATATCCTGAGCTGGAACAGCCGGGAGAAAAAGAAGTGATCGTGGAGTTGATCTATCTGCATAATCACGACATGCTGGAGCATAATGGAAAAATCTGCAATGTGGTAGTCTCAGAATTGAAGGATAGTGGTGTTCTCACCGGTTATGTGATGTGGCTGTATGACTGCACGGACGAGTACTATTACATGAGAGATCTGGAACAGATCCGAAGCCATGCATCTGCAGCTGACAGAACCAGGGATCTGTTTCTGCATCACATGACCCACGGATTTGGTTCTCCATTACATATTATTGAAAATCGTTCAGATGCGATTTATCAGGATGAACGATCCTCGGCAGATGTGAAAGAGATGTCACTGGAAATTCTGGATGCAGGGCAGAAATTGGAAGATATGGTTGCTGTGATGATGGAATATTCTAAAGAAGAGTGTCATATTACCGGCAAGGGCACGGAATATAAAACGTCAGATCTGGTACAATCATTGCAACAGATGCTGGAGAAGCGCAGGCAGGGCAGATGTCAGCAGATAGAAATAACAGCCAGTCCACAGCTTCCGGTAAACTGGTATGGAGATCAGAAGGGTATTGAAGAGGCTGTGGCAGGCGTGCTACGCTGTGCGGGTATGGCAGCAAAGATCTCCGGGATTGAATTGGATGTTACTTCGGAAATGCGTTATGCGGATGCACTGTTGATCCTGACATTTTATCTGGATGACAATGGTATGACAACTACCGAATTGAATCGTCTGACAGCTGTCGTACAGAGAACCGGAAAGGATGCAGAAGAGGAGGTGAACTACATCCCGTACTCCCTCTGTAAACGTCTGTTGTTGGAGCTGAAGGGTTCTATGGAATGTAGTGTAGAGCGGAATCATTCAAAGATCAGCCTGATGTTCCCACAGCGAATTGTCGATAATGCGCCTTTCGGAATAGGCGGTGAACATGTACAAGAAGATGAGCCAGAGGAGTTGTTCGGAGGAAATGGAGAAAAACGCGCTAAAAAGCCTGTTGTGTTGGTAGTAGATGACAATCTTCTTTATTTAAAGGAAATGGATTCCTGGTTGCGAAAATTGAACCTGAAAACGATTATGGCAAAGAGCGGAGGGGAATGTTTACGGATTCTGGAGCGAAAACACGTGGATTTGATCTTTATGGATCAGATGATGCCTGAGATGGATGGAACGCAGGTGTTACTGGCCATTCGTAAGATGGAAGCGGAGCAGGGCGTGAAAAAGCCAATACCGATAATTCTGCTTACGACAGACGATTCGGTAGGGGCGCGAAAGAGGTATCTGGAATTTGGGTTTGATGATTATCTTGCAAAACCGATCGAGCCGCAGCAGATCCGTGATCAGGTGAAACATTATTTGCATGTCGTATAAAAAGTGTATAAAAAAGAAGCCGGAGCAATTTGGTTTGCTCCGGCTTCTTTTTTATACTTTTTACAGATTTGTGAATCGATCTGCTTCCTGTTTTAACTGAAGACTGATCTTCTGGTTGGTGTTCATTTCCTGATTGACAATTTCAATGTTGCTAACGAGAGTAGAAGTGTTTTCTGTAGCGTTTGTAACACCTAATGCACTTTCTTCGATTGCTGTGGTGATACCGCTGACAGCTTCTGAAATCTCCTGCATGATCTGCATCAGGTGATTGGTGCGATCCTGGAAGATGTTCATCGTGTGATTGATATGACTTGCATCGTTCCGGTATTGCTTGCCGGTTTCAACAAACTTCTCATAGTCGGGAAGAATGGTTTCGTTGACATAATTTACGATTGCGTTAGAGTTCTCAACCAGAGCATCTACAGCACGAACAACCAGAAGGTTGATCTCCTGAATGTTTCCGGCAGTCTGTCTGGTAGAATCTGCCAGTGTACGGATCTCATCTGCGACAACAGCAAATCCCTTGCCGGCTTCTCCCGCTCTGGCTGCCTCAATGGAAGCGTTCAGTGCCAGCAGATTCGTCTGACTGGATACATTTAAGATCTCGTCCGTCAGGTCGTTTACTTTGGATACGCTCTTGCTTTCCTCAATTGCTTCTTCCAGAGAATGAATGATGCCACCGATAATTTCGCTTGTGCTCTCTTTGTTGCGCTGAGCTGCCACTTCAAGTTCTTTGGCGCGTGCTTCCATCTCTCCGGCATAACTGTTCAGGGTGACGGTATCCTGTGCTATGCTGGATACCTGTGTACCTACATTTGCAACTTCATCGTTGACACTGGTCGTTGTAGAAGAAATCTCTTCCATTGTAGCGGACAGCTCTTCCAGCAGAGAAGAGATGTCAGAAGCATTTCCACTGGCGGTGTTTACACTGCCGGAAACAGTATTTACTACGCTGCCGAGATGATCTGCATTGGAAATAATCTGGGACATAATGTTCTGAAGGGTCTCGAGAAAGACGTTGATACCTTTGGCGAGACGCCCCAGTTCATCCGTTGATTTCAGATCAATGCGGGCTGTCAGATCACCGTGACCTGCCTGAATATCGGAAACGATCTTGTCGAGACTCTTGGTGGTTTTTTTGATCGGACGGATGACGCTGCGGTTTACAAGGGCAAAGGCAAGGATCGCGATCACAATACCGATCAGTGTAGCAATGACTGTTGCGATAACTGCCTGGTTGTAGCTGTCACGCTGTGCCTGCACTTCGGAATCAATGGTCTCCTGGATATTGGCCTTCATTGTCTGTAGCTGAGACTGCATGGTATCGGCACTGTTCTGCATCAGGTTCGGCACGTAGGACTGGGCCAGCTTTTTCATCATGTTGTAGCTGAGCTGCTCGGCGGTGTCAAAGGTGTATGTATACATGTCAAAATTTTTGCGGAAATCAGCAATCAGAGCAAGATCCTCTTCGGAACTGACTCCGGCTTCATAGGTGGCAAGTGCAGTCTCAATCTCAGCAAATAATTCATCTGCCCTGGTCTGGCAGGTTTCCATGTATGTGGTATCTTCTGACAGGCAGTGAGCATAGATCAATCGCTGCAGGTCACTGAAATCTGCGATCGCCGTGTCCAGTGCAATCTGTGTGGGCAGACTCTTGTCGGTGAGTAGAGAACTGCTTTCCTGCATACTGTTCATGCTTGCAACATTGAGCAGACCGGATGCAATGATGACAAAGGTCAGTGCCAGGATTGGAATCAGGATCTTTGTTTTGATACTGGATGATCTGCTTTGTTTTTTGTCCCCTTTAACGTTTTTTGCTTTACCCGTCTTTGCGGGCTTTGCCGCTTTAGGTGTCTTCACGGGCTTTGCTGCAGGTTTCTTTTTTTGCTTACTTATCGCTTGCTTGCTCATAGCGAACCTCCTGAATGTAACAATTTGGTACGTTTTACACGTTCTTTACATACTTTAATTAATTATAACATAGTGAGAGAAAAAAGAAAGCAAAAAATTTATGATATTTTGCAAAATATGTAGATAATGTGAAAACGTTAGTTTTTACTTGCATTTGCAATAAAATGTAAGATAATAAATAGATGAGACATATAAAGTTAGTGAATAATAGAGTGAGATGATTATGGCGAAAAACAGTGCATTTATCGTGGAGGGGTTCTCCTTTGACGATGAGGATTTATTAAATGAAGCGAGAAAAGAGGCGGAAGGTGTCCGCTACATGAAAGCAAGGGTGGATCTGCAATATCCGAACCGGGTGCTCCAGATCTATCGGCGCATGATCGAGCAGGAGATGTTCCAGACTGAGGTGGGTTATGCGTATCTGCGTGAATTGCAGGATTATCTGTACACGATGCCCCAGATCCCGAATGATGAGATATTGCCGATTCCTGTGCATACAACGGTAAAGGTATCAGATGCGTCCGGAACAACGGAGTCATTGCGTACGGAGATCAAAAAGAGCAGACGTGCGTTTCGATGGTCGGTTGTGATCAATTGTGTTGCGGCTGCGGTGATCGTTGTCATGTTTGCGATTGCGATGAGCAGCAGCAGCCCGACTGTGCTCAATTACGAAAACAAGTTGCAGAATAAATATGCGGTATGGGAACAGCAGCTGCGGGAACGGGAAGCCGCTGTATCGCAGAAAGAGAGGTTATTATATGGAGAAGACGATTAAAATACTGGTAGTGGATGACGAGAGCCGCATGCGTAAGCTGGTGCGGGATTTCCTTGTAAAAAGAGGCTATGAAGTGCTGGAGGCAGCGGATGGAGAGGAAGCGCTGGATCAGTTTTATGCAGATAAGGAAATCTCTCTGATCATTCTGGACGTGATGATGCCGAAGATGAACGGTTTTGAGGTGTGCAGGGAGATCCGTGAGCATTCAAAGGTGCCGATCATCATGTTGACTGCAAAGAGCGCGGAGAGCGATGAATTAAATGGATTTGAACTGGGCGTGGACGAGTACATTTCAAAGCCATTCAGTCCGAAGATTCTTGTGGCCCGCGTGGAAGCTATTTTGCGCCGTACCAATCAGCTGGAGGAAAACCAGATTTTGACTGCCGGACCGATTCGGGTTGACCGTGCAGCGCATATTGTTACGATTGACGGTGAGCGTGTAGAACTCAGCTATAAAGAATTTGAACTATTGACTTATTTTATGGAAAATGCCGGACTTGCACTTTCAAGAGAAAAGATACTGAATAGTGTGTGGAATTATGATTATTTCGGAGATGCGCGAACGATTGACACTCATGTGAAGAAGCTGCGCAGTAAGATGGGAAAACATGGTGACTGCATCAAAACGATCTGGGGCATGGGCTATAAATTTGAGGTGGATGAGAAAGAAAACGAAAAACAGGATGTATAGAAAAGAGGATAATAGTGATGAAACATGCAAAACATGCACATCAACGCTCTATTACAACACAGATCTGCATGGTGATCATCGGACTTGTGGCCGGCACAGTTTTACTGTGCTGGTTTTTGAATACAACGTTTTTGGAGCAGTATTACAGTAAAATGAAAACAGATCAGCTGGTGAGCGGATATAATACGGTAAATTGGGCAGCAAAGCAGGAGAAGCTGACAGATGATGAACTGGATGTGCAGCTGGATCGGCTGTGCGATAATGGGAATATTGAACTTTTGATCATTTCACCGGATGGAACGGTTGTGCGTTCTACTTCAAATGACAGTCTGAATCTCATCAACCGTTTTATGGATGTGTTGTTTGGCGCGGCAAGTGACAAGGGACGCCATGAGGTGGTGAGTACGGACAATTATTCTGTGCTTTTGGTGACGGATCATAGAATGGCTTCCGAATATCTGGTTTTGTGGGGAACGCTGGAGGACGGAAATCTCGTCATGATGCGCACGGCACTGGAGAGTATCCGGGAGAGCGTGCACATTGCGAATCGTTTTCTGGCTTACATTGGTATCTGTGGCATTCTTTTCAGCGCGGTGATTGTGGTGTTGGTGACGCAGCGCATCACTCGCCCGATTCGTCAGCTGACCGATATTTCCAGGCAGATGACAGAACTGGATTTTACAGCGAAATATGAGGAGGGTGGAAGCATCAAGGAGATTGAACAGCTGGGAAGACATATGAATCAGCTGTCAGAAACGTTGGAGCGGGCGATCGGTGAATTGAAAACTGCCAATAATGAGCTGAAAAGCGATATAGAGAAAAAAGAGCGGATCGATGAGATGCGAAAGGAATTTTTGTCAAATGTATCACATGAGCTGAAAACGCCGCTGGCTCTGATCCAGGGTTATGCCGAAGGACTTCTGGAGTGCATCAATGACGATGAGGAGAGCCGGGACTTTTATTGCGAAGTGATCATGGATGAGTCGGGAAAGATGAATCAGATGGTACAAAAGCTGCTCACCCTCAACCATTTGGAATTCGGTAATGATGCAGTGACGATCGACCGCTTTGACATTACGGAACTGATCACGGGGGTGATCGAAAATTCCACACTGTTGTTACAACAAAATGAGATCAGCCTGACATTTGATGAGGCGCAGGCCTTTGTCTGGGGGGATGAGTTCCAGATCGAAGAGGTCATCACGAACTATCTGAGCAATGCGATCCATTATGCAGCAGGTGAGAAGCAGATCCGTATTTTTTATACCCGCAAAGAGGATGTGCTCCGCATTAGTGTATTTAATACCGGAAGCAGTATTCCACAGGAGGATATTGATAAGGTATGGGAGAAATTCTACAAGGTGGACAAGGCACGCACACGTGCGTACGGAGGCAGTGGAATCGGTCTGTCGATCGTGAAGGCTATCATGGAATCACATCACCGGGACTGCGGTGTCTGCAATCATCCTGACGGAGTGGAGTTCTGGCTGGAACTGGATGTCAATAATTACGATCAGAACTCCACTTCGTCAGGAGCAGAGTAGTTTCAAAAATACAGTTGCGCGAACCGCCAAATAATGGTAACATGAAGTTATTCAGGCAATGTGGAAGGAGCTTTTTATGAAAAAGTTCGGAAAGAAAAAAAGTCTTTTGGGTGCCGTGTTCCTTGCAGGGGCACTGGTGTTGACCGGATGCGGGGAAGAACCCTATGAGCTGCAGGATAATGAACGGGAGATTATAGTAAATTATGCGGCTCATATGATCGCCAAATACAATGTCAGACAGCCGGAGGGATATCGTTATGTATATCAGCAGCCGGATGATGAGTCTGACAGTGAAGAGGAACAGTCACTGGAAACACAGGGAAAGGAAACGGAAGAAGAGCAGCAGCCGGATCGTGCTCAGGAGGATATCGCTTCTGATTCAGCAGAAACGGAAGGCGGGGGAGAAGAACAGCCATCCGTGACGCTGAGTGAGGCATTGGGGTTGAAAAATATACAGGCTGTCTATACCGGGGCAGAACTGACAAACCGCTATGATTCGGTGATTCCGGCTTCGGGGAAAAAGCTGATGATCCTTCATGTGACCCTTCAGAACCGCACAAAAAAGGCAAGACAATGTGACATTTTATCGTTACTTCCGGTCTTTCGTGCAAAGGTGAATGGGACACAGGAGGTGACATCAGAGTTGACGATTTTACCGGAAAATCTAAGTACTTGGGAGGAAAAGATTCCGGCGGGAGGTTCGGCGGACACCATCATTCTGTTTCAGGTCGATGCGGATGAGATTTCTTCGATCGATCAGCTGGAATTGAAGGTTACGGCAGGGGAAAAGACATCCAGAGTTGTTTTTCAGTAAAAATTTAGAAAAGTAATAAAAAAGTGCTAAAAAAATATGCAATTTCAGGATGATATATGTTATAATATGACTAATTACACTGAATTGCCTCGGGAGGAGATATTGATATGGATACAAATATTCTGTTAGAGAATGGAACAAATGAGCTGGAAGTATTGGAGTTTACGCTGAATCATAATCATTATGGTATCAATGTGGCGAAGATCCGTGAGATTCTGGCCTATCAGCCGGTGACTCCTATTCCGAATGCCCAGCCCAGCGTGGAAGGAATCTTTATGCCGCGTGATGCGATGATTACTGTGATCAATCTGAAACAGTGTCTGTCACTTCCGGTGGAGGGTGAGCAGAAGGGATTATTTATCATTACGAATTTTAATAAGCTGGATCTTGCGTTCCATGTGGACGAGGTCATTGGAATCCATAGAGTCTCCTGGGCAGATATTATTGAGCCGGATTCTACGATCAATGCCGGAGAAAATGGGGTATCTACCGGTGTGATCAAGCTGGATGGCAAACTTGTGATCATTCTTGATTTTGAGAAGATTGTTACAGATATCAGCCCGGATACCGGTTTGAAGGTGAGCGACATTGAAGATCGTGGAGAGCGCCAGAGATGCGATTCTCCGATCTTGCTGGCAGAGGATTCGCCGTTGCTTAGCAAGCTCATCACCGATTGCCTGAAAAAGTCCGGATACACGAATCTGAATGTAAATGGCAACGGTAAGGAAGCATGGGACAAGCTGCAGGAGTACAAAAAAGAGGGAACACTCCATGATAAGGTACACTGCATTATTACAGATATTGAGATGCCGATCATGGATGGTCACCGTCTCACAAAGCTGGTGAAGTCCGACAGCGATATGAAGGATATTCCGCTGATCATCTTCTCATCTCTGGTAAATGAGGAGATGCGCCGCAAGGGTGAATCACTTGGTGCGGATGCGCAGTTGACGAAGCCGGAGATCGGACAGCTTGTAGATACAGTAGATAAACTGATCGATCAGAATTAAATGCAACTATTTGAATGAAAAGTGAGTGAGAGCGTTCTGGAGTGCAGGTGTGCTCCGGACACTCTCACTTTTCGTCGCCATGCGTCCATAAGAAGCTGTCGGTGGCAGGTTCTGCAGGTGATGAAAGGAGGGAGATTTTATGCGCGATAATGAGGATTATCTGGATAGTCTGTTAAATAATGTAACAAAGAAACTCAGTGAATTTGATGAAGACTTTGAGCAGAAAAAGCAGGCGGCCGATGCCTATATGACAAAGAAAAATCTGCCGCCAAAGACGATGAAAGCACTGGAAACGGTAAGGGAAAATCAGTTTTTGCGTCAGTTTGAAGACGAGTTAAAGCAGGATGATGCGGATCAGTTCCTTGCAGAATTTGAGGCAGAGCTGGAGGGGGAGGCGCTTGAGTTTGAGCGTACAAAGAAAGCTCAGGATGTGGATGATGATACATATATGGCTCAGATCGATCAATTGATCAATGACCCTCAGGCAGAGCCGCAGGCTGAGGATGTGGATCTGATGTCTGATCCTGGTTTTGACATGGATGCACTTTCCGGGGAGAAGATGCCGGAGGAGGAAGCGCATCCGGCATTTTCAGATCTTTCAATAGAGGATGGGTCGCAGACAGACTTTTCACAGATGGATTTACATGGTGGTGAAAGTGGGGAACCGGAGTTATACGGAGCCAGTACGGATGCACCGCCGGAGGGAATGGAGGCACTTGGAAGTCTGTTTGACAATGATTCATCAGATCTGCTGGATCACTTATCATCGATGAATAGTGGAGTTGATTTCGGTGACGCAGGCGAAGCCGGACAGACAGAAGTTCCGCTTGTTGCGGACGAGGAGACAATTTTGCCGGAAGATGAGATGCTTGACGATGAAGGAATCATGAATCTTTTGAATGGAATGTCTGAGGATGAGGCTCTTTCGGATATCGGCAAGATGCTGGAGGCAGATGAACAGTCAATCTCTCTGGAGGATCTCAGTGCGGATCCGGAAAATCTGACCCATGCGGCGGATCTGGCAGAGGGCTCCAAGGCTTCTTCTCAGACAAAAAAAGAGAAGAAAAAAGGATTTCTCTCAAAGCTGATGGATCTGATGTTTGGCGAAGATGAGGATGATGAGGAAGTGCCACAGACAATCGAAGAGATGAATGATCTGGACAATATCTCTGATGAAAATCTGGATATCTTGCGGGCGATGAATGGTGATATGATGGAAATGTCAGAGGAAAAGCCTGCAAAAAAAGGCAAAAAAGAAAAAAAGAAGAAAGAGAAAAAGAAAAAAGAACCAAAAGAAAAGAAGAAAAAGGAGCCGAAGCCCAAAAAGCCGAAGAAGGAGAAAAAGCCAAAGGAGAAGGCTCCGCGGGAGAAGCCTTTGCCGAGAGGACCGGTGATCATGATCTGGCTTTTGGCATTGTCGGTTTTTGCATTTGTGATGATCGGTAACAATCTGCTCAGTAAGGGCAATGCGTTGCGGGCGGCAGAGCGCAGCTTTGACCGTGGCGATTATGTTGAGAGCTATGGAGAGCTTGCAGGAGTAAAACTAGGCGAGAGTGACGCACAGCTTTATGAGCGGGCAAAGGTTCTTGCCGGTGTTCAGACAGAACTGGATTCATACTATTCCATGATGGAGGTGCGAAAGTTTGATCTGGCGCTTGATTGTCTGGTGCGTGCTTTGGGAAGATCTGATCTTCATATGGCAGAGGCAGAGGAATGGGGCGTGACAACCCAGATGAATGCGCTTGTATCAGAGACAACGATGCAGCTGATGGATCAGTTTAATGTTACCGAAAAGCAGGCCAGAGAGTTGTATGCGATCGAGGATCGCGATGAGTATTCGCTGGCGTTGGATGATATATTAAAGGGGCTTGGATTAAAGTAACAGAAAGGAAAGACTGATGAAGTTATGATAGCAATTATTGATTACGATGCAGGCAATCTGAAAAGCGTGGAAAAGGCGCTGACCCTGCTGGGACAGTCCGGTGTGGTCACCCGGGATCGGGGAGAAATCCTTCGGGCTGATAAGGTGATCCTTCCTGGCGTAGGTGCTTTCGGGGATGCGATGAACCAACTGAAAAAATATGAGTTGGACAAGGTGATCCACGAGGTGGCAGAGAAAGGGACGCCGTTACTTGGCATCTGTCTGGGGCTGCAGCTGTTTTTCGAGGGCAGCGAGGAGAGTGCCGGAGTGGAAGGGCTGGGACTTTTAAAAGGAAGCGTGGTGCGTTTTTCGGATGCCCATGGACTCAAGATTCCCCACATCGGATGGAATTCCCTGGAGCTTATGAATGATGGACGTCTATTTAAGAATGTTCCCAATGGCTCTTATGTGTATTTTGTACATTCCTACTATTTAAAAGCTGCGGATGAGCAGATCGTAAAAGCAACGATGACCTATGGTGATCTGGTGCATGCCTCCGTGGAGCAGGACAACATTTTTGCATGTCAGTTTCATCCGGAAAAGAGCAGCAGCGTAGGACTTTCCATCCTGAAAAATTTTGCAGAGTTAGACAACGGAGAGGAGAATTAGGATGTTTACGAAGAGAATTATTCCCTGTCTGGATGTCAATTGCGGCAGGGTGGTAAAGGGCGTTAATTTTGTAAATCTGAGAGATGCGGGAGATCCTGTGGAGATCGCAGCAGCTTATGACAAGGCAGGGGCTGATGAGGTTGTTTTTCTGGATATCACGGCATCCTCTGATGGCAGAGAAACCGTTGTGGATATGGTGCGCAAGGTGGCAGAAAAGGTGTTTATTCCCTTCACAGTCGGCGGTGGTATCCGTACTATAGATGATTTCCGGGCGTTGCTTCGCGAGGGTGCGGACAAGATTTCCATCAATTCCTCAGCCATTAACCGACCGGAACTGATCAGCGAGGCAGCAGACAAGTTTGGCAGCCAGTGCGTGGTGGTAGCGATCGATGCCAGAAGACGTGCGGACGGCAGCGGCTGGAATATTTACAAAAATGGCGGGCGCGTGGATGTGGGCATTGATGCGGTAGAGTGGGCAATGAAGGCAGACCGTATGGGAGCCGGAGAGATCCTGCTTACTAGTATGGACTGTGATGGCACAAAAGCGGGCTATGATATCGAATTGACCAGACAGATCGCAGAAAATGTATCCATACCGGTCATCGCATCCGGCGGAGCGGGAACGATGGAACATTTTTATGATGCACTGACTGAGGGAAAGGCGGATGCGGCACTGGCAGCATCTTTGTTTCATTATAAGGAAATGGAGATCATGGATCTGAAAAATTATCTGGCAGAGCGCGGTGTATCGGTGCGCAGATAGGGCAGCGGTGGTAAAATTTACATGTAGGATGAAATGCCGTATTGTTAACGGCAGGATTAGGAGCAACGAAACATGTCGATGATCAGTAACGACTGGCTTCCGGTACTGCAGCCGGAATTTAAAAAGCCGTATTATGCAAAATTGTATCAGTTTGTACGGGAGGAGTACCATACACATGTGGTTTACCCACCCTCAGAAGATATCTTTAATGCCTTTCATTTTACGCCCCTAAAGGATGTAAAGGTGCTTATTTTAGGTCAGGATCCCTACCATGAGGAGCATCAGGCGCAGGGATTGTGTTTTTCTGTGGAGCAGCATCAGGAGATTCCGCCCTCACTGGTCAATATTTATAAAGAACTTCAGGATGATCTCGGCTGTTATATACCGAATAACGGCTATCTGAAAAAGTGGGCAG
>JALFNQ010000006.1 GCA_022773965.1 Lachnospiraceae bacterium
CCCCAGAAAAACAGCGCCACCGTTCCCGGCCCGGTATGGCTGCCGATGGTCGTTCCCACATCATAGATCTCCACCGGTCCATTCAAATGTAAAAACCGCTCCTCCACCAGATCTGCCACCGCTCTGGCGTCCTCAAGACAGTCGGAGTGGGAAAGATAGCATTTTCCGTCATATGCCTTATGCAATCTGGCATAATCTTCCATCCGGTCGACAATGGCTCGTATCACACGTTTTTTCGTGCGGATTTTCTCTCTGGGCACCAGATGTCCATCGTGATCCATATTGAGCAGCGGACAGATATCAAGTGCATTTCCAATACTTCCAGCGGCCCGTGAAATACGCCCACCACGCACATAATAAGTCAGATCTGTGGAGAAAAACCAGTGATTGAGCTTTTTGCGGTTCGCCATCGCCCACTCATAAAGCTCCCCCAATGAATAACCCTCGTCCCGCAGATCTGCCAGCCGATCCATCAAAAGCCCATACCCGGAGGACGCCCCCAGAGAATCCACAAGAAAAATCTGCCGCTCCGGATAGCGCACCATCAAACGTCTTCGCGCCTCCATCGCAGCATTCATCACATCAGAAATGCCGGAGGAGAGACACACATGCAGGATATCCTTTCCTCTGTACAATATCTTTTCAAAATAAGTCTCAAATTCATCGACACTGACCGGTGCCGTCTTTGTCTTTGCACCGTGCGCCATCGCCTGATAAAAAGTCGGAAAATCAATGGTTTTTCCGAGATCATCCAGGTAGCGCACACCGTCCAGCTCATAGTGAAATCCAACATATGAGATATCACGCTGCAAAAAATGTTCTTCTGTCAGGTCTGCTGTTGAGCAGCAGCTAAGTACATAATCACTCATTTTCCTTTCCCTCCTGAATCATGTATTCACGATCTCAGCAGATTCCATGCGTGCAAAAGCATTTCCTCTGTAACCTGATACGGATAATGCCTGATGTCCGACATAAACGGCACTCTGGTAATGGTCTCCCGGAACTCATCCTCAGAAATATCGATCTGCTCAATGGATACCGGTAAGCCGATGCTTTTATTAAAATCATAGATCTTTTGAAATTCTTCCATCTGTCCATCACACAAAAGGGCAAATAACACACCAAAGCCTACAACCTCGCCATGAAAATGCTTTTCTTCTATAACCGGATATTTTGTCAGCGCATAAAAGATCGCATGTGCAAGTCCACTATTATAATCCGGGGTAAAATCTCTGGTCAGGAAGATGGATGCAATGCCCGTTGTAACTACAATCGATAACACCAGCTGCTCCAATTCGTAGGATGCAAGCTTATTTTTATGATCCTCCAGACCTTTTTGTCCATACTTCAAGATCGGATCCTTACACATCTGGCTGATATTGACCCCAAGCGCCGTATAATGCTCCAGTGTTTCTCCCCTGGAAGAGATCGTTGCCTCATAATACTTCGCATAGGTATCACCGATCCCCGCCCACATATACTGTACCGGTGCCTGCGCAATGATCGCCGTATCAATAAATGCATGCATCACCGGGCGCACAAAAAAGTGCGGCTTTAAAAACGTTCCGTCCTCATTGTACATGATGGAGACTGATGTTGTAGCTGCACAATTGGATGCGATAGTAGGAAATGAAAAGATTGGCTTATCATCATCGATACACAGACACTTACAGGTGTCAACCGCCTTTCCACCGCCTACTGCAAAGACCATATCTGCCTTTTTGTAAAGCTCCATATTTCTCAGCCGATCCACCGTGGCATAGGTGCAGTCATGACCGTAGATCTCCACACCGATGATCTCCAGAGCAGAGCCCTCGATTGCTTTCCGGATCTTTGCCTCTGCTGCCTGTAATGCCTTTTTGCCACCAATCATAAGCACCGTTTTTCCATAATCGTCACACACATCTACTATTTTCGAGTAGCATTTGTCTCCAATCGAATAGCTCGGCAGATGCATCTCATAATTTTCCAGTCTCATCCTATCCCCTCCATTTTCATCATTGACACGAATCCAATTCAACCTGTGCCGGATCTTTATCCTCTTTTCGTAACTGTTCAGTACCTTCGCAGGCACGATCTACGCGGTTCCGCTCCGATCTGTTCTGAACAGTTACCTTTTTTCTTTTGTACCAAATCTTGTAACGATCATATGTATGATATACGGAATCAGGATCACCGGTATTTCCAGATACGCCAGAAAACTGTATGCCTTCTGCACCAGAGTGAGCAGGCCAAACTGGGCAATACCGAAATCGATCAGGCAGCACACCAGCGCGATCACGATGGTTTTCATTACCGGCTTTCCGGTCTTTTCTTCCTGCTCGCGCTCCTCTGCCGTCATGATGCGGACGCTGACCCTGCGAACCATGGCAGCCACCATATTTACCGCCGTAGATACTGCTCCAAGGATAATGAGAACAGATACCAGCGGAAGCATAAAAGATGCACCCACACCCTTTTGTACCATAAAAATAGTAGGAACACTCTGCTGCGCGATATCCGGCTCATTGCAGATCGTCAACAGGCCCAATGCCACCATCACCATCATCAGTGAATTGATGACAAAACCGATGCCCATACTGGTTTTTGCCTCTTTCGGCTCGGAAAAAGTCTCGGCATGCTGAACAAAAACCGCAATATTAATCAGCTGAAATGTACCATAAAGAAATGCAGAATACAACGCGCTGCCAAAGGATATGCCACTCTGTGACACCCCGCCCAATGCAGCAGATATCCGGCCTGCTCCCACAAAAATATTAGGGAGATAAACGACCATCAGCCCCACCATAATAATGATAGACAATACAGATGCCACCCTGCGAACCAGCTTCGATCCAAAGATCGCAACAATAAAAATAAAGATACCGATGATCACCGTGCACACCGGATAGGACAGTCCAGTCACCGCCTTTAACGTTGCACCGCCGGTGGCAAATGCAACAGCCGGCGCCAGGCACATGGTCACCAGATAAATGATCTCAAATAAATTTGAAAATACCGGTGCAAATCTCCCATAAAATACATTGTTGTAGGAACGATAATCATACACCTCGTGCTTTCTTGCAAAATGCAGCGCATAGCCAAAAAACAGCGCATCATACGCCATAGCAAGGACCGGCAGGATCAGACACCAGCCACCGTATTTCCCGAAATAACTGTACAACTGAGCACCCGATGCAAAGCCGCCACCAAAATGTGTGGTAAACCAGATAAATGCCACACTCATGATCGCAGATATCGCAATTTTTCTTTTCTTCATAACGTCAATCTCCTTCTCTCCATGCTAAAAAACACAAAAGAGAGACGTATGCAAACGTCTCCCATTGAGCAGCATTTCCATTATTCATCATACGCACCTGCAGAGTATTTGTCAATGCCGGCTGATACGATGTCATGGCAAATCACTCATTCTCTGTTACATTTCCGGCATGCTCCATCAGCTCCCATTCAGACTGCACCTCATTCGGATACGGATATGTCTTGGCACGTTTCTCAAACTGCATTTTCAACTGTTCTGCCTTTTTTACATCGTGCTCGCAAAGTAATGCATAGGTATATGATGTGCGGAGTACAGATAGCAGATTCTTCATCTGTTTCATAAATTTTATCTGCTCTTTTGAGAGCATTTCGTCAAGAACCTCTTTTCGATTTTCTGTGATCAATTCCACATATATCCGGTCACAGATCAGCAGATTTCGATGTAAGCCAACAATCCCGCTGTCAATTTTAAGCAAATGTGCCATTAGCCTGTCCGCTTCCTCGAATTTTCGCGCGTCCAGGAGACGGTTACAGGCAAATACTCCCCTGACAGCGATCATACTGTTTTTCATCTCTTTATCCGTTGGAACACAAAACCATTCATCCGGCATATCTTTCAAGCGCATTCCCTTTGATATCAGATCATTGGCTTTCAGCTGCACCCAGAACGCAAACATTGCCTCGCTGTTTCGAGTGAGCGCAAACGCATTATATCCATCATTATCCACCGTTCCCATCCGCATTGGTATACCGTTCATGATCGCATATGCAAAGCCTATCACAGCAAGCATAAGCATTTCTGTTGAGAGAATTGGTATACTGTCAAATACAAAAAAGAGAAATAGAAAAACAAAGCCCGTGATGACATTCATCAGAGAACCACCAAGATTATACAGAATGACCGGAATTTTCCCATCCACCAAATCCCGGGGTGACATCAGACACTGGCCACCCGTACCCGCAAGCGAAAATCTCTTCAGGCGGATTTTTCCGTTTTCTTTCATCCACATAAAACTGAAAATGCGGAAAGAACTGAACCGATACCCCGAGAGTAACCCAAAAAAGAGGTGTCCCGCTTCATGGATAACGATCTGTATGATCAGACCTGCATACATTCCGATAAACAGGCCAATCAGAGTGAAAAACACCTGATAAAGCGACTGATCCCCGCTGGAACGATCAACACATTCCACCATCAGGATCCCACAGACAGCACCTACTATCATAAATAAGATCATCGTGATATACTGCTGCCATACAATTTTTTTCTTTTTTTTATTCTTCATATTTCCCCCTACCGTCGTACTTTTTCCAAAGCCCTTTGGTCCAGCCAGACAAAGAATCACCGGTTTTCTCTTTCCATACAGTAATAAATCGTTGAAACAATTTATAATATATATGTAATATAATTATATACACCACCTTGTTTTGCGTCAATCTTCATTCGCCCTATTTGACGTGTAGCCCTTGTTAGTCTGTGTGATCAAATTTTCAAAGGTAGGAAATCCAAATGCCTATTGACTATCATACCAAAACGTCCTTCAAGATGATGATGTTAAAATATTGAAATCAGAGCTTCTGAATAGAATTACCCAATCTGCACACGCTATCCCGGAAAGGTGGTGCTTTATGAAATCTAAATCTGAAATCAAAACTACTCCTAACGGCCAACCGGCATGTGCATACGATGATGGCAACATCCCGGATGTTGATCTGCCCAACGGTGAAGATGCCGTAAAACCTGTCGAGCCATTGCCGGAATCTGAAAGACCTCGTAAGGATGGTCCCGGCGGTGAATGATCGCCCCTCTAATTGTAAAAGCCGCGAAGCCCTGTAAATATAAGGCTTCGCGGCTTTATCCAGCAGGGGATGAGAGAATCGAACTCCCGCCAAAGGTTTTGGAGACCCCTATCATACCATTTGACCAATCCCCTGTATATAAAATACTATGAGGGCTATTTCACCCTCATATATTATATACATTTATCTTTTGTTTTTCAATACCTTTTTCTTTTGTACCTTCAAAACTTCACACAGATCTTTACAAACACCAACGAAGTCCGATTCACTTTGTTCATCGAACGACCAAACGACTTTTTCCATTTCTTTACTTCCGAAAAATGGTCATCTCAACTACGCTTCGCTTCGTCTCGATGAGTTTGCTCCGCAAA
>JALFNQ010000022.1 GCA_022773965.1 Lachnospiraceae bacterium
CAATTTAGGTTTAGTACACGTACCGCGCCATTTTCTCTCGTAAATGCATATCCATTGATGATCATATCTGCCTTGTCAGCAATATCTTTTATATCAAGCTGCATATTCAATTCGTACCTCCTTAATAGGTTCTAAAAAAGCTTCTGTATCATAGTATAGACTTTGAAGTATCGGAATCAAGTCAATGTATTCCTCTACCTCTCCTATATTCTGGTACTTTGCCATCACCACTAAGTATCCGTGATCCCACTCCAAAACCCGTGTATATCGTTCTAACTTTGAAGAAGTAGCAAAACGAATTACTTGATCGTTATATTCAAATATTGTGAAGTTCTTGTCACTACTAAGAATCGCATAAGTGTTCATAATAATATCACATCCTTTCAAATGCTACGCACATATTCTGCCTTCTTTATAACATTCACATATATATTCCCGTGACTGATAAAAAAGATCCGAATTATAATTTGATATTGCATCACTAATCCATGAAGAATATACTTCCAGAATATATTCTATAATACTGTCCATATTATCATCGGATATATCCTCTATCAAGCGCTCATACACCTCTCCGATTGTCCGGTAATCTGGAACTTCATATCTGCATGCAGATACATTATCATACGAATCTTTCGATATCTTACAGCGAGAAATAAACTCATCTGCTGTCTTTTCAATTGGTTCACAGTGAAATACATCTGCATAATCATATATCCTTTTGATAATGCTTTTTCCTAAATACTTTACCACTTCGGATCTCCGTTGCTTTTGAGTTCTTCCAATATATTCAATTAGACTACATGTATAGAATAATGCGCTGTCATTCTTCATTTTTCACTTCACACCCTTTCAAAAAATTCAAGGTAGTCAATGCCTTTGCTGTATGAAAACTAATCTGATGTGTAGGATTTTTAAACTTTGCCAAACTCCAGAATGCTTCCCTACTAATCTTACCGTCAAGGAAATTTTGTACATAATTAAATATGGTTAGCGTTTCCAGCAGGGGGCATTCCATACTGCCATCTCATTTTTAAAAACTTTTCCCTGCGCCATCGCTATCCCGCACACGACCTCCACCACCTCATCCGCCATTGCTGCAAGACGTGTCTGGCACTCTGCCAAAAGTGAGGCGTATTGCTCCATCTCCGTTGTCTGCGGCTCACCGTCCCGGTGAATGTCGTTGCCAACCACTACAACCAACCGTTGTTCGCCAGAAAGATCTTTGATCGTCCGACAGATCTCTTCTGCCAGATCCTGCGACCAGCCTCTGCCGTATTCTGCCCAGATCTCATTGGCTAACAGATTGGACAGATCCTCTAACAGCACAGCACCTTTTTCCAGCAAGTGAAGCTGCTCCAAATGCGTGGCACATTCCACGGTCACAAACCCTTTCCCGGCACGCAGCTTCCGGTGTCTTTCGATCCGTTTTTTTCCTTCCTCGCCGAAGGGTTCCATCGTCGCCACATAATAACGCGGCATCTCTCCTGCCTCTAAGATCCGCTGCTCTGCATATTCTGATTTTCCGCTGCCGCTGCCGCCAAAGACAAATAAAAGCATCCCGTTTCCTCTATATGAACGATCTGTCATATCTTTTCCGATGTACACAAAACTCCCCCATTACTTCGCAATCCATCTAGGATTCCTGCAGATATTTTACAATTCTTCTTTTACTTCTGCGCAAAATCCTCATACGCCTCCACATGAATATCATCAAACGTACCCATATGCTCGTAGATCTCTGCCGCCATGTCCAAAAAGGGAAAAAGTGCTACAGCCCCCGAGCCCTCGCCCAGACACATGTCCATACATAGTCCCGGTTCCAGATGAAGCTCCTCTAAAATCAGTTTTGCACCCGGCTCCTTTGACTGGTGCGATGGGATCATGTAGGCTGCACACCCCGGTGCGATACGTGCTGCCAAAAGTGCCGCCGCCAGAGAGATAAATCCATCGATCACCACGGGAAGCCCTTCTGCTGCTCCTCCTAGGAACACGCCTGCAAGCCCCGCCAGATCAAAGCCGCCCACCTTGGCTAACACATCTACTGGGTCTGACGGGTTCGGTTGATTGATGGCTATCGCACGCAAAATGGCAGCTTTTTTGCGCTCCAGACCCTCATCAGAAAGGCCTGCCCCCCGCCCTGTGACTGCTTCCACGCATGCATCTAGATCCACCCACGCACCCTGAGTTATGATGTTTTCTGTACCTGTCCTTACATCCAGGCACAGTTCGCTTTCTTGAAACGATTTCGCATCTTCATAGTTACTATGCAAATTTTTTTTCTCTAAACATTCCTGCACAATCTTATTTTTCAATAAAACTGCTGTCACGGCACTGCTGGTCGTCGTATTTCCGATGCCCATCTCTCCGGTTGCAAGGATCTGATAGCCATCATTTTTTAATTGCTGTGCCATCTCAATTCCTGTCCGAATCGCCGCCAGCGTCTCCCCGCGTGTCATGGCCGGTCCTTTTGTCATATTTTTTGTTCCGTAAGCGGCCTTTCGCCGGATCGTACGCGGGGTATCAACCGCCATTCCGATGTCCACAATATACTTGTCACAATGGTTTTTCTTACATAAGAGCGACGTGCAGGTCAGATCATCAAAAAAATTCTCCGCCACGATCGCTGTGACTTCCTGCCCGGTCTGGGTGACACCCTCCGCAACCACGCCGTTATCTGCGCACATCACGATCAGCGCACGCTTGTCCACTGACGGGTGCACCGTCCGCTGAATTCCAGCAAGCTGTGCCCACAATGTTTCCATTTTCCCAAGACTGTGTAGGGGTTTTCCCATGTTATTCCAGTAATTCCTACATGCCCTTCGACTTGCCTGATCCAACGGCTGTATGTTTCTTATCGTCTGTTCAAGTAATTCTTTATCTGTCATTCCAAATCCCGTTTATTCCTCTACCATCTTCAATAAGTACCTTGCGCAATCTTTATAACTTCTTGATTTCCGAACTATTACTCACATCCACGCACCTCAATATATTGCTCCAGCCGCTCAAAAAGAAACGCAGAATTACTGTAATAGTACAAGTGCGGGAATCCAATAAGCGCACGTTCCGATGCATGCATACACTCCCATCTTACATCACGGAAAGGCTTTTTTGCAACAAAATCACATCCATTATCCGTCGTGTCGAAATAGTGAAATTCGTGCCCCCGGATCCACGTGCCGCCCGCCTGCGGTGCCAGTTCAATATAGCCAAATCGCCCCAGCTTTTTCGTCCGAAATGATTTCGCCGGAATCCATCCCGTCATCGGATGTGAATGCCCCGCCATATCCTCCAGCTGCTCTGTCAAATATAAAAAGCCTCCGCATTCTGCCAGCACATAAACGCCATTTTCCAGTGCCGCAAGGATTGAGCGGCGCATCGGCTCATTGCCGGAAAGTTCCCCCGCATACAACTCCGGATAGCCGCCGGACAGCAAGAGCACTTCCGTCTCCTCCGGTAACCCGGCGTCATGTAATGGTGAAAAATATTGCACCTGCGCACCAATCTCGCGGAGATAGTTCAGATTATCCTCATATAAAAAGCAAAACGCCTCATCCCTTGCAACAGAAACACAGAGTGGTCTTGAAAGCTTCGGAAGCTTCATCGGCTTCCAGGTAAACTCCGGTGCGTTTTTCGCCAGTGCAAGAACAGCATCCAGATCAATGGTTTCCGCGATTCGCTCTGCCAGTTTTTCGGTGTATGTTTTTAGATCACTCAATTCCTGCGGTGTCACCAGCCCCAGATGGCGGCTCGGAAGCTCCATATCCGCTAATTTCGGCACATAACCACAAGGGTGGACACCTACTTTCTCTACCTCTGGCCGGATCGACTCATATACCTGCTTCGACATGCGGTTAAATAACACGCCTGCGATCCGGCCTGGCGCACGATACTCCAAAAATCCCTTCAACACTGCCACTGCCGACAGACTCATGCCCGCCGCATCAATGATCAGTACCACCGGTGCCTCCAATACATTTGCCAATTCGTAAGTAGATCCCACTTCCGTTGCAAGCCCCGCGCCATCATAGTAACCCATGACACCCTCGATCAGCGCCAGCTGCGTCTCTTCTGTCTGCCCCTTTGCAAATAACATCCGTGTCGTATCCACATCCGTAAAAAAAGTGTCCAGATTTTTCGTCGGAAGACCCAGCACGCGGCTGTGGAACATCGGGTCAATATAGTCGGGACCACACTTGTAGGATGCAAGATTTACACCCCGCTTTTGAAACGCAGCCAGCAGCCCCATCGTGATCATCGTCTTTCCGCTGCCGCTGTGAGCTGCCGCGAGGATCAGGCGCGGTATCTGTTTTCTTTGTATCTCGTTTCGTTGCATTTGTTTCCTGCCTTTTGTTTACACTCCGTTTCATTGTTTCGCAGCTGTTTCGAACTGCCAGATTGCGAGTGCTTCGTTTTCATTACTGTACTTTTTTCTCTTTTCAGAATTGTCAATCGGCCACCGTAACTGTTCAGTCCTTTCACGGTTACAAAGCCTCCGATAGCATCTCATCGCGCCCTGCACCTGTAAACGAAAATATATACACCGGATTCATACTCTCCATCAGATGATATGCCCCGGCACTTTTTGCCTTTGCCACCGTAACGGAAACAATATCCACATCCTTTACCGGAAGCGACTTGATCAGCTCATTTGCCTCTCCCACGGTTTCCAGCGTGATCGCATCGATCACCACCCGCACGGAAGGATTTTTTTTCAGCAATAATTCCGCGATCTCCCTCAGCCTTCCTCCGCTTCCACCGATAAATGCATGCGTAGGAGCTTCAGCATCAGCCAGTATCTCCGGTGCGCTTCCCTGTACAATATGCACATTTTGAGCATGAAATTTTTGTACATTCTGTTGAAGCAATGTGCACGCCGCATCCTTTTTTTCAAATGCATAAACCCTTCCATCTGGCACAAAACGCGCGATATCCATCGTCATGCCACCGGTGCCCGCACCGATATCGTAGCAGACCGCATCAGCTGTCAGCCGCAGCTTGGAAAGTGCCACTGCCCGTATCTCTTCTTTGCTCAGGGGCACAGCCCCCCTCTGAAATGACGCATCCGGGATATTCCCGGTTGTCAATCGCAGAGGATTCGCTGTAAAGCTCTTTTTCCCAGCTTTTTTACACTCCCCGTCCATTACCACCTTTCTCAGATCCCATGACTGTTCCATATCTTCAAAGCTCCGACAGGAAAAACCATGTTCAAACAGTGCCACACAAAGCCCTCTCCGCACCGGATGATTGAAGAATTCACGGACACTGCCCCGCCAGATCTCTTCTGTCTCATAGCCCAGATCAAATCCCACAGACATCCGCACATGATCCAGTCCACAGTCAGACAGCTGTCCTGCCAGTTCCGCCAGTTGTTCTCCTCCGTTGAAAAGAGAAAATACCTTTTTATTTTGTGAAATCTGCGCAGGCAGGTCGGTATCTCTCCCATGCACACTGCACAATGTTACATCCTGCCATGCCACGCCCAGCTTTGCCGCAAAATAATTGACCGATGAAATTCCTGCAATTCTGCGCACATTCCAGCTTTTTTCGCCACAATTCAGACACGCTCCGAAGCTGTCCGCGCCGCTGTAAAATCCCACATCTCCGGAAAATACGACAGCCGCCCGCGTAATTTTAGGATGCTCGCACAAATACGAAGCAATCTGTTCTCTGCGGTACTCGCATACTTTCTCTGCCGGGAATTCACTCACAGCATCCAGCATCCGTTTTGCCCCAAAGATCACCTGCGCTTGTTCCAGCGCGTGATGAGCTTCCAGTGTCATCTGCTCCGGCATACCCATGCCGATGCCAACGAGAGTAAGTATTCCTGATGTGTTACCGCCAGTCTCGGTTCTCGGCATATTCGTCATCGGACTGACAGTTTCTGCCTCCGATGTATGTGTCGCCGGAATAACATTCTCCGCATTCAGCGTATTCGTCATCGGACTGGCATTCTCCGCATCCAGTGTGTTCATCACCGTTCTACCATTCTCCGCACTTGGCAGTTCCTCCGTCGCACTGGCAGTTTCCACACCTGAAATGTTCACTACCGCATTGTCAGTAGTCGAAACCGGCACATTCTCCACCGGATGGTGATCTCTCTCGCAAGGACTGACGATCCCCGGCACGCCCAGCCGCTCACACACCTGCTCAAAGGTTAGTCCCTGCTCCTTCGGTCTGCGGATCACGATGCACTGCATATCCTGCGCCAGCGCCGCCTGCACCTTATCTGAAAATCCGCCGATATTCCCCGATTCCTTTGTCACCAGGATCTTTGCATCCACATGGGAAAACATCGCCCGATTCAATTCCTCTGAAAAAGGCCCCTGCATACAGATCAGCTGTCTGCCCTCAAAGCCCAATTCTTGACATATTTTCATCGTCTCTTCCGTGGATAGCACCCGGGCATACAGTCTCGAAAAATCGTTGATCGTTTCGACAAATACCGCCAGTTCCTTGCTGCCTGTCGTCAAAAAAATGTTCCCGGACATTTTCTCTGCCAGCTCTGCTGCCGCCTTCGCATCCTCCACGACATGGATCCGCGCATCCTCGGGAAGCACCACGCCTACGGGGCGCAAAAGGCGCACATATTCCATATGCAATTGTTCACATACTGTTTTCACGTTTTCAGAAACAACCTGTGCATAGGGATGCGTCGCATCCACAACGAGATGGGGCATTTTCTGCTGCAAAAAATCTTCCATTTCCTCTGCGTCCATCCGCCCACTATGCACGGTAAGGCAGGACTGCTCCGGCATAAGCTTCTCACCGTATTCCGTTGCCACACAGGCTGTGACCTCTACCCCGGATGACGCCAGACGCTCCGCCAGCAGACGGCCCTCCGTTGTCCCTGCAAAAACTACGATTTTTTTTTTATAGATCATAATGTATATCCTCTTGGAGTCACCATTTTCCCATCGATCATGCGTGTCTGGGAATTTCCGATAAAAACAGTCGTAAACATATTGACGTTTTCCTCTCGAAGCTGCCCCAATGTCAGCACCTTTGCACGCTCGCCCTCACGCCCGATGTTCTCCACCAGACCGCACACCGTTTCCGGTGGCTGATACTGCTGGATCAGATCACACGCTTTTTGCAGATAATCATGGCGTTTTTTACTGGATGGATTATAGAGCACGATGACAAAATCCGCCTCTGCCGCCAACAGCAGGCGCTTTTCGATCTTTTCCCAGGGTGTCAGTAGGTCGCTGAGGCTGATGAGCGCAAAGTCATGGATCAGGGGCGCACCCAGTACAGCTGCCCCTGCCAGCGCCGCCGTCACTCCGGCAACGACCTGTATATCCACATCCGGATATTCCTCATGCAGCTGCCAGACCAATCCACTCATGCCGTAAACCCCCGCATCTCCGCTGCAGATCAAAGACACGGTTTTTCCTGTGTCAGCCAGCGCCAGCGCTTCCCGGCAGCGATCCACCTCTTTTGTCATTGGTGTCGTGTAATATTCTTTTTCCGGGAAATCTGCCTGCACCAACTCTGTGTATACATGATAACCGACGATACAGTCACTACGCCTTAATGCCTCCGCTGCCTCAAAGGTCATGCCCTCCTTTCTGCCTGGGCCGATACCAACGATATATAACTGCTTCTGCAACTGTTCGCTATCTTTGCAGTTCCGATTCAAACATCCATGAAAATTGTCTATGGGATTTTCACACTCCTGAATCCGCTCTGACTTGTTCTGAATCGTTTCCTTTTTCACAATTTTCCCTCCCGAAATTCTGTCGTAAATGTGGGATCATACAGCTTCGAACGCGAATAGCTGCTCTGTGAGACCACATCGCCGACGATGATCAGCGCTGTTTTTGTGATGTCGTGTTCTTTTGCAGTACGCGCCAGTGTCTCCACCGTACAAACGAATTTTTTCTCGTCCTCCCACGAGGCTTTATAGACGATCGCCGCAGGAGTGGTCTTTTCATAACCGCCCGCGATCAGGCGCTCAGATAATTCCTCCAGCATGCCTGTGCTTAAAAATATGACCATCGTTGCCCCATGGGACGCAAAGGATTCGATGCTCTCCTTTGGCGGCACCGGGGTACGCCCCTCCATGCGGGTAATGACTACACTCTGTGACACATCCGGCAGCGTGTACTCCAGGTTCAACGCCGCCGCTGCCGCCTGAAAGGAGCTGACGCCCGGTGTGTCGTCATAGTCGATTCCCCGCTCATCCAGCGCGTCCATCTGTTCCCGGATCGCACCGTACAGACAGGGATCGCCCGTGTGCAGCCGAACCGTTGTTTTCCCCGCTTTTTCTGCCTGTTCCATGACTGCCAGCACTTCCTCCAGCGTCATCTTCGCGCTATTGTGCACCTCGGCAGTCTCTTTTTTATCTACCAATAACTGCGGATTGACCAATGATCCTGCATAGATGATCACATCCGCTTCCTCCAAAAGCCGTTTTCCCCGCAGCGTAATCAGATCCGGCGCCCCGCTGCCTGCGCCCACAAAATGTACCATTTTTCTTCTACCTCACATGTATCGTTTCTGAGACAAATATCCTGTAAATTACCCTGTTAAGTCCCATCCAATATCTCTGTAAAAAGTTGGGATCTACGCAGATTCGATTTTATCTTTCACTATGATAAGAGAATAGTAGCCTGAATCCTCCGGAATCTCCTCCGCGCCATGGCAGATGCGTTCCCCTTCCATACCACAGTTTTCCACCATATAAATATCGGCATTCATCTGTGCAACCGCTTCCTTTACAAGCGGCATTTTTTTTCCTGTCTTCATGAGCACTTTTGTGCCTGGCAGCTGTAGCGCTTCCTTGACCTCATAGGAAGACGGAATGATATGCAATTGTTCATCTTTTTCTACCAATCCGATATTTAACGCTGCTCCCGCCGCCAAAAACGATGCCACACCGCTGATGATCGCGGTCTCATATCCTGCCTCCTGAACAATCCTTTGCAGATATATATAGGTGGAATAAATCGTCGGATCGCCGAGTGTTAAAAATGCGACAGATCTTCCCTGTTTCAGCAGACGGACGATCTGTGCTGCGCCCTTTTCATGGCTTTCTTTCAGCTTTTTTTCATCCTTTGTCATGGGCATATGGATACAGATCGTTTCCTTCTCCTCCATCTGCGGAACCGCTGCCAGCGCAATGCCGTAGGCAACCGAGTCCTCCTTCGTTTTTCCCGGTACTGCCAGTACCTCACATTCTTTTATGACACGAACGGCCTTTAACGTGAGCAGCTCCGGGTCACCCGGTCCGACACCTACGCCGTATAATTTTGCTTTCATTGTTCTTCCTCTTTTCTCTATCGTCTGCGATCCACATGCGCAGGGAATTTGATGATCCACTCTTTCTGCTCCCACTGCGTCATGATCTTCGGTCTGGTACCACCACTGGTTCCACCCAGCAGATACAATTCATCTAATGCATCTGTGTACTCCGTCTGTAAAACTTTCTCACACTCCGCTGCAAGTACATCTAAATCAAATTCTTTGTTTTCTTTTTCCAGTAAATATTCCGGCTCATAAGAAAGGGCTCCCATTCCTGCATTTCCAACAATAGCCAACCGGTCTAACACCGTGACCCGATCCACGGAAATACCATTTTTTTTGAGCATCCGATTGACAAGCATATTGCCCCATGCATCCGGCAGACTGTCTGCGAACACACCAAACAAGCCTCCAAAACAGGGTTTTGACAGAACGAACACACGCTTCTCTAACGGGAGTGAAAATGGGATGATGGGGAATCCTGTTTCCAGCCAGTCATCTGCATATTCGAAAGCGATCTTCCCATTTTCCATTGCAGCCAGTGTACCGACCAACTGTCGTGATATTTTACCAAAAGCGTTTTATTTATTTTCATTGATGACCTCCTGAATATTGCGGTATGCCGCTTTTGTGAACATATCCTTAATATCGTCCACACAGTCAAGCTCCATCGCGATCTTCGTCAATGAAACGAGTGATATCATACCGGTAGTTTCAAAGCGCTTGACAGAGCCATAGCTGACACCGCTTCTTTTGCTGAGTTCTTCCTGCGAGATTCCTCGCCGCTTTCGTATTTTCTTTGCGCGCTTCGCCAGCTCCATATCGATCTCTTCAGCTGTTTCCCATACATATTTTCCCATTTCCCACCTCACGTAACTGTTCCGTACCCTCACTTTTTACTTTAATTATAGATAATATTTTATCTAATTTCAAGAAAAAAAATAAAAAATAGATAATATATGAGCAATTTCCGTTACTTTCCACACAGTAGCCAGCATTTACTGCGGGCTACGTGCCATAAACGTACATGAGTCATGAATTTGGCGATTTTGCATGCGAAGCATCGCCAAATTCGTTGCAATTCACAGGTCAGCTGGCTGACGTGTGAATTGTAACCAATTTTCAAATCATCTCACATATTATCTATTTCAATTTACCTCTTGATCAGCAGCACAGCGACATCATTCACATTTGTGCCGGTCGCACCTGTAATGATCAGCCCGCCGGACATTTTCAACGCGTGGTAAGCATCATTTTCCTCTAAAGCATCAAAAATACGGATTCCTGCCCGTGCAAGTATATCCTTTGTCTCACCGTCACAATAACCGCCTGCGGCATCTGTCGGTCCATCAGTTCCGTCACTTCCCACGCTGAAAATAGCCGTATCTTTGAGCCCAGCGATCTTATCTGCCGCCGCCAGCGCAAGCTCCTGATTGCGCCCGCCTTTTCCGTGTCCCGTCAGCCGGACAACCGTTTCCCCACCTGTAATGAAAGCAAGACTTTTGTTCGTTTCCTGATGAGACTTTGCGATCGCACCGAGGAAAGCTCCGGCTTCCTTCGCCTGGCAGTCCAGCTGGTCTGTCAGCACAACGGTCTGATATCCCAGTTCTTCACAGGCATTTTTCGCAGCCTCACAAAAATTTCTGACACTTCCGGTGATGACCGTTTCCACATTTGACAACTGCTTCGGCGTCTCATTTTCCAATAATCTTCTCGCGTCATCGCTCAGCTTCAGCTGATATTTTTCCGCGATCCGCAGGGCATCCGCACAGGTGGTACTGTCCGGATAAGCCGGACCGGAAGCGATCATATCCAGCGGGTCTCCCAGCACGTCACTCAGCACGATACTGTATACATGCGCCGGCTCACACAGCTTTGCAAATCTTCCGCCCTTTACGGCGGAAAGACGCTTGCGGATCGTATTCATTTCCTTGATATCAGCGCCGCAGGACAGCAGCTGTCCGGTAATATCCGCCAGTTCCTCTTCCGCGATCAATGGCTTTTCAAAAAGCGCGGAACCGCCGCCGGAGAGCAAAAACAACACCGTATCTTCTTTTTTGAGCCCGGATACCAGATCCAGCGCCACCTGCGTTCCTTTGAAAGAATTGGAATCCGGAACGGGATGCCCTCCCTCAAAGCAGGTCATCCCCGGGATCTCACCTTTTACATGGTTGTATTTCGTGCACACCACTCCGACTGCGATCCTGTCCTGTAAAACGGCAGCGGCAATATTTGCCATTTCCCAGGCAGCTTTCCCTGCTGCGACCACATAGATACCGCCTGTGTCAAATTTCTTATCATTTAATGCCTGTCGGACCGCCTCATCCGGCAATACCTTTTGAATGGATTCATGTATAATAAAATCTGCATCCTGTCTCACATTCATGGTTTCTCCTTTATACTTCATCTTTACAATTCCCTTGCCATGCACAGCGATTCCGGCATGTTTACATAGGGACCATAATTCGGTATTACTTCAAACCCAAGCTTTTGATACAATGCACAGGATTCTTTCAGAAGTTCTCCGGTTTCAAGGATCATCCTCGTATATCCTAATTCCTTTGCCCAGTCGATGAGCCGGGAAACCAGCTTCGTTCCGATCCCCTGCCCCTGATACTCCGGGCGCACAAAAATCCGCTTTAGTTCCACATCCGTCTCGCTGTATCTTCTGATGGCGCCACCACCAACCGGTGTGTCACCTTCGTAGACAACGATCGCTTCATGAATATGATCCAGCTGGTTATAAGCGTTATATTTCTCCCGCTGGATCTCTCTTCCCACACGCCGGTCGAGATCCTGATCCAGCAGTCTGCAATTTTCTACGAAGTCTTTATTTGTTCCGTCTGTACTCTTGAATTCCATCTGTTATTCTTCCATTCTTTCTCCACAATTTCCATCTTTTGACGCTTCCCGAAAAGCGTTTTCTACCCTTAAAGAGCGTTTCCCAGTGCTATGAGCAGAGACTCGGATGCAACTTCACTTACAACTCCCCGTAAACATTAGAGAACAAAATTGCCCGGATCAGCAGCCTGCCACCTGCCCGCTGCCGCAAATAATAGTCAATCCGTTCTTTCACTGCATCCATGACCGGACAAAGCATATGATGCTCGTCCAGTATCCGCAGCGCATCCTCTGTCGTGACCGTATCATAAAGCTTCTTTAAGATCTCCTGCGGAACATCCGCGCGCACACCGGCGGATACGAGCAGATCAATGCGTGCGTCCGCCTGTCTGGAATGGGTGTTAAATATCCCGCCGGAGAGCTTGATCAGCTTTCCGATATGCCCCACCAGCAATACCTCCTTAAATCCGAGTGTTGCCACCATGTCGATCGCGTCACCAATAAAATTGGAGCATTTCACCGCCGAGTCTACATCTATATTATTCTCCGCCTGCAATTGATCCGTCGAATAGGCAAGCCCATTTTGCTGGTCGTCCCGGCTCATTGCTCTTTCTCTTAAAAAATCCAACCCGTAATTTCCCGGCACCAGGATCACATTTTCATATCCTTCTGCGCGACGCACAGACAGTTCTGCGCGGATGGTGGCCTTTAACGCTTCCTCGCTCATGGGCTCCACGATGCCGCTGGTGCCGAGCACCGAAATACCACCCTCGATACCAAGCCTCGGATTAAAGGTCTTTGTCGCCAGTGTAACTCCTTCAGGAATCTCGATCGTAATGCGGATACCACCATCATAACAAGCACGCTCCATCACCCGGGACACTTCCCGCGTGATCATCTCCCGCGGCACATGATTGATGGCGGCGGCTCCCACCGGCTGATCCAGTCCCGGACGCGTCACACGCCCCACACCGATGCCACCCTCGATCTGCACACCCGGCATGTCCGAGAATTCTGCAACTGCATAAACCATAATCCCGTCTGTAATATCCGGGTCATCCCCGGCATCCTTTTTTACACCGCATCGCACGCACTTCCGGACACCCACAGAATCATTCCCCGACTCCCTTTTTATTCCCCAATATACGCACTGTTGCGCCGTCCTTGTATCTTCGCATTGATTCGCTTCAAGTCTTTCTAGGGCAATTGTAATATCCTCGATATCCAGAGATAATTCGATTCCTTTCGGTGTCAAAAGCGTCACAGCAGACACATCTGCAGCACCAAGCAGCATCTGTGAAGCGGCCGCTGCCGCCGCTGTGGCACAGCTGCCCGTCGTATAGCCGAAGCGAAGTCCCTGTTCATTTTTCGGTAGTGTCGTGCTCATGTATGCCTCCTGCGCTAATTCTTATGATCTGTAACGGTTCAGACCCAGCTCAATTTTGCTCTGAATCGTTAAAAATTCATAACTGTTCAGTACCTTCACAGTCACGATGAAAAAATCCATGAAAATTGTCTTCGACGATGGGATTTTTTCACTCCTGAATCATATTCTCACGGTCTCAGCAGCAAATGCTTCGACCTGTTTTGAATAGTTCTAAAAATTCATATATTTCAAATAATTCTCCCCAAACTCCGGCTGTTCTGCCAACACTACCTGTCTGCACTGCGCCAGCAATTCCTCGCAAGCTGACCCCAGCTGTGCACATCTTCCTGCGAAAACCGCACCGGAAAGGCTGCTGTTTCCCACCGGACGAATGCGTCCCCGAAATGCCTCCGGCAACAGTCCGATACGGATTGACGCCTGTTCATCCATGCGCACGCCAAATCCTCCCGCCAGATAGATCTGAGCTACGTCCTCCGCACGCACTCCACCAGCCGCAAGCAGCGCCTCGATTCCCGCACGGATCGCGCCTTTTGCCAACTGGAGCGCACGAACATCTCCCTGTGTAAAGACGATCGGTTTACCCGATACCATTTTCCCAAGCGAAAAACCGCGCTCCCGATATTGCTCTGCAAGCAATCCTGTTTCATCCAACAATCCAACGTGAAGCAGTTCACTGACCAGCTCCAGCACACCGCTTCCGCAAATACCCACAGGAGCAGCGTCACCGATCGTGCGCAGCATGAAACCCTGTTCACGATTCGTTCTGTAATTTGAACCATCCGCTTGCCCCTCTGTCAGGCTACCACTCCAACCTTCTTTTTCGTCTATCAGGCTAGCACAATTCTGACCTTGATACAGACCGGAAGCAAAACTATGCACGCTTTCCTCTTTCAAGCTGATACTCCGATCCCACATATCATCCACAAACTTCACGCTGCAGATCGCCCCCGGCACACTGGCACATCCACAGCTGATACCGCCACCTTCAAAGGCAGGACCTGCTGCCGTACTGGTCACGTAGATCTGCCCGTTATGGCGCAGTGCCATCTCTCCATTTGTTCCCACATCAAGCAACAGTACTGTGTCATTGCCTTCATTCATCCCAAGAGACAGCATTCCCGATACGATATCACCGCCCACAAAAGCAGATACTGCAGGAAGTATGACAACCGGACACCGCAAGCTGCTATCTCCCAAAATGCGCATTGCATCTGCACAGATCATCCGTTTATTTGCAGGGACAAAGGGAGCCCGTCCAAGTGTCTCACAGGAATAGCCCATGAGCAGGTGTACCATTGTCATATTAGCTGCGATCACCATTTTTTTTACATCCACTGCCTGCACACCTGCCCGATGTAATAATTCCGCCAGCAGCCCGCACACATCCTCCTGCAACAGTTCCTGCAGCCGTGCACGTTTTCCATTATTAGAAGCTTCCATACGGCTGAGTACATCCGCACCAAAATCCCGCCCGGAATTGACCGCTGTGATTGTCTCGTAAACCACGCCGTCTGACCAGCCGTAGAGGCAGGCTGCCAGCGTTGTTGTTCCAATATCAATTCCAATGCCATATCCGTTTTCGTCAGTGACAGACAATCCCTGTTTATCGAATGCGGCATCATACACACTTGCATTTTTGGCATTCTTCGATCCCATGACATCACCTGGCATCTGTTTCAAGTCCGTATTCCTTCTCTCCTGATCAGCACTCTGTCCGGTATTCATCCCGGATCTGACATTACTTATCTCCGACACCGCAGCGATCTGCTTTCCGGGCTTTGCCAGCACCCGGATGCGCAGATCAGACATTGGTCGTGCCGTACATGCCAGACGCACGCCTGTCGCGATTTCCCGCTCAGACAAAAATGCCCGATCCTCCGCCGTCACAGGCAGCTCTCCACTCACCACGCGCACACGGCATTTCCCGCACCGCCCGCTGCCGCCGCAGGGCGCATCAATGCGCACGCCGTGCTCCCGCAGCGTATGAATGAGAACGCTCCCTGCTTCGCAAGCATATTTTTTTCCCTGGTCTTCCACAAGTATTTTGATCATACTGTTTTTTGTCATAGTATCAACCGAATTCTGCATTTGCTTCATATTCCGGGGGTTGCATGTAGCTTTTCGCATCCCACAGTCCTTTTTTTCACATTTCTCGCAGTCATGTCCCGCCGCAAATCGCTGGCAGTCATCGGTAAGCTCCAGCACATAGCACATGGATTTTTCCGGCACCAGCATGTGTGCTTCCGTCACACGAACGCCTGCCAGCCGCTCTGCATCCAGCGCTTCACAAATGATTCCCTGCATTTCGGGCGAAAGATCATCTGGTGCCTCCAGCCGTTTTGCGACACCAACACCCTGACCGATGCAAAAGGCACGGATCTCATCCTGTACTTTTTTATCCATCGCAAAGAGCCATGCACTCAGCATCGCGTCCGTCACCAGCGCATGCAGATGTTCTCCCTGTGCAAATAGTTCCCTCACATACTGCTCTCCGGCTCTGCCGATGGTGAGAATTACGGACAAAACAAGTAGCTGCCCAGCTCCATCACCGGTATCTGATTTACGCTCTAAAGTGCAATTTTTTGCACCAGAAGCATCCGCTGGAAAAAATGTCTCCCCCACCTCAGACTGCTTCATCAAAACCACCGGATACACCAGCTCCCGCAGCTTTACAAGCACGGATGCATATATTTTTTTTAGTTCTCCCTGATCTGTCCGCCCTTCCCCCAGCAGACCGCATACCACCGAAAAATCCGGCTCACACATGACACTTATCTGATATACCTTTTCACTCATTTGACATAGTAATAATACACACTGGGTCTCCCATATTGTTTTCCGTCATCACTGTAGCAGAGCACCAGATTATTTCCTCCGGCACCAATCTCCCGGCCCGGATATCTTTGCTGTAACGTGCTCATCTGTTGATCCAGAACCTCTGAAGCAAGCTTCTTATGACTGTTCCACTTGATCTCATTATCAATATCATATAAAACAACAATGACCGATCCATAATCCTGAACCGTATTGATGTCCTTGATATATCCGTGCTTTTTCACATCAGACAGCTTTGGTCTGTAGCCATTGCTCAAGCCACCCCATTTTTTTCCGCCTACAACCGTCAGCTTGCATTGATATGTTTTCCCGCTTTTTGCAGTACATGTGATCGTACACTTTCCCACGCCGGTGGCTGACAGTATTCCAATTGTCCCCTGTTTTTCTACCTTACATACCTTTGTATTGGAAGAAGTCCAGCTTTTTACAGCGATGCATAGGAGCCCTTCTTTTTTCCGACTGTCTTCACCTGGCCATTGCTGTCATGCGTGTCGTAAAAGCCCACAACCGACGGATCGGACGATGTCCAAATGAGATGATCACTGATCTTTTTCGTTGCCTTTTCATAATCTGCATCACTGTATCCCTGCGCATGACTATAAGAAATGGATGCCCAAAGATTTTCTGCACGCATTCCTGTATACATGGTCAGCTCCGAAGCCGACATGATGATCCGGTAACTGTCGTAAATACTGCTCTTCGCACGCACCGTTTCACATCTGCCGGACAATGTCATTCCCAGCAAAATAACGATAAAAAACAAAACTCTCATTCGTACAAAATACTGTTTTCCGATCTTTCTCATCTTTCACACCCTCTCAACTATTTCCACATCAAGTCCCAAAAGATTTGCCAAAAATAATGCCTTCTCAAGTTCAGCCGTAGGCTTTCCGTTTTCCAGATCAGAGATAAAACTTGTGCTAAAACCGGTTACTTCAGCCAAATATGCCTGTGTGTATCCCATACGCTTTCTCTGTTGTTGTATTGCTTTCCCCAAATCCTTCGCACCTGTTATTTTCATATTCATCACCTCAACATAGCCGTACGACAATATATAATATTTTTATTATACTTTTAGTCGTACGGCTTAGTCAAGATGTGCAGGTTTTCTTTTATGCTTTTCTGCGATCAACCAGACCATCAAGATGCTCACACCCTGCGGAGTACAATTTCCAAATACCTTTTAAATATAATACAGCTTTACAAATATAACTTTTATTTTCTTTTATAACTTTTCGTCAGGCAAAAAGGGCAGCTCCTTCCACGGACTGCCCTTTAAAATGATTTGATTGATCGACCACTAACGCTCCAGCCGCTTATTCACCGGGATCAGGATTATATAGATCAGTACTGCATAGACCAGTGATAAAAACGCAATTGCCAGATTCGGTCCTATATATTTCACATCATCGAAACTTGCTAAAAGCACAACTCCAGCTGTCAGTGCCATAAATACGCCAGCCGGAATCACGGTCTTTTGTACGATACGAAATACTTCTTTTTTTCCCTGTACACCGGAACACAAAACAACAGCTGCACAGATCAGTACGATTCCGATCAATGACGGCAGATCGATAAACCACACAAATGCATGCAGGCCCGCACCACCCGTAATGCCAAGCAGCAGTATGATCGATAAAATGCCCAATACAATACCTACGATCAACTGAATCGTAGAATTTTTACGATTATCTTCATTTTCTTTCAATAGATTCATCATATTTTCCTCCGCTCTCTGTGGATAGGACTCCACAGGCAATTTCTCTCCGGAGAGAAGCTCGTTTACCGAAATGTCCAATGCCTGACATAACGATGTCAGAATCTCCGTATCCGGAACACTGTTTCCATTTTCCCATTTTGATATTGTCTTATCACTCACTCCGATCTGGTCTGCCAGATCCCTTTGCGTCATCCCCTTTTCTTTTCTGCTCAATTGGATAAAAGAGCCTATCTTGTTCTCACTCATAAAACATCCTCCGTTCCTTTGTAAAAGCTGCAACTCTTATCTAGAACTATACCCCTACAAAGGTAAATGCGCAATCCACAAAGTGGAGAATCACTCTCTACCTCGTAGAATCGCGCATTTTTTGCTCTTTTTTCTCTATGAGCGTTCCTTTTTGACCGGAACTGTTTTGACAGTGGCCTTTCATCTTGTCACAGGAATGCGTCAATTTTCATTTTCTTTATTCACGATCGCCTGTATCTTTTCTTTGATGATCCTTGTGTTTTCTCCCGCCTGTATGGACAGTACACCCTCAACAATGATCTCCTTTACCAGATACTCCGCATCACTCTTCTTTTCCAGTTTTCGCGAGATCGGAATACAGATCCAGTTGGCTATGATCGAACCGTACAGCGTTGTGATCAGCGCCAGAGACATTCCAGCTCCGATCGCAGAGGAATCCGCTCCCATCGTTTTCATCATATTGATCAGTCCGATCAACGTACCTACCATTCCCCATGCCGGAGCATAGGCACCCAGATCCTGCCAGAAACGGATCTGCTTTTTATCGTTATCATACTGATGTGACATTTCCATCTCCATGATATCCCGGATCAGATCCGGTTCACTGCCATCTACCACAAGACTGATCCCTTTTGCAAGAAACCTGTCTGTCAGCTCACTGCCCTTCTCCTCCAATGACAGCAATCCTTCCTTTCTTGCCAGATCCGACATTTCATAAATGGATTCCGCGATCCCATCAATATTCGTCACACCTCCAGATAAAGCATAGCCCAATCCTTTGATCCCCAAAAGAAAGTCCCCAAACGTATCCGCTGTGATCAACACTGCAAACAGCGCTCCACCTACCGTCACAATAAAGGATGGTAAGTGTATAAAATTCGTGATCGTCTGAATGCCTCCGTTCGTGGCTACACCAAAGATGATCGCCATAAAACACATCATAAAACCTGTCATTCCTGCCCGATTGATCCTCATAAAAACACCTCCCGCTGATCTGATCATACAGATCATACGGGAGGACTACCTCTCTACGCAACCTATGAAGCGGGGAATCACCCTACGCTTTGTGGAATTTGCCACATTTCCAAAATCATACAACCCTTCTAAAAAATCACCCGTATCTCCGTGCCCTCGCCCAGTCTGCTGTGGATCTCCAGCTTCGCATCATGCTGCTCCACGATGTGTTTGACGATGGCAAGACCAAGTCCAGTGCCGCCAGTGGACTTGGAACGGCTCTTATCCACCCGGTAAAAGCGTTCAAAGATTCGCTCCTGATCCTCCTGTGGAATACCGATGCCGGTATCCTCAACGGAAAGGATCGCATGATCTTTTTCCTTCATCACCCATACTTTGACCGATCCGCCAACGTTATTGTAACGGATCGCATTATCGCACAGATTGTAGACCAGCTCCTCCATCATCTCCCGATTTGCATTGACGGTACAGCTGGTTCCACACAGTGAAATAGAAATATCATGCTTTTCTCCATTCACCTGCAACATATCCACACAGGTGCGCGCAATCTCATACAGATCCACCTCCTGCGTGATCAGGTTCTGCTCCGTCACATCCAGCTCAGACAGACGGATAATGTCATTGATCAGCGTCAGCAGACGCTTGGAATTTTTGTGGATCTCCCCTGCAAAGCGCTGTACATCCGCATCCGTCGCCATACCATTCTCAATCAGCTCCGAGTAACCGGAAATCGCAGTTAACGGTGTCTTCAGCTCATGGGAAACATTCGCCGTAAAATCCTGACGCATCTTTGCATTTTTGATAATGTCCTCATGCTGCTTGCGGATCTTGGTCGTAAAGGGAATCATTTCCTTGTAAACCGTCATGGAATCCAGATGATCCATATCGTTCGCCATGCGCTCAATGGGCTCTAACAGCTGCATCGTCAAATAATGAGACAGCACCAGACCGATCAGTATGAGCCCGAGACCAATCCCTGCGATCCAGGGCAGAATACTCGTAAAGACTGCCCAGATACTGCCGCTCTCCTTGCCAACACGCAGCACCGAACCATTGTCCATCCGAACGGCATAGTAAAACAGATTCTTCCCGATCGTATCTGAATGACGGATCGCCTCTCCGACTCCGGATTGAAGCGCCTGTGCGATCTCCGGACGGTTCTCATGATTATCCATGTCTTCGGCATCTGCCTGACTGTCATAACGCACCTCGCCATCCGGATCAATGAGTGTAATACGCACATCCGTATCTGACAGAGTGTATTCTCGCACCGTGGTCACATCATCAAACACACCTGCGTGCTCCAGCACATAGGTATAGGAACGCAGATCCGCCAGTACTTCTTTTTTAAACAATTCATAATATGCCAGAGTTGCCAGCACCAGTGTCAGAACCACTGACATCACGGTCAGCAGGACAAAACGAGCATTTATTTTCCGCTTCATGAAAAAGTCTCCTCGTGCAACGCTACTTTCATCCCATGGAGATACCTGCAATAAACTACTCCAATCGATACCCTACATTTCGCACCGTCTTGATATGGTTGCCGTAGCCACCGATCTTCTGCCGCAACGTCTTAATGTGCATGTCCAGTGTGCGGCTCTCACCTTCATAGTCCGTTCCCCACACCTTCGTCATCAGCGTCTCCCGCTGCAAAACGATACCCGCATTCTGCATGAAAATGCGGAGCAGCTCAAACTCCTTAAAGGTCAGCTCCACCGGTTCTCCCTGAACGCTCACGCGGTGTTTTTCCAGATCCATCCGAAGCTCCTGAAACTGCAGCACGGTATCCTCCTGCAAGCCGCTGCTCCGGCGAAGAAGCGCCTTGACCCGGGAGATCAGCTCCATCACACCAAAGGGCTTCGTCAGATAATCATCTGCGCCCATATCAAGTCCCTTGACCTTATCAATCTCTGTTGTCTTTGCAGTGACCATAATGATAGGTAGCCGCCTTGTCTCCACCCGCGCCCGCAGATCCTTCAAAATTTCCAACCCATCCCGATCCGGAAGCATGATATCTAACAGAACCAGATCCGGAAGCGAACGCTCCATGCGCTTGTAAAAGGCTGCCGCACACTCAAAATCCTCAACCTCGTAACCAGAATTTTTTAGTGAGAAGCTCTCAATTTCCCGAATATTCTGATCATCCTCCACAACGTAAATGGTTGCCATCCTCACCCATCTCCTTCTTATTTCTCAACTGCTTCGCAGCATCCAAAACGAAAATAACAGCCTGAACGGTTCCGCTCTGATCTTCTGCCCGAAATAGTTCATCAAAATAGTTATTCTAAGTTATAGCGCTCCTTATACCGATTGTACAGCTGTGCAAACTGTGGATCCTCGGTCTTCACCTGACCGAGATATTTGTGCACATCATGCTCTTTCTCATCCATCTGGATCACCGCCACCGCAATATTTGAGCAATGATCCGCAATACGCTCATAATTTGTCACCAGATCCGTCAAAGCAAAGCCAAGCTCGATCGTACACTTTCCCTTTGCAAGACGTTTGATATGACGAGAGCGGATCTCCTCCTTCAGATTGTCAATGACCTCCTCCAGAGGCTCTACATGCGCCGCCTCTGACACATCCACATTTTCAAACGCCCGGAAGGTCAACTGCAGGATATCCTCAAGCGCACTTGAAAATACAGAAAGCTCCGCCGTAGCCTTCTTGGAAAACTGTGCGTTTTCCTTGTGCATGCGCTGCGCATTCTGCGCCAGATTGACCGCATGATCCGCCATGCGCTCCAGATCACTGATACTCTTTAAAAGTGTCGTAATCACATGATTATCATGCTCTGACAGCGGCTTCGCACAAAGCTGCACGAGATAAGTGCCCAGCCCGTCCTCATAGGCATCCACGTGTTCCTCCAGCTCGCAAATGCGTTTTACTTTCTTTTTATCATACCCCTCATTTAACTCCATCGCAAGGGTTAACGCCTCATTCACCAGCTTTGCCATCTCATTTGCAGCCGCCTTTGCCTGTGCCACCGCAAATGCAGGACGCTCTAAGAAACGCTCATCCAAAAGCTTCATACCGGCATCCACGAATGTCTTTTTGGAACCTTGCTCTTCATTTTCTGCAACACCATCGCCATGATCCGGAATCGAAAGCACTGCCAGACGCTCCAGCACCCTGGAAAACGGAAGCAGAATAAGGGTTGCCATAATATTAAATGCAGAATGCACAAGCGCGATGCCCGCACCATTCGCCGCATGATCTAAAAACGAAAAATGCACAATCGCATTCAACGCATAGAATACGATCATAAACACCGCAGTTCCGATCACATTGAAGTACAAATGCACAAGCGCTGTCCGCTTTGCATTTTTGCTGGCTCCGATACCGGAGATCATCGCCGTCACACAAGTACCGATATTCTGTCCCATGATGATCGGGATCGCTGCACCAAAGCTGACCGCCCCTGTGGCGCACATTGCCTGCAAGATACCCACAGACGCAGAAGAACTCTGGATGATCGCGGTGAGCAACGCTCCCACCAGCATGCCCAGAATCGGATTCTTAAATGCAACAAACAGATTCGTAAATTCCGGAACATCGGCAAGGGGCTTTACCGCTCCGCTCATCGTCTCCATTCCAAACATCAGCACGGCAAAACCAAGTAAGATCGTTCCGATATCTTTCTTTTTTTCATCCTTTAAAAACAACAGAAAAATAACGCCGACCATTGCCAGAACCGGCGAAAAAGAACTGGGCTTTAACAGCTGCAGAAAGAAGCTGTCCCCCTCAATCCCCGCAAGGCTTAAGATCCATGAGGTAATCGTCGTTCCCACATTGGCACCCATGATGATACCAACTGTCTGAGACAGCTTCATAATACCGGAATTGACAAATCCCACAACCATGACCGTTGTCGCAGAGGAGCTCTGAATGACCGCCGTCACACCCGCACCAAGCAATACCGCGCGGATCGGCGTACTCGTCAGCTTCTCTAAAATCTGTTCAAGGCGGCTGCCTGCCATTTTTGCCAGACCATCGCCCATCGTATGCATTCCGTACAAGAACAGTGCCAGCCCACCAAGCATGGTGAGCAACCCGAAAATGTCCATATGTTGTACTCC
>JALFNQ010000068.1 GCA_022773965.1 Lachnospiraceae bacterium
TCTGTATATCTGTAATTCTCGTGTTTCATAAAACCGTGCTCCTTCCCACTCATTTTTACATTCTTGAATCACGTTCCCATAAGAACTGGACTTCCAGTGGATGTCTGCTTAGAAACGCCCGGAGTGAAACGGAGACCTGCGCCGTTTCCGCTTCGACCGATTTCTAAACAGTTACATATCTTCAAATGTCTCCTGCACGCTCCGGGCGCTCCACCAGTTCCACCCTCACCGGAATACTGATCTCATAATCCCCGGCTCCGCTCTCCCAAAAAGCAAGTGCGTTTACCGATACGGTCATCTGTTCCCGGCATACATTTTCCATTTCCCCAGCTTCCACATATGCTGCATTATCAAAAAGCAGTTTTCCCGGAAAGACTGCCGCCTCCCCTTCGGAAAAGCCAACGGACAGAAATCTGGAAATGTCATAACTGCCTCCGTCCATCACAGCCTTTCCAAAGCATTCCTCATCCCTGTCAGCCAGAAGCCGCACGCCTTCATAAGCATTTCCAAGCGTACCATATACATAAACCTCTTCACTTCCGGTAAAAGATTTTGTCTGTTCGTCAAACGTAAGATCTATGCCGACCGGGATGGACAGATATACGTCATAGGTACAGTCCAGTTCCTCTAAGGACGCTTCCCCATAGCCGCAGATACTGCAAGTCCTGAAAACCTCCACCGCGTATGTCCCTGATTCCTCATCGAAAACTTTAGTCCCGTAAGCCTTTTCAAAATGATCTGCACACATCCAGTCATACGCCGAAACTCCCTTGTCAAAGTACGCCGTAAAATCGCTGTTGTGGTGTGCATGCAGGCTTGCCGTCGAAGCGGTTCCCACTGAAAAATCCTGTTCCAGATACCCGTCTGCCGCCCTGACCGGATAAATGTAGCAGTCCTGAAATGCCATATCCCGAAACAGCCGGACATCAAAATACTCCACATGCTCCCCCAGAACAAGATTCGTGACCTTCGCGTTCTGGAAAATGCTTCCCGCATACAGACCGGAAGCGCTCACGCTGGCAGAAGGGATGTCATAGACCACCGTACCAACAGTCATATTCCCAAAGCCCTGATCCTGCTTTGCTGCATAACTGATCTCTTCCAGATCCCCGTTCAGGATCAGCATCCCCACGTTCATCCTGCTGCTGTCGAAAGACCGGTACGACCACCCGCAGGGTATGGTCAGCATATCCTGTGTCAGCGTTGCAGAATAAAACCAGTAGGCAGGAATCCTTTCTACGTCCTCCCCAATGTTCAGCTGTCCAATATATGCATAGGCAAACATCCCCTTTCCAAAAAGCCCGGTATACCAGTCCGGCTCCACCGCATTGCTGTTATAATTCAGCGTTCCGATATGCGCATTGTAAAAGCAGTCCATCTCATCGTACACGGTACCCTGCCAGCCCACATTTTTACCGATGTTCAGTGTCCCGATGCTGATATTGGAGCCATAAAACGCCCTGTATCCGATCGCCGCATTCGTGATCGTCAGTTCCCCGATATCCATCCTCGCATTGCGGAAGCATCCATAAGGGATCACGGTCACCTGCTCACCGATCACCAGTCCTTTGATCACGGTACGGTTGGAAAACGGCCCATACACAGAGCCTGACAGTGTCTCCATCTGTGCAGCCGCCGCGTCATAAATCAGCTGTTCGATGGTGCAGCCGTCAAACGCCCGGCTGTAATTGCTGGAATTCGCCAGAAACGTGGTGACATGCTCACCCACCGTCAGTTCATGGAACAAAATGTTGCTTCCTGCAAAGCTGTAATATCCTACCACCGGCACATCCAGCCGGAACTCTTCCAGCTCCATCACTGCGTTATAAAACAGATAGTTCGGAAGCTCCTGCACCGCCTCCCCCAGTGTCAGCCCTCCGATGGCCGCGTTTTCAAAAACCCCCGCATAGCAGCTGCTTCCCGTCACAGCCCGTTCCGGAAGGTAGACCAGATTCGCTATGTTGCAGTCCTGAAACTGTCTGAAAAATGTCTGTACCCCTCTCTCCACGTGCTCAAAGGTTTCCACCTCTTCCCCAATCGTCAGTGTGCCAAGAATGATGTTACTGCCTGCAAAGGCACGCGTCCCAATCGTTTTTGCATGGATGGCAAGCGCATCCTGATTCAGAAATGCCCCGAGAAAGCAATACGCAGGAATCCGTTCGACTGCATCGGATATGTGCAGCTGTCCGATCCTGCTCTGGTAAAACAGCCCCCGGCAGTCATTGTCATGCGTTGTCTCCCCTTCAAGAATGAGAGCCGGTGCATTGTACCAGACCTCGCCAATGGAAGCGAGCCCGAACTGCTCCCAGTGCAGATAACTGTCATCACTGTTCGCTGACAGCCGGAACGTGCCGACCTGTTCTCCAAGGATCAGTTTACCAATCGTGATATTCTCCCCGTAAAAAGCCAGTGCCCCCACCTGCTCCATGTTCAGCTCCAGCTCGTCGATCCTTGCCGAAGCGTCCTTTAAAAGATAATCCGGGATTCCGGTCACATCTTCCGTCAGCGTAAAGGCATCAATGACAGCGTCTTCAAACGGTCCGTCCAGACAGTCATTGATATGGCCTGTGGCATCAAGCGCATATACCAGTGAAGCGTCCTGCGCCCCATAGACCAGATGTGCGATCTTACAGCCCTGAAACTGGTTCCAGATATGGTACAGGTCTGTACTGAAAGGACTCTGTCCGAAGGTTGCCACCTCTGCCCCAACCGTCAGCGTGCCTAACACAATGTTTTCACTGGCAAACGCACATGCACCGATTACCGGTGTATGGAGCTCCAGCGCATCCATCTCCATGACGGCGTTGTTCAGAAAATAATCAGAGATTTCCTGAACAGCTGCACCGATCTCCACGGTTCCCACCCGGGCCTCTTCCAATGGCGCATGGATCGCGCTTCTCCCGGTGATGTCATTCCTGTCCAGCCTAAGCTTTGGTGTCTCCAGCTTCACTGTCCCGATCCCACTCCCGGAAAACTGCTCCCAATAGCGGTGTTTCTCTGTGCTGTAATAGGACTCTGCCAGACCTCCCGCCGCCGGATCAAAGACCAGTGTCCCGATTGAAATCTCCGTACCGGAAAATGCAAATGCACCCACACGCTCCTGCGTAATATGCAGTTCCTCCATGGCAAGCACCGCATCACAGACAAACAGCTCCGGGATCCTTTCAATCTCACTTCCGATCTCCAGCTGCCCAACCACAGCACCCGTAAAGGGTGCAAACAGATGGTTAATGTCCCCGACAGGCTGTGCATGCCCCGGCTCCATCCCATTTGCCAGAAAAGTCAGCGTACCGATCGTTGCATAGGCAAACTGCCCCCAGTCGTGCTTTGTCTGTGAACTGTTTGAATACTCTTCCAACACCCTGACCTGCTCCCCCAGTATCAGGTGTCCGATCGAGATATTCCTTCCACTGAACGCATAGGCACCGATCCGACCTGTCTGCAATTCCAGTGTTTCCAGATCCATGTATGCCCCCTGAAACAGCAGTTCCGGAATCAGTGCCACCTCATCCCCGATGAGAAGGCTTCCCACCCGTGCCCCATGGAACGGACCATAAAACTTGTCCGATTCGGATTCCGTTTGATAGGACACATCCATCTCCACTGCCCGAAAAATCACCTGGTCAATTTCAGAGGAAAGGAACTGCTCATAGTAATACTGGAACGTGTATGACTCATTCTGAACAACGGAAAATGTCTTCACGTTCTCCCCAATGATCAGAGTCCCTATCGAAAGTCCGCTAAATGCCTTGACACCGATCACCGGACAGTTGATCTCCAGCTTTGAAATACGCACACCCGGATTGCTGATCACACAGTCAGCGCCATTGTCTACAACCGCCACAGCTGCTCCATCCAGCATTTCTGGGATGATCAGGTCAGCACCGGAAACACAGATGCCGGTGACCGTTGCCTCCCCCTGATCATTCACCTCATAAGTAAAGACATTTCCCTGCTCATCGGTATAGGTCAGTTCCGTACTAAAAAGCTCCACCACCGCTTCCCCATCAGGCATGATCGCAGCCTCCGTCACAGCACAGGCATCCGCTTCCAACTCTTCTACAGTAAACAGATCACTCATCATCCCCTGTTCCGCCACAGGATCTTCCTCTCCCACATGCTCCGTTTGATCCTGCTCATAATCCATGTCATCCGGTCGGTCTGATTCCACATCTTCCTGCGACTGCTCAACACTGGCCGTCGCACCCGACACTCCCGCCTCTGACTCCACCGGATTTCCTGCCGGATCTATATGAGACTCTTCTGAATCTAAATCGGAAGCACCTGTATCCAATCCCTCATCAGACACATCCGGTTGTAGCCCGCCCACTTCCGGCTCTGGTATGCCCTGCCCAGATTCCGCAGTCTGCTCATTCGTTTCAGACACACACTCCTCTGGCTTTATTTCCCCACCCTGTTCTTCTTCCACAGAGCTTTCCTGTACTTTTGCGTACTGTACTTCTACGTACTGTCCTCGTTCCATACCAGAGTTTCCTTGCACTTCCACAGCACGCACCGGTGCCACCGGCATCTGTGCGGCAATCACCGCAAAGCTGCAAAGAATTCCAAGTATTCTTTTTTTCCTTAACTTCTGTCCCATAAGCGCTCCTTTCCGGCATCTTCCCTGAACATTTACCTTTTTATAGAAATACCCCGACAGCGCCGGGGCATTTCAGATCTATTTTCATGTTTCCAATTTACCGTCTCCCAAAACAACTTGCTCCGCCCCAAAGCCTACCGGACTGCAATCTTAAGCGGCACATTTGTATAGTAGACCCCTGATCCCATAGCGGGGATGAGATTTTTAATGCTGACCGAAAGCTGGGAAAAGTTACTCATCTCTGAACCCTCCATCTGTGCCAGATAATTGTCTTTTGTCTCTGTCGCTGTGAAGCTTTCCTTGCTTAACGACTCCTCCACAGTAGAAAAGAAGTTCGTCCCGGAATCTGACGACGTATCAGAACCCGTCGGATGGTATTTGACCTTTCCATACGCTTCATTCGTCGTATCAATAGTAACGGAAAGTGTTTTTCCCGTATCCATGATGCCATAAGCATAGATCTTCTCTGATCCGGAAAACGCTTTCGTACCATCCAGTGTCAGGGCAAGCTCTGCAGGAAAAGACACCACTACATTCAACCCCAGATCCGAAAGGTTCTCCTGTGTGACACTGGCACTCGCCACAACCGCAAAAGAATCCTGATCGGCCGGTGAAACGGTCTGGTTCGCTGCAAAAACAGTTGTCGGCACAGATGCCAAAAGCGCTGCTAACGTCAATAAAGCTGCTGCAAATTTTTTCTTCATACTGAAATCCTCCATTTTAAAATCTCTATCCTTCATAGTTAATGTTTAAAACAACGGTCGTACAGTCCGAGATCAGTACGCCGGAGTCATGATCGTAAACAGATACCAGACATTCCACCTGCTGTGATCCTTTGTCCAAAAACGTAGTACCGTCAATCGCTGTATTTGTTCCCGGTGCGATATAGTTTGTCCGGTACAGTTCCTTTCCTGCCGCATCTTTCAGGGTAAATACCACATCGTAGATATTTTCCTCCGGAAATCCAATGTAGAAAACCGGATGCTCCTCGCTGATCTGATAGCTGTCACAGATTGCAAGGCACAGACGCTTATTCACATCTGTCGGTACAATATCCTCGGTATCAGGTCTGCAATCCTCCTCATAAATGATCTCCGGAGCCGGAGCAGGCTCGTCCCTCGCTCTGCCAAAGCATAACAAAATACAGATCAAAATGATCACCCCAATCAGGATTTTCAAAAGAATGGTAAGTTTTTTTCTCCCTCCTGTCTTTTCATTCCCCTGTTCCTCTGTTGCAAAATCTTGATTGCTCATAAAAATCTCCTTTCTGTGCATGGTTTTCTTGCCTCTCAACTGATAACTTGCACCAAACTGTCCGATCAGGAAAAAATTTTTGATTTTAAATGCATTGTTGCGCACCAGTCTTCTCCACAATAAATACCTAAACCCAATTTTTTTCTTGCATAAAATAAAAAAAGCCCGTAAAGCATCCAACTATCATTGAATCCTTTACGGACTGTCAAAAAATCCACCATCTGTCCACACATTCCTGAAAAAGGCCATTGCAATTACTTCCTGTCTCATCCTGCATGAACCATTCCATTATTCAGTTGCTATAAAGAAAGAATCTTTTTCCGCTCTTTCGTTGTATTATCTTTCCAGTAGGAGAAATCTTCTTTTCCACATTTCTTACTCAATTTTTCATATGTTTTTGAAGAAATCTTCTTTCCATTTTCCATATATTCGCAATTTTTTGAACTGTTTGAATTTGAGATACATGAAGAATACAAATATTGGGATAATTTATTTTTTTTGCTCAAACGATATGCCGTATCTTCCTCTATATCCATCCACCCATTATAATATTGTACGTGAAGATGCTTTTGATCACAAAAATATGAATATATGGTTCCTCCTGCGGAATTTACTACCTCTATTCCACCTTTCATTACTTCCTTGATTTTTCCGTTTGCATATGTGTAAATATGATCCTCTGAATCCTTGTAACCATTCCAATGAACAGTTACTAATTCCGGAATACGATCCCCATTCATGTCCAAAACAGCAAAAGATGAACAATATTTTTCATTTTCTGTATTCTGATCATCCCACGCCCCTTCCTCTGGCACATAATGTGATTCATATTTTTTCAAAAACTTTTGGTACGCTTTTAATGCTGCTTTTTTTGTTGTCTCTACTTTAGAAGCCGCATAGACCTCCGTAGGTTTTTCATACATCCATGCGCTTACCAGCATGCAGACACACAAAACAAATGAAATAAATTTTCTCATAGCCTCGTCTCCTGTGATTTTTATAAGATTACCTGCTTGATACACCTTTCGGATAACTTTATGAACATTTTATATCTGCGATAATATACGAACTCCCGTTTTTCTTTAATTTCACAGTAAAGATAGTTGATTCTTTATATTCTTCTGACTCCGTAGGTGCTACATATGTATACTTAGCCTTGACCACATATATCCCATTTTTCTTTTTTACACTCATATATTCATGCCTGACATCACAGTCACCCCAGTCAACAATATTATTTACAATATACTTTTTATCACTGGAAAGCGGGAAAAAATAATCATAACGATCATCCGCATCATTACGAGGATTATCCTGGGTGAACACTAACTCAAAAGAATTTCCAAATAGCTTTTTTCCTGATTGCATGATCTTATTCTTTATGCCTTTAGAATAAGTCCACAAACCACGATATGGATTATATTTCTGCCAAAGCTGATCCGTATACTCTGCCTCCGCATTTTTCAATGAAGAAAATGGATTTAAAGCCATAATAGCCATATCCGTTTTTCTCTTCTTATTTAATTGGAAAACCTGCTGATCTTTTTTTAACAGAAGAGTGACTCTGCATTGATCAAAATACTCTGATGTATATTTGTCCAGAAATTTTTCAATCTTCTTTTCTTCACTTTGTGAAACCGCTTCTGTCCTATTAGATGCAGCCTGAACTTTTTGTGGACTCCAAAGCTCCATGCATGAAACTACCATTACAGATAGCGCTACAAGCATTACGATCACACGATGCGAAACACATGTTTTCAAAATCTTAAAATAATCCATCCGATTTTCCCTTCTTTCATACTTTGCGTTCTATTTTTATGTCTATCGGACCACAATCGCTCCACTTGTCCACGTTGTCGTACCAGCGCTATTTGTTGCAGATATACGGTAATAATATGTACCCGCACGCAACCTGTTAAAATACAGATGAGAATCAATCACACTGCCAGCCATGCGGTATGTTTTCTTTGTAGTGCGCTTGGTATAGCTGTATACTGCCCTTCCCTGACTATTCAGAATCTGCCCCGTAACACTGCTAAGCGCCACATCTGACTTAATTGTTCCGGTACATGTCCATGCTCTTCCACGTCGAATCGAACCCGGCGCGGATGCCCCTGTAATTACCGGCTTTGAAACGGCTCCAACTTGAATCGGATCGCTTACCCACATGATTGATCCATACGCATTTGTCGCGGAAATCTGATAATAGTAAGTACCTTCCGGGAGCTTATTGAACAGCAGATCTCTGTCTATTTTACTCCCAGCCATCTTATATATTTTAGCAGAAGTATTCTGTGTACTGCTATACACTGTCTTATAGTTAGCATCCAGAATATATCCTGAAACACTTATCAAATTACTCTCTGATTTCACGGTTCCGGTACAAGTCCAGCTTGATCCCTTACGCAGCGTTCCTGGCGCAGCCGCATCGGAAACAACCGGAACCGAGCGGTCATTTGTTGTATCATCAGAGGTACTTACCGTATTCGTAGCCTTCTCCACATTGTAGAGCCAGACACGATATCCACTGTATTTCGTTGCAAAGTTATCCCAAGTAAAATACACAAGGCAGATTGGTCCGCCCTCATAGGACAGTGCATAAAAGCCCCCATCATCCGCTGCCAAATATAACAGAGAATGCGTATTATCAATCCTTAAATGCTCTCCTGCCTGTCCATTTGTCTGCAGCAGATTTTTTATTCCATCCGCAGTAACATAAGCAACATCACTATATAAACGATCCCTTCCCGTCTCTGCCCGTCCCTGATAATATGTCATTTGCGCAAATTTTGCATAGGCATAGCATCCGGTTGAGTTTACCCGATATGAATATACACCATCCGAAATCGTGTTTGCATAACTCTGGTTGTTACTGTATGGAAATGTATTTCCAACCTTCCATGCGGATTGATAGAAAAAATAATTTGTATAATCACATGCCGCCTGTGCTGTGATCAATGAAATTTTCTGTCGCCGAATCAAATCATAAATATTACTTTCCATATCTCCGGAAACCTGCCTATATGAATCATAACGGGATGCCGCCTGTACTTCCTGCACTGGATATGCCATCATGACACCCAGAATTGTAAGCATCAATGCAACTGTTAATAATTGTTTCCATTTTTTCATGACTGTACCTCCCTCGTATCAATATTTGTCTGCCTGTCAGTAAAAAGAGTTCTTTTTCACTTTACTATCTGTTATTTATTTTCTTATCTTCACCTTCTTTACAGCAGAATAATTTCCGTATATTTTTTTACCTGTCGAATCCAATCTGTACATCCGGACTTTAAAATAATACGTTTTTCCTTTTGAAAGCCCTGTGATTGTTTGACTGGTACCAGCGGTCACAGCCTTCTTTCTATTACGCCTGAATTTTTTGTCTGTAGAATACAAAATTTCATAACCGTTTGCTCCTCTTTCTCCACCATACGCAACCTCTGCTTCTGCCCTATTTTCGCTCCAAGCATACAGTCTGGATACTTTCGGTACGATCACCCGTTCCCATCTGGCATAAAATGTCACATTAGAATTGATATTCGCAATGGTCTTTTCCGTCAGCCTTAAACCGCCTGTTTTTTGTGTGTACCATCCCTGAAACACATAATTCTGTCTGCTTGGCGTTGGCAGCGCACCTAAGACATCCCCTTTATGTATATACTTATACATATCTTTCAACCGGTTACCATTGTTTACATCAAATGTAATCTGATAAAGTGGAGAATCTTTTGTGTTCGTAACCGGTGGCTGGGTAACGGTTGACTTTGCTTCCTTTTCACAAATAAATCCAACATACTGATCCGCATTGAGCCAGTCATTCCATTTTCCTGTTGATGAATATATTCCATAGCGGTCTTCTCCATTCCTTTCATCCGGCTGGTTGACTTCCCAGTTTGTATAGGAAAACGGTTCTCCGGTTATCCATATGCTGCTCCCGTTTTTTCTTCCTCCGATCCAGTATCCGACTCTCGCCTGTCCGTTTACGAGCTTTGCAACAACCTCCTGCTCTCCTGCGGATGTAATCGTAGCAAGATGTCCTCCTAATTCCTCACACTTCTTCTTTGCCTCGTCCCATGTCAGGCAGTCATTGAATAACTGATAGGTATTCCCATTATATGAAGCTGTTCGAATCGCCTGATAGGTATTCTGCAGATTCGCACTGCTGGTTACAAATGTGCAGTTACCATATTCATCATATGCATAAATATGTGTATGATAAGTTCCCCGTTCATAATTATGATCACTATCATTTACGCGGAACGTATAAACTGAATCCGTCCCCTTTCCAGAACATGCAGGGTTATCCCACCAACTTGCCGCCAGATCATCCTGACCATTCGCAGCCGTCCATGTCGGGAACTGCACTCTGACGATGTTAGAAGAATCAGTAACCTTACACTGAACGGTATATCCCGTTGCATCCACACCCATAATCTTTACATCTGTAATTACCGGCGGCGTCTTATCAATCCATTGGGATATACCATCTGTTGAATAATTACCCGCCTTGTCAAATGCGTAGATATGTGTCGTATATGTTTCTCCATCCTCATGATGCTGGCTGGTGTTTACCCGAAAACTATAGTAATCACCGTCTTTGGTTCCACTGGAAGAACCTCCTGACCACCAGTCGGGATCCAGATCATCCTGATCATTGATATTACTCCATGTTGGAAACTGTACTCTGTCAATTCCAGATCCACCATCATCCGTCACACGGCATGTCACGGTATAACCATCTTTACTTACATCTTTTACGCTCACATCACTGATAACTGGTGCTATCGTGTCCCCTGCGCTTAACGTAAGCTTCGGGCTTGAAACATACCAGTACTTGAAAGCATTATCCATGTTAACAGTTGCGCTGCTTAGCGGAATTCTTCCTCTTGGCGCGTTACTGGCAGGATCAGAGCAATAAAAACTTCCATCTGTATAATCTGTCAGCAAAATGGCATGGACATATGCATTGATATCATGACTCTTTTTACAGTACATAACGATACCTTCCGGATGCTGCTCCAGAAGTGAACGGAAAAGCTCTGCTTTTTGGGAACTGGATTTGTTCCATACCGCCGAAAGATTACTTGTTCCACCCTGCGCCGAAACACGGATTCCTTCGTAAGTAAAAGAATTTAATAGTCCACCGCTCCACGCGGTGTTTTTCATATTATTTTCGGTGACATTACTCCAATTGCCGTTGCCATTTAATAGGGCCGCTCTTCGAACCATCATTGCCGCAGAAGCCAGCGTACACGTATAGGATGTGCTCTGCTTAAAAAACATCGAATCAGAATTAACATCATCGAACGTTGCAGCTGATACATCAAACCGAATGCTCATCACCAGTAAAACAATACTTAACATACAGACACACCATTTTTTTACTCTTTTCATTTGTCTCATAATCATTTCCTCCCTCATCATGACTCTTCTATAATCGGAAGTAAAAACATATGAAGTGCTTCATACGGAATAAGAAACCGAATCGCTTCTTCACTAAACGGGTTTACGATCAAATGCTTCTTCGCACTTATCAATGTATTTACGTAATCCTTAAGATAACTTTGACGTAATCCAATTGGTTCATTTTGTGGTGCGCTGCTTTCAGATGTAAAAATAGGAATCACTTCATTATTACCCATTTGCAAAGACAATAAGTTCCCGGCCTGATTAACCGGAAGAAATACAATCTCTGTTGCTAACAACCGGAATACTTGAAAAAGTGCCTGATCATTATCTTCGTTTGCATGAAAAAATCTGATTGCATTTTCTATCATCACTCACCTCCGCCATTTAGCGTATCTCCTACCCATATCATCTCGCAGTAATATATTCATCTTTCCATATCATTTCTCTATCATCTCCTTCAGCCAGTTTGCATATGCTTTCGCAGTTTTCTCATCTTCAAAATATGCCAATGTCATGTCTCCGCTACTGATTGGCCCGCCGATGTGAATTTCCTTTTCCTCTGTACGAAGCGTTTGATAATCTAAATAATTCAAAGCATAAGCAGTCGTAACCGCTTCCAATTCATCTGCTTTCTCCGGTTTTAGATCAATCCCCACCGCATATTCTGATGAATCCGGGCCTGTGTTACTAATGATTTCTATGCTATCTTCAACAATATCGTCCGCATATAATGTAAACACCCGGTCTTCTCCATCAGACAACTCCGCAAGAGGAATTCCCATACTGCCAGATGGATTCCTCTCCGCTTGTACCATTAAATCATCAATGTTTGAAACAAAGTTCTTGCCGCCCCTGTATGATTCTTTTGACACATAACAAATAAACGTGCGCAAATTGGCCGGCTCAAATTTCTTCAAATACTTGTTTTGAATCAATGCATAGCTTTTATGCAGTTCATATAGAATAAAACTGTTATCATCCTTTTTCGCTTTAAAGGTTCCATGGTCATCCAACCAATTCAGCATTTCTCCTGCCAGATCTACCTGAACCTCATTCTCCGTATCTAAACCCGCATCAAGAACAACCATGCTTAAACCATAGCCATCAAAAAACAGAACATAAGAATTACTATCAGTCTTATATCCATAGCCAAACTGTATCGGCAATTCATACCTTTCATAGATTTTCATATCAGACTCTACGTTTTCACCCAATAGGATTCCCGTGTACTGCTGAAACTCCTCTTTCGTCATTCCCCATACATTATCGTCAATCCCCAGCGGCATACTGCCATCACAATGCTCATAACTGCCATAGTAGTTACCGCCTACCGAAATATCCGGTTCTGTATTTTGATCAAGCATATGAACAACCAGATACGCAATCGCAAGGACAATCGTTGCTATTATGGCAACTAACAGCCATTTAGATTTTGTTATCCTGATGTTTGTCTGCGACTTTGCAACATATTCCGAATTTATTTCTTTTCCACAAAATTCGCAGAATTTTCCATCTTCCCTTATTTTTCTCCCGCATTGACTGCAATACATCGTTCTACTCCTTATCTAATACGCATTTAAACTACCAAATACCTCTTCGTTGTAACTATTCAGTTCCGTTTTCACCAAATCGTTGTACATCCGCTTCTCATCAATATAGCCCTGCGTATGATTTGCCCATGAATAATTTATGCCGCAATAATTGTCCGTAAGGTATCTATCCAAATAAGAGAATTCACCATTCGGATATATCTCCAGATCCTCGTATATCACCGGCAAATACAAAACATTACTTTCATCATCATCAGTAATCGTAGAACTATACACTAATATCAATTGATTTCTTGTCTCCTTCAAATTGCTCTGCTTTTTTGAAACAAGCCAATATCCTCCTTCTAAAACCGGCTTAGTCTCCTTAGACCGTCCAAAATCATCACTCTCATTCAGATACTCATTTACCAGCATGACAGCCCTATCTTCCAGAATCTGCATCACGTCATTACTAATATCTGAAACACTATAAATATAATGATTGGTCTGGAAAATCTCAAAACCATCACCTGCCATCACATGATAACTATCTTCGCTGTCTTCTGCCAACTCCTTATACGCCAAAGTTGGCTTGCGATAACCCTTTGTTTCATAGTTTTCTTTTGTGTAGCCCTGAATTCCAGATTTTGTAGCTGTAACCTGTCCGTTTGATGATAATAAATCGGTGAACTTAACCGGATAGTAAATATCCTGTTCTTCAAAATTACCCAACTCATGAGACAAGCACGACTTATAGATCAGATACAGCACGTTATATTCCCCGGCAGCGTCATCCGATTTTTTTACTTTGTATATATATCCTGCATAATCCAACGGTGACATTCCAATAAACTCACTATAATTTGCAGTATAGGCATCTATGCAGTCTACAGTTTCTTCTTTTTCGTATTCCAGAAAGGATTCCGGTAGCTCATCAAAGGATTGTACATATTCATCAAGTCCCTCTATCTGAAACTCCTTGCTGTACTCTGTGATTTTATATCCGTATAAAATCGGATCTTCCGACGGGATATATTCAATCGTAACTGTATCTCCGTTTTTCAGGGACATTGCATCATCAGAATAATAATAATGAAAATCATCCGCCTTTATATAACCATGATCTCCATGATAAGAAAACTCTGCCATTCCAAAAGGAGAAAAGCCATATGGTTCAAGTGAAAATCCATCAAAAGGATCCACCTCGACAGGTTCTTTCAAACCACTCACTTCCACGGTCACCTGTTCACCTGTCAGTTCTATGTCATACTCCTCAGCCAGGGAGGTATCATAATAAATAGAAATATTCATTCTATCCCCATTAGATAAATTCTTCGCATAATCCGGTATCACATATATGGAATCCCCGAGAAATTCCGGCAGCTTATCTTTGTCTATGTAATAATATCCTTCACCAACTGAATCATAACCATAAAAATCCGCTCTTACAAATTCTTCTAAATTAATTGTTGTTTTCTGATTATTTATAAATACAACAATTCCCAGTATAATTATACCGAGTCCCAGTATGATCACCTGCCACCAATTCTTAAACGACTGCACTGTATTTCTCTTTTGAAAACCGCCTCCTTCATTTATATTCTTACCGCAATATCTGCAAAAATTTTCATGATCTTCGATTGTTTTTCCACAATATCTGCAAAACACTAATTACCCACCTCTTCTGAATAAATCTCTTTCATTCTTGCTGAAATATAATTGACTCTATCACTCGGGGTATAATCCGTGTTTCCCGACCAAAGATACTGTATCTTGGTGGCAAATGCTGCCGCATCCTCCGGGTAATAGCAAACACCCATACTTTCCATTGATTCCTGATCTGCAAAAGCGGTTCCTATGTGTGCTTCCTCATAGTTTACCAAACAGTCTTGTATAAATTGCTC
>JALFNQ010000073.1 GCA_022773965.1 Lachnospiraceae bacterium
GATCTCCATGAAAGGCATTCCTCTGGCTTACAACAAGGACATGTAGGAGGACAAGGAGCTGTCCTTTGATGCGATGGACACGGTCAAAGGCTGTATCGCGCTGTTTAATGGAATGCTCGTAACGATGAAATTTAATAAAGATCGCATGTATGCATCTGCAAATGGCGGCTTTACCAATGCGACGGACGCGGCTGACTATCTCGTGAATCACGGCGTTCCTTTCCGCGATGCACACGGCATCATTGGACAGTTGGTACTTTACTGTATTGATCAGAACAAGGCGATCGATGAGCTCACACTGGATGAGCTGAAGGCGATCAGTCCCGTATTCGAGGAAGACATTTACGACGCGATCTCTATGGAAACCTGTGTCAGCAAGCGTCTGACGATCGGTGCGCCGGGGCAGGAAGCAATGAAAAAAGTCATTGAACAGGAGCGTTCCTACCTGAATGAGGAATGGCTGATTGATGATGATGATATGATCCGATAAAAATGTTTTAAAAACGCATGGCAAAATAAATAAATTTCCTATTGATTTTTTGTGCAGGTTGTATTAGTATATACAAGAAAAACAGATGTGCGCGCGGGACGGACATTCCAAAACAGATGTATGTGCCAGTTTGTCGCGCAAGATCAAAAAAATATCTGTGAAGTGAAAAAGCAGTTAAGGAAAAACAGGTTCGAGAGCGTTCGGACGAAGATGAAGAAAAAGGAGATTAGCGAGAAATGAGTGAGAAATTAAGAGTCGGCATTTTAGGCGGAACCGGAATGGTAGGACAGCGGTTCATTTCAATTTTGGAGAATCACCCCTGGTTTGAGGTGACTACGATCGCAGCCAGCCCCCGCAGTGCCGGACAGACCTATGAGCAGGCAGTTGGCGGACGCTGGAAGATGACAACCCCGATGCCGGAGGCAGTGAAGAATATTATTGTAAAAAATGTCAATGAGGTAGAGGCAGTTGCTTCTGAGGTTGATTTTGTATTCAGTGCCGTAGATATGACAAAGGACGAGATCAAGGCCATTGAGGAGGCTTATGCGAAGACAGAGACTCCCGTTGTATCCAACAACAGCGCACACCGTTGGACACCGGATGTTCCGATGGTCATTCCGGAGATCAATGCAGAGCATTTTGCAGTCATCGAGTCACAGAAGAAGAGACTCGGCACGACCCGCGGATTCATCGCAGTAAAGCCGAATTGTTCGATCCAGAGCTACACACCGGTGTTGACTGCATGGAAGGAGTTCGAGCCTTATGAGGTGGTAGCGACTACTTATCAGGCGATCTCCGGCGCAGGAAAGACCTTTAAGGACTGGCCGGAGATGGAGGGCAACATTATCCCTTACATCGGCGGCGAGGAAGAGAAGAGCGAGAAAGAGCCCTTACGTGTATGGGGCGAGGTAAAGGACGGCGAGATCGTTCCCGCTACCACACCGGTCATCACCTGTCAGTGTGTGCGTGTTCCGGTATTGAATGGACATACCGCAGCTGTATTTGTAAAATTCAAAAAGAAACCCACCAAGGAACAGCTGATCGAAAAGCTACGCGCATTTAAGGGACTCCCGCAGGAGCTTGAGCTGCCCAGCGCACCGAAGCAGTTCATTCAGTATCTGGAGGAGGACAACCGTCCCCAGGTAACACTGGATGTGGATTACGAGAACGGAATGGGTGTCAGTGTTGGACGTCTGAGAGAGGATACGGTTTATGACTGGAAGTTTATTGGATTGTCCCATAACACACTTCGTGGCGCGGCAGGCGGCGCGGTACTTTGTGCAGAGACCTTAAAGGCACAGGGATATATTACAAAAAAATAACAGTTTGATAAAAAAGCACCGGTTCAGGTGCTTTTTTTGTTCATTGAAGTTATTTAAACAGCTATTTGAGCCATATATATTGACATGTATTGCAAAAAAATAAGATAATGCTAATAAATGAGAAAGTCCGGCCCATTTGCGAGAGTGAGGTATGAAAGATGTATTTGAATTCAAGGGACGAGCGGCGTCCGTTTTTAAACAATGAGGAACTATTGCAGGAATATGAGGGATTGCTTGATTATCTGTTCGATTATGCACTGAATGAGGAGTATGGGATCGATGATTTTGATATTACGGCAGAGGCTCTTCCGGAGCCGTCTTTGGAGCAGGGGCATCAGCAGATCGCTCTCATCATGGATTGGATCGATGCACGTGAAGAAGCCAGCCCGGATGAGGTCTCTATTGTTGGCATGATGAGAAAGCTAAAGCTCGGACGAAAGGAGAAGCTGCTGTTCTGGCTTCTTTTGCTGCCGCAGCTGTCCGTCAGCTGTTATCACGGATACCGGAGATATCTGCAGCTTCGGAACGAGTCAAAGACCACTTGTGCGTTCTACCTGGACCTGATGCACTATGCGGTAGAGATCACATCAGGGGAGTTTTTGCAGCTGCTCACGGATACCTGTAATTTTGGCAGATACTGCCTTGTAAAGCCACGGGGTGAGGTGTTCTTTGGGACGGAGATCGGGCTTAAGGAGATACTCATCAGACGGTGCAGATCCATGCCTGTGGATCAGGGCATCCATCGCCGCTATTATGGATATCACGAAAATACGGATGTGCTCTATGGGATCGAGGGCTATCTGGAGCAGCTTTTCAGTCTTTTTTCCGAAGCTGCGCAGGAAGATGGAACGTTTGATTCCTCCGGGTGCTTTGTCAGATTAAAGGGAAGTATCTACAGCGGCAAAAAGTCCCTGCTCTATGAATTAGCACGGAAACTGGGACGAAAGCTCCTCGTGATCCGGCTGGATGAACTAAAAACAGCAGGAGGAGAGCTGTTTGACACGGTACTCTCAGAGCTTCGGACAGAGTGCTATCTGGAGCAGCCGATCGTGTATCTGGAGGATACCTCCGATGCCGGAAAGGTGGAGGATGCAAGGGGCTATGCCCGGATGCGGGAGCTTGTTGCAGCGCTTTTGAACGAGAACCGGATCGTTTTTTTCTCCATGTCGGAGAAGCGTGCAAAAAATATGGAAATTCCTTTTGTTGAGATTCCTGTCGGTGAAGATATCTCGCTGAAAAAAGCTGTGTGGCAGGGGGTTTTGAGTGAGTATCCCCATGCCAGGCTGGACAAAGCAGACCATCTGGCATCCAGATATTCCCTGAATGCCGGCATGATCCGGAGAGTCATGGAGCAGGCAGAGCTGTACAGGCAGATGGAGGGGGCAGCTTCTATTGAAAAGGGTCATTTAGAGCAGGCGGTATTCTCCTCCGGAAGTATTGATTTCCAGGGACTTGCCTCACGGGTGCCTACTGTATTTGGGTGGGAGGATATCGAACTGAAGGAATCGGTGCGAAGAACGCTGCAGCTGGTCATGAAGCGTGTGAACCTCAAATATCAGGTAGGGGAGCACTGCGGACTGAACAAAAAGCTGGCCTATGGAAAGGGTGTTACCGTCTTATTCTACGGCAAGCCGGGTACGGGAAAGACGATGTGTGCCCAGGTGCTGGCGAAGGAGCTTGGAATGGAGCTCTACCGTGTGGATATCAGCCAGTTGGTCAGCAAATATATCGGTGAGACGGAAAAAAATCTTTCAAAGGTCTTTGACGAGGCGAAAAAGGGAAACATCATCCTGTTTTTTGATGAGGCAGACGCGATCTTTTCCCAGCGTACAGAGATCAATGGAACGAACGATAAGCATGCGAACGCGGAGGTTTCTTTTTTGCTCCAGAAGATGGAGGAATATCCGGGGGTTGCGATCCTGGCAACCAATCTGATCAAAAATTTTGACCCCGCAGTGATGCGAAGGCTGACCTACAGTATCAACTTTGAACTTCCGGATAAGGAAACGATCATCAAGCTCTGGCAGACGATCCTGCCGGAGCATGTGAAGATCGATCCGCAGATCAATTTTGAATTTTTTGCAGAAAATCTGGAGCTGAGCGGCAGCAACATCAAATCAATCCTGTACAATGCCGCGTATATGGCGGCATCTGAGGACACAGATGAGATCGTGATCACGCCGGCGGAGCTGATCCCGGCGATCCAGATGGAATACGAAAAGATCGGCGAATTTTTGAACCGTTCCAGTCTGGGACAATATATGATATACGCAAAGTCGTAGGAGGAGAATTCTATGGATGATTTTGAAACATTAGATGATCAGGTCAGCGAAGAT
>JALFNQ010000086.1 GCA_022773965.1 Lachnospiraceae bacterium
CCGTGTCTCATCTGCGATGGTGCTGTCCACGTGGCTGGCAAGGTTTGTCAGCTTTTTAAATAAGGTACCGATCTTCGCAAAGATGGTCACACCGGCAACCTCATCAGCGGCGATCTGTTCCAGTTCGGTATTCGCTTCCGAGTGGATCTGTGCCTGCAGGGCGGCGTCACTTGCCACGCGGGCTTCTTTCTCCGCAGCGATCTGGTTGTCAAGAGATGTGTTTAATGTACTGATATCACTGGTCAGCCGTTCATTTGCCAGCCTGAGGTTTTCGGCTATCTCTGCATCGGAGCTTTCCAGTGCGGCCTTCATCGCCGCCGCCGAGTTCTTGACGGTCTCCACATTTGCACTCACATCATTACCGAGGGAAGCATCCGTCCCGGTCAGTGCAGTGTTCAGTGCATCCAGTGCCGCGTTCAGGTTGTCTTTTGCCTGTGTTTTAGCGGCATCGTCACCGTTCGTGATGGCTGTATTCAGCTGTTCCTTTGCAGTCTCGACATTTCCTGAGAGGGTATTGATATTATTCCGCAGTGTTTCAGTCGCTGACTGGCGTGCACGCGCTTCATCAGCAACAGAACTGTCCACATGGCTGGCAAGGTTTGTCAGCTTTTTAAAGAGGGTTCCGATCTTCGCAAAGATGGTCACACCGGCAACTTCGTCCTCTGCCACCTGTTCCAGTTCGGTATTCGCTTCCGAGTGGATCTGTGCCTGCAGGGCAGCGTCACTTGCCACGCGGGCTTCTTTCTCCGCAGTTATTGCGTTGGATAAAGAAGCATCAAGCGCACTGATCTGCCCATCCAGTACTGATTTTGTGCTGCTCAGCTGGCTGCTGAGTGTCGTTTTTGCATTTTCAAGGTCATCGCCTAGTCTTGAATCAGCATCCTCCAGATCAGACTGCAATGCCTGTATGGTACCAAGCAGAGCAGTTATGTTTGCCTGTGTCGAACTATCAAGATTTGATATATCACCTGTAAGCGTTGAGCCAAGAGCAGAAAGCGCATCCTGGAGCTCCTGTTTAGCACGTGAAATGGCGTCGGCATTATCTACATTAGAATCGGCCAGACTTACCTGTAAGGCAGCTAACGCTACATTCACGTCAGATACTTTTCCATCAATATCATTTTGAAGTGCTTCTGTTGCAGACTTACGCTCAGAGATCTCATCTGCTATGGAGCTGTCAACGTGGCTGGCAAGGCTTGTTAATTTTTTAAATAGGGTGCCGATCTTTGCAAAGATGCTTATACCGGCAACATCATCCGCAGCCACCTGTTCCAGTTCCGTGTTTTCTGTCGAGTGGATCTGCTCCTGCAGCGCAGCATCGGATGTTGCACGTTCTAATACCTCTTGATTTAGGCTTACTTGTAAAAGATCGCTGGCAGAGACAAGATCTGATAGAGCTTGTGACAAACCGGTTGCATTTGTAGCTTCTTTCCAATAGTTTGTGTCTGATAAATCTGTTCCAGCTGGCGCATCTGAAATGCATTCATAGAATTTTCCAGTAACTGCATCATATACATAGGAGCCTTTTTGATAATCGATTTTATCTGAATATGAATTAGCAGATAATACATTTTCAAGGTTTTCTGTTTGCTGGTTGATGTTGGCCAGTTGGTCAGATAAAGCATTGGTTGAGTCAGTTTTTTCCCAGTAAATGCTTTTTCCGTTTTCATCATAAGGAACTTTGGTTGGATCTGGTATAGCGGAAGGATCGGCATTTACCGGACCAATATATTTGTATGTATTGCCGTCAGAGCCTGTAACATAACTGCCTGGTGTGTATGTTTTACTGCTGTCATAAATCTGAGCATTGATTTGGGATAATTGATTCTGAATTGCTGAAAGCAATTCAGAAAGATTGGTGGTATCATTATCAAGCTGATTTTGAACAGATGACAGTGTAGTTTCTAAAGTTTTGATATTGCCAGACAAAGTCTGTTCGCTACTATTTAATGCACCTTTTACAGCATTCAAGGATTGATTCAAAGATGCCAGTGTTGATGATGTTGCTGTATCAACGTTGCTTAAAGACTGAACTTCCTTTTGTAATGATGTTATATTGGCGTTTACGCCTGTGCGCCATGTTTCCAGAGAAGATAGCTGTTCAGATTTTATACTGGAAACAGACGTTTGCAATGATGCCAAATCACTTGTCAATCCGGAGATTGATGTCTGTAACGTAGAGGAAGTAGAAGTGCTATTTTGTTCAATGGACTCAATCTCATCTTTGAGTGTAGAGACAGCCGTTTCGCGATCAGTGATTTCTTTGCGCAGATCTGAAAGTGCAATATCAAGATCAGACTGGTTAAAATCCTTTAATTTGAGTGCTAGGGCTGATACATCCAACGAAAGCTGATTTACATCATCGTTTATTTTGTCAGAAGAACTGTCAGATGATTGCATGGATAATTTGACAGAACCGATCTCTGACTCGATTTCAGCTAATTTGGCATTTGTTTCATCTGTGATATTTGAATAATCGGTAGAAGCTATGACATTATTTTTTAATGTAGTCATCATAGTTTCAAGAGCAGAAACACGCAGGGCAATTTTGCTTACACTGATTCGATTACCATTTTTATCAATGAGACCTTTTTCTAATGTGTCTAATTGTGCTTTCATATCAGATAAGTCAAGCGGCATGCCGTCATCATCAGTTAATTGGCTGGATATTTCAGCATATGATTGTTTGATCTTATTCACAGTTGTGTCAATGGCTTCTGTAGACACAAGATCAGACAAAACAGTGTTTGATAAGGCAATTTCACCTTCACCTACAACAGACGTAGCAGCATAGGATGCTGCATTCGATAAGTAGGACTTTGACAGTTCAGTGAGCTCTCCGTCTGCATCGTACTCGATCATTCCATGCTCGTTAAGGGAATGCAAAAGTTCTTCCAGGGTATCTCTGATCTGTATCCGCTGTTCATTTGAGACTTCCAGGGAGGCTTCGCTTAGTTGAGAATCAATGGATGACATAAGTGTATCCAACACGGAATCGAGGTCGTCTAATTGCAGAAAATGTGAAATACTTGCCATTTCATGATAAGCACTTGTTTTAATTGCGTCTGACATCGAATATTTATTTTTTGCAGATGTCACATCAGAGCGCATGGCAACAGAAGATACGCATATGACAATAAATGCGATACTAAAAAAACAGATCAGTATTCTTTTTACTACATTTTTTTTCGTAAATGGAGTATGCTTCATTTCTTTTCCTTTCTATAAATAGCAGAGTATGCAGCTGTGACGATTATCCTGTTTTATAGTCAGAATAAGTGATTGCGTGTTTGACCATATTTATACTGTTGTCTGGAAGCCCGTTTTCTTCTTTCATGATTCGGAGTGCATCCATATAACTATAAGCCGTGCGATAAATGCGGTTTTGAGATAGTGCATCAAACTGATCAGCGGCAACGAGTATATCTATTATTTGCTGTTGGGTGTTTGTAGGTATTGGCAAATTTTCAAAACAGATCTTTTTTATCACAGGCCCATGATGGTACAGAATGGGAACCGTTAGATCCGGCGAGATATGACGCTGGCTGAGCATCCGATATCCATAATAGGGATGACAGGAGATCAAATCCTTTTCGCTCTCGCTTAATTTTCCGCGCTTTAACAAGATTTCTGATGGAATGCATATTTTACCTATGTCATGCAGATAACCGGCCATCATAAATAATATTGGGGCATTAAAATTGTATATTCTGGCAATTTTATAGCTCAATTCTCCAACACGTATACAGTGGTCGCGTGTTTGATCATCCATCTTTTCCATTAGTTTCAGATATTTTTCCATGGCACCTCCCTTATTTTGCTTTTTTGATTTTACGGTACATAGTTTCCTGCTGCTTGGATGTAAAACGGAAATAGACCATAGTGTTGCTGATTTCGCTATGCCCAAGCCAAAACTGTAATTCTTTCACATCAAATCCTGATTCTGCCAGAATAATTGCTCTAGTGTGCCTGAGTGTGTGGCAGTGCCATTTACTTGTGGATTTCATGCAAGCATCTTTGCAGCATGATTTCATAATCCGATCCAGTGTTTTGCGTGACAGTTCCTTGTGATCGCGCTGATTTTCAAAAAGAAATTGCTCTGGCTTGTTAAAACGAAGATGTCTTCGCAGTGATTTTAAAACATCATCATCCATAATACGCAGCGTATTGTTAATGCCACCTTTTAATCTGCGGCAATAGATTTGGTTGTTGATAGGATTGAAGTCATCTGGAGTGATCATGCATGTTTCTGATGCGCGGAGTGCGCAATAATACATGACTTTAAATAAAGCTTCATTTCGGATGGCGATGCTCAGTGCATAATCTGTTTTGGCCTGAATGCGCCGCTTTTCCAGTTCTCCAAAAAATTTTTTGAGTTCATGTGTAGAGAAAAATTTAATTGTATCATCCATTGCTGATACCTCCTTTTTCTTTCTAGTTTGATATCAGCTAAATGGTTTTTAAAGGAAAAACAAGTTTTTTTGAGACAAAATAGTTATTTTGTCCATGAGAAAGAGGCTGTAACCTCGGAAAATCAAGAATTCTTAATGGATAAATAAGAATAGCTGGCATTTTTGGCAGTTATTTTGTCTACAAAAAAGAGGAGGGATTTAATTGTTTTGACAAAAAAGAAGAGAAAAAAGATCGGTTATATCATGATGGGTATTTATTCATTGGTGTTATCGAGTTGGCTTTCTGGAATAGTGAAGCAGATTTTAGATATGACATTAGGTGGATTAGAAAGCGATATTTTTTCTATTAGACTAGGATTTATTTATAATCTGTCACAATTGTTTCAAAGTAGGCAACAGGTGTATTTGTGTCTTGGGCTGGAAATATTGATGGCTTTGCTTTTGTGGCAATTTCAGTCTGGTACAGCACCTAAAATTGGTCTGGTTCGTGTTACTGATAAAATATATATACCAGAACCAGCAGGAGAGGGTCAGCATGGAAAAGCACGCTTCCTGACTGATGAGGAAAAGGATAAAATCTATGCAGTCATAACGTATGATACGAAAAAGGAATGTGTGATTGGACAAAAAGATATGAATATCGGACTGGTGCTTGGAATGACAAAGCACGGGTCAAAAGAAAAGATACATGCCTTGGTAGAAGATGAACATGCCATTATTATCGCAGCGTCCCGGTCAGGTAAGACACGAACCGCTGTGTTGGAAACAATCTGGCTTCGTTCATTTTATAAAAGGAGCATGGTGATACCGGATCCGAAGTTGGAGTTGTACTTATATACGCATGATTATGTTGAATGTAAGGGCGTGGAAACGTGGCTATTGAATTTCCGAAATCCCAATCAGTCCATTCATTTCAATTATCTTCAAGAAATTAACCGGGCGGTAGATGAGGGTAATATACCGCGTGCAGTAGAAAAGACATGGGATCTGACATCTTCCCTGGTGGGGGAACCAAAAGGTGAACCGCTCTGGACGAATGGGCAGGCAGCTGTAATCGCTGCTGCAATCCTGTCAGTATCAATGATGGCGCCGGAATCATGCAGGAACATGGCAAATGTTTATTACTTCATTGCATATATGTGTCAGGCAGATGAATTCGGACAAATGCCGATCAATAGCTTTTTTGCAGATTTGCCAGACAATCATCCGGCAAAAGGAATCTTTGCAGTTGCAAAAATATCGCCAAGTAAGACGAGAGGATCTTTCTTTGGATCTGCATTAGCAACGCTGCGGCTTTTCACCGATTACGGGATAGCAGAGATGACCAGCAAATCAGATATCAGTCTGGACAATATTGGAAAGCAACCGGTATTCCTATACATTGGAATTGCGGATGAAAAGCATACATTGTATCCATTGGTTGCATTACTGATTGATCAGATTTATATCAAGCTGGTTGAAGTGGCAAATGAAAATGGTGGGAGATTACCGGTGGAAACAGACTTTATGCTTGAAGAATTTGGTCAAATGCCGGTGATTCCTTCTCTTGGCGGAAAGCTGTCAGTAGCGGCAGGACGGGGAATGAGGTTCTATTTTGTAATCCAGGATTATCAGCAGATGGACGGAAAATATAAGGATGATGGCAAGATCATTAAGAGTAACTGTTTGAATACACTTTATCTCAAAAGTGCATCATTGGATACAAACAAGGAGATTAGCCAAAGTCTGGATACCTACACTTGTAAATCAACGAATGCGGGGACGAGTACATCGGGTGCGATGGGAAGCATGAATTATAATGCATCAGGTGGATCGTCATTGATGTCAAGGGCACTGCTGACTCCGGGGGAGGTAGGTATGATTGAACGTCCGTACTCCCTTGTAAGACATACCGGAGATTATCCTGCAATTATGACATGTCCGGATCTTTCGTCTTATCATGCCAATAAGGAACTTGGTTTAGGTGATAAACAGCATAATCAAAAAGTAATGCAGGAGCGTGAAAAGGAAATTCCAAAGCATGAAATAAGGGAGCCGGAGCTGTGGGGAATCTGGAATGAATATTGCGAGTATCAGGCAGATGACATTTCACAGAATGAGGCGGGGCAGGAACAATCTGATCCGACAGACCAAGAAGCGCAAAGCGGAGTAACATTTTTAATTTAAAAGGAGACAGAGAATTGAGAGCGAAATTTAAAAAAATTGTAAACAAGGTATTTTGTACATATCTTGCAATGATGGCATTTATGATGACATCTTATGTAAAAGTATATGCGGGGACTGATTTTAAAACTACGAAATTATATACCGGATCGATTGCACTGGCACAAAATCTGACAGCAGCAATTGTTGGAGCATCGGAAGTAATAGGTGGACTTGTACTTGTGGCACTGTATCTAAAACAGCTTGGTTCAGAAGAAAATGAGATTCCACAGATTAAAAAAATGAGAAGAACAACCATTTACATCATGGTTATTATAGGACTGGTTGGTTCATTGTTAGCTGCAGTGCTGTCTTATTATAAATAGGAGTAAAGTGAATGAACATTTTGGGTGGTGCAATAAACAGTTGGGCAATATCGTTATTGAATGATGCACTGGTAGAAGGAATGCAGGGATTTATAACAGTATTTGGAGGATTCCTGGAAAATATTTTTGAATCAATATGGGCAATCAATAATACCCTGAACTTTGTACCTATTATTGAGTATTTTGTTGGTGTAGGAATTACATTTGTTATCTTCAATGCTGTAAAAGTTGGAATTGATACATATATGCTGGAAACTGATGGTGATCCGGATGCGGATCCATTGGAGCTCATTACACGAACCTGTGAAGCAGTCGCAGCTATCTACTGTGGTTCATTCGTAATTGAAAAGATGATAGAACTTGCCGGGATTGTGTGTGATGAAGCAGTTGCAGCAGCGGAGGCGGTTGGTATCAAAAATGTTTCAACCCAAAGTACAGTAGAAAAGCTGATTGTCTCTTATAACACACATACAACGGGTGGATTTGTAATGGTTGTGTTGCTGGTAGCAATTCTGGTGTCCCTTGTAATATTTGTGTTTTCGGCTGCGAAACGTGCGGCTGAAATAAAGATGTTTGAAGTGCTGATTCCGATTATGGCAGCTGATCTTCTGACTGCATCCAGAGAAAAATGGAATGCATTTAAGAATGATCTGGTGGTTACTGTTTTTGGATATATTTTGCAGGTTTTAGCATTTTTGATTTTTGAACATATTTTTGCATCAGCATCTTTAGAAGCAAATATGATACTTTCAACGATAGCGGCATTGGGATGGTTGTTATTTGTGATCGCTGCTCCCAAGTGGCTTGAAAAGTTCTCTTACAATTCAGGTATTGGAACTGCGGGTAAAAACGGATTGCGTACAGCTGCAACGATGGCACCAATGATTGCACTGCGCATGCCAGTAGCGTGAAGGAGCAAGGAAGAATGATAGCAAGTAGGTGGCTAAATGATCTGGTAGTGGTTTTAATCCTGCTGTTCAATGCGGGGATGGTGACCCGCATAACAAAAACGTTATTTGATGGATTAGGAAATCCGGAAGGTGTTAATAAAAAAAAAATTCAGAATCAGTTGAAAGCGCTGGCAGTGATAGATGGCATTGCGGGAGTGATTACTTTTATAGAAAGTTATTTTAAGGGCTGAGAAAGGGGAACTATTTATGCAGTATGAGGATGACGGTGGCGATTTGTATATTCCGTCAAATATCCGAAAACGTCATGAAATTGTAGATGGGATAGGAACGCCGGAAGTAAAAATTATTGTAACGTCTTCGATCATTGGGCTAGTGATAGGTATTTTTATTTATATCTTTCAACATCAGATGTTTACGCTTTTACTGCCGCCGGCAATGGGATTTTTGTTCAGTTATGTATTTGCACGTAAGGACCGCTATAACCAAAGTACGATGGATAAGCTCCAGTTGCTAAAAAAATTTCAGAATGAACAGAAACGGTACTGCTACAAATACAGAAGCATTTATGAAAAGGATGTAAGAAATGGGAAAACAAAAAGGCGGGTTGATTCAGAAAGCAGCCAATGATCTTGTTAACGTCCGGGATATTCCGGGAAAATATATTCACCGCAAAGATGATTACATATTGACGGGAATCCGGTTACATGCAATCAATATAGATTTATTGGCAGATTCAGAAAAAGCAATTATGAAAAACAATCTTACAGCGGCTTTTAAAGGAGAAAAGGAAGGATTTTCGATTATTTCCATTCCGAGAACCGTTGATATGGAAGCATATTTGTCCAATCTGAATACACGTTATGAGGCCGAAATCACAAATCCATATCGCAAAAAGATCCTTTCGATCATGATTCAGGAAGCAACGAAAAAAATTATGGAAGGTTCTAATTTTGAACATCATTTTTTCCTGATGATATGGGAAAAGATTGAGAATGGAAATGCTTCCCAGACAGAAAAAAAACTCAATGAACGGATACAGGAATTTATAAACCGGTATAGCGATGCGAAAAACCCATGTACAAGATTGGAGCAGCAGGATCTCATTAAACTGTGCAATTTGTTTGCAAACAGTTCAACGGCCTTGTTTGACATTTACGATGAGAACAGCCAGTATACACCAATTCCGTGGCTGAAAGGGTATAAGGATGAAAATTAGAAACAAAAACGAAAATAAGGGAAGTGTGTCGTGTAATGAAAATCTTTTAAATCTGATTTCACCGTCAGGATTGGAGTTTGAAAAAACATCTTTGCTGAACGGAGATAATTACGGAAAGATTGTCAACGTGATCCGTTATCCATCTGATCCGGATTATGGCTGGCTGGCAGATATTACAGCGATTGAAGGGGTAACTGCCAAAGCAGAATTTTTCCCAACAGATACACAGCCCCTTGTTGACAGGTGTAATGAACAGATCAGGGAATATCGCGGAGATCTGCTGGCTGTTAAGGACGAGTCTGTGAGACAGTTCAAGGAAAAATCCATTAAGGACATTTCCAGCATGATCCGTAGGATTCAGGAGGGTGAAGTAGCGGGATATCTAAATATTTTACTGCTGATACAAGCCACATCACAAGAAAAGCTGGATGAACGTATGAAGAAAGTTCAGTCAGTGATTGCAGCATTTGGTGGGGGAATACGGACGGCGATATTTTTGCAGAGAGAAGCATATGAAGCAATAGCACCGTATGGTATTCCGTGCCAAGTGGTTAGTGATATCGGATCAAGGATAATGCCTCTGTCTACTTTCATTGGAGGTTTTATCAATGCATCTTCGGGTATCAATGATGAAATAGGAATGTATATTGGGAAAACTGATCGTGGAAAGATGATTGTTTTGGATCCTGACAGACGTGGTGGAGACCGGACAAATATGAACTGGTTTATTTCAGGTGTCCCGGGTGTTGGAAAATCTACAGTCATCAAGCTGATCAACTACTATTTATTTGCGGTATTTGGTGCGAAATGTATGTTTTGTGACCCGGAAAATGAATATACGGATTTTGTAAGGTCATTAGGTGGCCATGTTATTGATTGCGGTGGCGGCTCGAATGGGAAAATTAATCCGTTGCAGGTTAGAAAAGCACCGGTTCGCCAGAATGATGATGAAAATAGTGATGATGAAGATGAACTATATGGAGATCATGGACATGGGATGTCTGATTTGGCACTTCACATACAGACACTTCGCGTATTTCATAAGCTCTACCAGCCTGCTTTGACAGCAGTGGAAAATGCAAAACTGGAAAAAATCCTTGAGGGAACATATAAAAGGTTCGGTATTACATGGAATACGGATATCACAAATATGAAGCCGGAAGAATTCCCAATTTATACGGATCTGTATGATGATATTGTCCGGGCGAAAGAAGCCTTTCCGGATGATAGGGATATCGCAAATTTAGAGTCATATTTCTGGATGCTCGCAAAAGGAGCTGATAGCTTTGTCTTTAACGGACATACCAACATAGATCTGTCAGCGGATGCCATTGCGCTGAATATCAATAAATTGCTGGAAGGATCAGAAAATGTATTAAAAGCACAGATGCATAACTGTAATTCTTTTGCCTGGCATGTAGCAAATGAAGATCCGGAGCAGCTGTTTATATATAACGTTGATGAGGGATATTTGATCGTGGATCCTCGCTTTTTGGAACCACTGATCTTTCTCAAAAATTTTGCAAATCGTATCCGAAAACGAGGCGGGGGATTGATCTTTGCGACACATACCGTGGCAGATGTTTTATCACCGGAAGTAAAGCGGTATGGCCAGGCGTTGATTGATAACAGCTGTTACAAAATGATTATGGGAACAGATGGTAAAAACCTGAAAGAAACAGCAGATCTGTTTGATCTGACAAAGGCAGAAATATCATTGCTTGCATCAAAGCAGCGGGGCAGAGGTCTTTTGTTTGCAGGATCTTCGCGTGTAAGCTGCCGCATAGAGGTGCCGCAAAAGATATTGGAAATGATGGGAACAGCCGGAGGAAAGTAGCACAAATGAAAAGCAAAGCAGCTCCAGTGATAATAACAGTGGCAGTATTATTTCTTTTTCTGACATCATCAGCATTATCATTACCGGGGCTGCTTGGGAAAACAGAAAAAGTAACCAGCTTTGATCTGGAAACATCTGCAGTCTATGGGAAAATCAAAAATACATATGAGGAATATTATCAATATATTGATGATTTGATTGCAGAACGGGAAGCCGAATTAAGGGAAGCGTATAAATATACAGTAACTGAAACCTATGAGGAATTAGATAAAAAAGGAAAAATAGTAGTAAAAGAGCGCGAGGTCACAAAGTATCCATCTGTTGTTACATCAAAGTACCTGACATCACCGAAGTTCAGCCTGGTATTTTCTTATATAACAGTGAAACATTGTGAGCTGCAAAATATGAAGGAAAATGGGATAGACCAGTGGAATTACGATGACAAAGAAATATTTGATTTTTTATGGGGGATTACCAATTATACGGAGTCTGTAGATGTTCCATCGAAGGAGACGGTTTATTTAACTGTGAATACCACGATTAAATCTGCAGATGAGGTAGCGAGTCAGATATTTGTGACGCAGCAGAAACGTCAAATGTATATCTTTGCGTATAAGACATTTGAACAAAGCGATTCAGAATTGGCGGATCCGTTTTATTCAGATATTGGTGATGCGACTGGCTCTATGGGGTGGGTAAGCCGACTATATGAAACAGGTAGTTCCAGCAATCATCCGGAGCGCGTAAGCAGTGGTGCAGGAGATGCAGGCGGTAAATCATACGGGACGATCCAGCTGGCGATCAATACCGGGTCTGTGCATTCATTTGTCCAATGGCTGGCAGGATATGATTCGGTTTTGTATGAAGCTTTGGATGGATATGCGGTAGGCTCAGAAATGTTTGATTCTGCGTGGAAATCTTTGGCAGCTAACAGACCAGATGATTTTGCAGCAGCACAGAATTGTTATGGCTATACGAAATATGCAATTCCGTGGATTAAAGAAGTGCTTGAACGAACGGGAATTGATATGGGACGGTCGTATGCGTTACAGGAAATGGCTTATTCAAGAGCTGTTCAGATGGGTACAAAAGGCGGGCTGGATGTTTTTGCAAAAGCCGGGCTTACTGATCTTTCAACCGATGAACAAATTATTTCTGGATATTATGATTATTTGCATGATCATGTTCATTTGTATTGGAGTAAATGTAGTCGTCAGGTGCAGGTGAATGTTGCTACACGTATGATCAATGAAAAAAACACCTTGCTTGGTATTGTGGGTAAGGAAAGACCGGATTTAAGTACAGGAGCATCTGCTGAGAATACAGACGGGCAAAAAGTAGTGGACTATGCATTGCAGTTTGTCGGAAATCCGTATGTATGGGGAGGAACTTCACTTACACAGGGGGCAGACTGTTCCGGTTTTGTGATGAGCGTATACAAACATTTTGGAATAGATTTGCCTCACAGTTCCTATAGCCTGCGATCGTGTGGAACAGAAGTTACATACGGACAAGCGTTGCCGGGTGATTTGATCTGTTATGACGGTCATGTGGCGATTTATATGGGCGGCGGCAAGATTGTTGGTGCGCAGAGTAAGGCACTTGGAATCACAACCGCAAATGCAACATACAGGGAAATTATTTCAGTTAGACGAATTGTCAACCAGAATATGTAAAGGAAACAAAATAATATGAAATTGAAGAAAACAGCGCTGGAAGCGTTAATATCGAACACAACATTGACCACGGATGAACTTAATGAATTGGGAATTTTGGATCAGGCAAGTGAGTCAAAGGCAATAACTGTGGTATTGGATGGACAAGAATTTTCTGATTATCACAAATTTTGCCGTAAACATTGTCTAAATCGTTCGGAACAGACGCGGTTGTTATTGGACCAGGCACTGAATGATAGTGACGATATATTTCGTTTCCGGCTACCGGAAATCAGAACGAAGCGTCAGATGACGTTTCTGGTACCCAAGAGTAAAAAAACACAGTTGACAAGGGTGCTGTATGAGAGACAGATGAAAGACGGTTTTACAGAGGGAAGGATGTCTGAGTCAGAGTTTCTGCGTCGTGTGATTGTACGTTTTTTAAGTCAGGAGGTGGCTGATACAAAATGATGTCTTTTATAGTCAGTCATGATCACCAAAATGTAATGACACAGGTAGCTGAAATTACAGATGAGCAAATTTTGGAGCCAATTGTTTCTAACAATTTTTGCTTAAATGATTATATTAAGCAGCAGGAGAGTATTTTACAGTCATCCAAAAACTTCGTGGTTGATCTGGATGCAATTGATAGTGATCCGCAGACAGTTGCGGATGCAGTGAATTCTTACCAAATACTCTATGGGGAGAAATTGATTATCATAGCTGCCGGACGGCAGCCGGGAGATCCGCTGCTGAATCAGATTGTCTCAATGGGAATCTATAATGTCTGTACCCTGACGGATAAAGAGGCTCTGGCAGAAGAAATTGCTTATTGTATACAATCGGGAAAAACTTACCGGGACAGTGGAAAGTTTTTAAATGCCCCAGACCTGAAAACGGCCGACAATTCGGTTCGGGAGAAAATAATCGTAAAAAACCAGACAACGATTAAAAGAATTGCTGATGCGAATAAAGTCACGCTAGGCATTTCGGGTACACAGTCAAGGATTGGAACAACCACCCTTGCAATTCATCTTGCTGAAGTAGTCACGAAACGCAATTTTCATGCGTGTGTAGTAGAGATCATTGAGCCTGGTAAACAGTCAGATTGGCTGACTTTCAAAGATGCATATGATGTAGAGGACAAAGGACCCGGCATCTTTCAAATGGATGGAATCGATTACTTTTCCGGATGCGACTTGAAGTCGCTTCCAGATATTATAGCAGCAAATTATAACTTTGTTGTGATAGACTTTGGCGTATTCCGTGAAGAAATCGTGAGTGAATTTATGCGATGTACAATTCCTATATTATTAGCAGGAACAAAGCCATGGGAAATGCCATCAGTAAACCATATATTTGATCAAATGGAGCAACGGGCTTTAGAGGGGATATCATTTGTATTTAATTTTACTCCCGAAAATCTTCAAGATGATGTCAGGTCAGGAATGCAGCCTCTCAAAAAAGTATTCTTCCAACCGTATCACCCGGATCCATTTGATACGAAGTCAAAATCGGTATCAGATGAAATATTGCATAGATATATGTCCAGCGAACAGAAGCATGTAAAAGAACATGCGGAAAGAGGAAATTTCTTTGAAAGACTTATTCAAAAATACAAAAAATAGGCAGTCAAAAGTATTACTGTATCAAAAATATTTGTTGCAGGAAAAGGAGGAGCATCAAAATGCACTCCCACCGTCAAAACCGATGAAGAAAAAAAATAAGGTTATAAAATTTCCAAAATACATAGGGATTGCGTCGGTTGCACATGGTTGTGGCGCAAGCCATCTGACGTATGCAATCGCAAATTATCTTGCGACTGTTCAGAAAAAGACAGTAGTAGTGGTGAGTAATTGTCCGGAAATGTATCAATGCGCAGGGCGTTTTGCAGTAGAGCGGGTACCGCATCCGGCTATGATTGAGCAGACAGATATATATATTCAGGATTATGGGTGTCTGGAAGACATGACAAAGGATCAGAAAGACACTTACCGGGTCATGGAGAAAAAAATATTGTGCTGTAATTTTTCAGATTACTATTTAGAGTCTTTAGCTGCATTCGTTCGGGCATATGTGAAAGATCCGGAACAGTGGCTGTTTGTTTTTAATCAGCTAACGAAAAAGAAACAACGAGAAGTAGCTGATCTAATGGAAGGGTATCATTTCATCTGCCCACCTGCTTATGATAAGAATGATATTAGAATTGTCACGGACTTGCTGATGGAGGTTTTTGGAGAATGAGCATTCTACATATAAAGGTTGTAATACAGACGGCTGTGTTCCTTGCAGATGTAATATGGGTTGTATGGATTTTAAGTAAACTGTGGAGCATGCCGGGGCGACACAGACTTATAAGCCGGTATGGCCAGAAACAAAAAATAAGCCATGCGACTTCAAGTCGCAAGAAGGGAATAGGGGTAACAGTAGTGCTGCTATTGGCGAATGTTACAGTTTTTTGTATTTGAGGAGGCAGGATAAAGATGAGAAAAATAAAAATATCAAGAACAAATCGACAGTATTTGGCGATTATAGTGGTGTCGCTTATAATCTGCGGCAGTACAGCATTCTTGAGTTACCGGTATTATACACAGCAGATGCAAAATCTGTATGAAGGGAAAATTAATGCGTTACAGAATCAGGTTACATCGGCTACACATTATGTGTATGTATCAGGAGCTGATGGCATCAATGCAGGGACGCTTATAACGGATGACCTTGTTTATCAGGAAGAACGGCAGTTTGATTTGCCAGATGAACAGTTTATTACCGAGGAGGATCTGGGTTCTCTTGCTGCTGTCGATATTCCAGCCGGACAACCAATTTTAAAAACGATGTGCACTGAAAATTTAGAATTCGGCCTTCGTGAACAGGAATTTGCAATGTTTACATTGTCAAATAACCTGGAGACGAATGATTATGTTGATGTACGAATTATGTTTGCCAATGGAGAAAATTACAGTGTCCTCACTAAAAAATGTATTCACAAAATTGATCTTACGCAGAATGACATTTTTTTGTGGCTCAATGAAGATGAAATCTCGCTGATATCGGCTGCAATTGTGGATACATACATGCATAGTGGGACATCGATTTATACAACGAAATATATCAATTATGGACAATCTGCATTGCAAGTTACGTATCAGCCGAATCAGGAGGTCATGACAGCAATGGCAAATAATCCAAACATTGTTTCAGAAGCAACGGAAGCGTTGGATCTTGAGGCAAGGCAGCTATTGGAGAACCGAATTGCTATTTATGATGCAGAGGGACAGAATACAATATCAACAGATAAGGTATACGATACGCCCGCATATACGCAGGACATGTCAGAGGAAGCATATCTTCCTGAGGAGGAAACCGGATCGGATGTAATGGATGAAACAGGGCAGCCTGAGGATGAGGCTATGACAGAGGGAGACGTTTATAGTGATCCGGATGAGACGGCAGAGTAGGAGGCACAGTTCATGTCAGTAAATATAGGATTTTTTGGATGTGAGAGTTATGATATCCAGCATTATCTTAGCAGGGTTTTATGCTGTCTCGGGAAAAAAGTAATTTTACTGGATGGAAACAGGGATGGCGCACTAAAGAGTAGTATTCCACTACCGGAAACTTTTCCAGAAGATGAGGTATTTGATTATCGGGGTGTAGATTATGCACCAGTTACTGCGGATATAGATGAGTCATATTATGATTGTGTTTTTTTTGATCTGTCCCAGGATATGCTGGAAACAATGGAACCCGGAGACATAGGAGACCTGTTTCACACGTTTATTCTGGTAAGTGATCTGCAGACGCATCATATGAACCAGATGATACAGTTTATCAAAAGTAACTTGATTGATACCAGCCGGATTTTTCTGATCATAAGGGATCTGAGTGGAAACCGGAAAAAGAGAATGATCCAGCGAATGACAGATCTTCCAGCAGACCAGATATATTATTTACAAGTCGATCAGACTTCTGAACGTCAACGATTATCCTGTCAGTGGAATCATGTGTTTTCATTTCGGAAAATTGATGTGGATTTAAGGAGCGCATTACAGGATATCCTGATTAAACGTTGTTCGATTGAGGAAAATAAGGAATTCAAAACTGCTTATAAGCGGGCTGAGAGGGGGAAATAAGATTGATAATTGCATTTTGGTCGGTCTTTCCGGGAATGTGTGGTGTGTCAAGCAATATTATGGCAGCTGCCTCTTATGCAGCAACTCAGATCAATACGGATTCAAACGATCGTGTTGCTCTTTTACAGACACAGTTTAAAGATAGTGGACTGGATTTCCCCATGCTTGGTAAGGGCGTTTTAAAAGATGACTTTTTTGGGACTGGGATGGACGCACTTTTGACACGTGCACAGGCCAGTTATTTGTCACAGGATGATGTGTTTTTAATGTCAATTTCTATGATTGATGGAAAACTCCTGTTTTATATGGGAACGAAAGAGAAAAACAGTCAATCGTACAAAAGATCGATGAAACGTTTCCAGCATGTTATGAAAGGCGTAGATGAATATGCACACCAGGTATATATAGATGTGGAAAGCGGAAATACTGAACTGGCAAAACAGATACTTCCGAAAGCGGATCTGGCAGTGATCAATATTTGCCAGAACGAGAGGGTCATCAGCTGCACCTTGGACGAGATAGAACATTTGGGGCTTGAGAACGTTGTTTATTTGCTGGGACGATATCAGCCGGATAGCAGTTTAAATATTAATAATTTGCAGAAAATGTATCGCCAGATGAATCGGAAGTTATATGCGATTTCTTTTGAAACTGAATATATGGATGCAAATTCTAACGGATCCGTACAAAACTATTTTACCAGCAAAATGAATGGAAATACTGTAATAGAAAAACAATTACAGGCACTGTATAAGCGGATTATGAAGGAGAATGGCAGACATGAATCATAAAAATCTGATTCTGATTGCAGGTATTATAGTGATTGTAATCGCGTACATTTTTTACATTTACCGGAAAGGTAAGGAATATGAAGCCGCAGATCGCAATAGAAAGCTGAATATGGAATATGGATTTATTTATCAGGGAATTGTAGAAGATCTGAAAAGTATTATCTACCAGAAACCAGAGGATCTTCGGGTTTCATATGTGGAGGCGCGAAAACGAGAAGAAATGTCAATCAAGCTGTCCGATGCAAAACGAGATGCGCCGGTAGGCAGTCTTTCGGCCAAGATCTATCTGACTACCCAGATCAGTAAGATGCTACAGACAAAATATGGTGTAAATGAGCAGACGATTGATCAGGTTTTTCCATTCGATGATCCGGAACAACTGGATCCACATATGCGTTTTTTGATATTGATGATCACGGTGATGCAGGAGCATGGTTATGATACATGGGATTACCTGCAGAAGAAACATGAACTGGACAGGCTTCGTGAAAACGGAAGATATGAAGTATATCAGTCGGACATTGATCAGTTATTTTCTATGTATGTAAATGAGCACATTCCATATATGGTGAAACTTGATGTCTTCACACAGAAGATATTTGAAGACAGTATCGGACACGGAATGCCGGATATCATGATGTGGCAGAACATAGAAGACTATTCCGGTGGGCTGGGAGGAATACCAGCCCATGACGATAATCTCATGTCATATGTAGATAACATGAGTGATGAGAAGGACTGCGCATCATACAATAAATTCGTCATACTTACCAATGGAAAAAACTTGCATTTAAATTTCCTTGGATTTGGAAGCCAGAAAGAACTGGAGCGTGTTTGCAGGCATATTTATCAGTATCAGAATCCGGGCGAGTTTTCAGAATCTGTCGGATTTATTGAAAATTCAATGGCAGATGGCAGCCGTGTGGTAGTATTCCGGGCCGGTTTTGGTGATTCATGGGGATTTGTTGTAAGAAAGCACCGGCAGGGAAAATTAAGGACACTGGCGGAAATGTATTTACAAAAGGGCTGCGAAAAGGTGCAGAAATTAGGGGAGGCATTGATGAAGGGCTGCCAGTCATGTGCAATTACCGGACCGATGTATTCAGGAAAAACGACCCTTTTGACAGCACTTGCAGAGAAAATAAATCCGAACTATAACCTGCGCGGTCTGGAAAGTGTGTTTGAGATGGGATTAAGGGAGCTGTTTCCTGACAGGGATATTGGTACATTCATGGAGCGTACTGACATCCCCGGTGATAAAGTACTTGAATTTTTAAAGCGTACAAATGGAACGGTGTTACTGCTTGGAGAATTATTGAAAGAGGTTGCTGCAAACTGGCTGATATCGGCGGGGCAGTCCGGTTTTAAGTTTGTTATGACAACCGGTCACTGGAATACGACAGAATCAATGATCAAATGGCTTCTCAACGCAAAATTGAATACATCAGGATCCGGTGACGCGGATCTGGCAATGCTTGATATTATTCAGGCTTTACATTTTGATATTCATTGCGGACTGGATGAGTTAAAAGGAGAACGTTATTTGGAGCGTATATCAGAGATCGTGCCTACAGGAGATAAGCGTCTGTATGAAATCCGGGATATTCTGATCTATGACATAGAAAATAAGGAGTACCGTCTGATAAATTCATTTTCGGACAGAACATGGAATGATTTCAAATATTACATGTCAGATGAAGAAATACGAAACCTGAAAGAAATGTTTGAAAATGATATCAATGCAGCATAGAGGGGAGAGTGGAATGGATAAAAAGTATCAGATTTTAGTGATAGTGGCTGTCATTCTTTTTGAAATGATCTTTTTTGTCAGGCATTCTATCATAAAAGGTAAAAGGGAATCGCCGGATGAGGTCTATCAGAAAGGTAAATCACCACCAGCATTATACAGGGATCTTTACAGGGTGCTTGCATCAGGGATCGTTACGAAAAATTATGTTGCAAAGGTCAGGCACAGATTTGAGATGGTAGAGCCCGGAGATATTGAAAAGATAGAAGCAGATACAGTAAAGAGCATCCTGGCGCTGTGGGGTACAACGCTTGCAATCGTTATAGCAGCATTGCTTTATGGCATCACGCTGTATTCATTTCTTCTGGTGGTGTATTCCATTTACATATTCAGTCATGAGTTTGTAGACAAAAGCATCATTTTAAAACAGAATACTCTGCTTGAGCAGCTTCATGTGGAACTGGAAAACCTTCAGAACAATTACAATATGGAAGGGAATGTACCGGAAGCGATATATAAAACTTCCGTGAATGCACCAAAGCCTGTTGCGGATCATTTGAAAAAAATATGGGAGATTCTGCAGAAAGACTGGGGAGAGATGGATGCTGAGATTGAAAAGTACAATATCAGTGCGCCAAATACATTTTTAAAGGATGTTCTCGCCTGCAGTAAAGAAATATACAAATATGGTGATGGAAAAGTCAATGGTATATCCAACTATTCTAAGAAGATCACAATGATCAACAATGCAGTTGCAGCGGAGATACGAAAAGACATGGAATGGAAAAATAGTTTTTCGGGTCATGCAGGGGTATGTATTTTTCCCGTTTATCTCATTGCATTATGTCATATGATTGCATCGAAAATGAGTGAAGTAGCAGTTTATTATAAGGGAACTTATGGCGTGTTATCATTACTGGCCTGTTTTGCCGTAAGTGTGGCTGCATATGCGTATATTTCACAGAAAAAAGATATGAATTATGTGCGAATCCAGTTCCATCCATATCTGCAGCAGTTTTATGAGCTGCCGGTGATCCACCAACTGGTACTTCATTACAGCAACCGGGATATGTACAAGAGAACCAGACTGCGGAAACAGATTCATGGGGCAGGCGAATCTCTCACCGTAGAACAGTTTTATACGCAGCGTATCATTTTCTTTGTAATTACCTGTATCCTTGCTGTAATCGTGTCTATTGGTATCACCATATCGAACAGGGGATCAATCCTGCAGGATTCCTCCAATGTGAGTGTGAAAATTACAGAGGGGGCATCAGAGGAAGAAGAACAGGAACAGCTTGACTACCTGACGCAGATGTCTTTTGATCTGGAAGGTGGAAAAATGAATCAGGAAACACTAATCCAGGATATTGAAGACAGCGGATTGTTCTTTACAGAAAAGGCCAGAAATCTGGCATTGGAAGAAATACAGCGGCGTGTGAAGGCGTACCGCAATGCTTATTTTCACTGGTACTACCTGGTGTATGGATTGATTGCCGGCTGTGCAGCTTCTTTTGTGCCATATTTCCTGATAGGGAAAAATGCAGAGCTGGTCCAGCTGAAAACAAATGAAGAAGTTCTTAGATTCCAGAACATCATCAGCTGCATGAAACATATTGACCGTGCCGGGACAAAGGAGACACTGCAGGAGATGGAATTATCAGCAGATATCTATCGGAATTCTGTAACCGACTGCCTGGATGAATATGCATCGGATCCGATGAAAGCGCTGACACATTTTAAGCAGCGTGAAAAGGATAATGCCATGATCCAGAATATTGTTACGAAATTTGAACGAGCGGATCGTGTTGGTATCCATGATGCATTTGAAAATCTGGATGCAGAGATAGAGGAGGCAATCAAGTCAAAAGAGGTAAAACTGCTGGAATATATCCGTGGTACGGCAAATGTGACTTATATGGTCGCATTTCTGCCGTTTGCAGCAGTACTGGTGTTGGAAATGCTGTTGCCCATGCTTATGTCAATGATGACAAAGATGGCATTATTAAACTAAATGTAAACACAAGAAGAGAAAGGAAGTATTTAATATGCATGATAACATGTCTGACATTGTTCGTATTATTATAATTGCGGTAGTTAGTATAGGACTGACTGTAACGCTTCTTTATTTTTTCACTGACGTGTTCGACTCAAAGATGGGTCAGCTCAATGAAATGAACAGTGAGTCTGATGAAATGGTTGCAAATGTACGGGATGGTAAATACACGCGTTATGAGGATACGGAAGTATCCGGAAGCGAAGTGCTGAACCTGATCAAGAAATATAAACGTGAAGATTTCGGCATTCTTGTTACGATCGGTTCCACAACAACAAATTATTGCAAGGCGCTGACCGGGTCAGCATCAGCCGGATATACATTGGGAACGGGACAAGGCAGCGGATCCCTTGCGGATGCAAAGGACATTACAAAACCGACTTTGTATATCAATCCAACGAGGAATTATTCCGGAGAGGTCTGCTATGACAATCAGGGAAATATTGTAGGTCTGCATTTTACATTGGAGAATTAACAGATGAAAAATATCGTCCAGAGACTGCTTTTTCTGATTTTTGCAGACGGGTGCTTTGTGGCAGCAATGCTCACGGCACAGTCCGGACTACAGGTTATTTATTCATTACAGACACAGATCAAGCAGAAGCTAGAGGGCAATCCTGTTCTCTACCGGGCATCCTATGATGCCCGGACAGAGTATAGTGTAAGCTGGCAGGAACTGGCTGCAAGAATGCTGAACGGTCCGGAGACAGATGTGTCTATAGATGGGTATGAAATTGAAGCGGAGAGTTTTGATTATAATACGTTTGATTTCGCGCGAATCAGGAGAAATGATTATGCAGTTACATACCAGTATGATTTGGAAGGAAGTATCTGTAAAGTCAGTTATACCAGTAGGTAGAAAGGAAAAATATGGAAGATCTGGTTCCGACTATCATAGGGTTTTGCGTAGCTCTGGTTTTGTTTTTTACAATACCAGCTGTGTCAAATGGTGAACTGATTCAATCAGGATTGGATACATATGTCATTCATGAAACGGACGTACTTGGAGATCAGGTATGTAAGGACGGTTATTTGTCCCAGGAGATGTATGCAGCATATCTGGAAACACTTGCAAATACAGATATGCTTTACGATGTGACAATGACAGTAGTACATGATACATGGTATCCGGTATATGATGATGCTGGAAACTTCACTGGCGAAATGACACGGATTGAGGAAAAAACTTATACCAGAGATATCAGGGATGCGCTTTCACAAGGCGCAAGATGTTATTACTTAAAAAAAGGTGATCGCTTTTCTATATCGGTGCAGAGCAGATCCGACACAACGATTCAGCAGCTGCTCAAAGCAATCGGCTTTAAAAATTTATCCGGCATTACGGCATTTGGTGGAGGCACAGTTACAGATGAGAATTATTAGCTTTGCACTGATGTTCCTGTGCTTTGTTCTGCCGCAGTACTTTAATGCGGTTGCCAGTGACCGTGCATTGGCACATACGGAAAAGGAACGTATTATTTATAACAATGCCCTGGATGGGGCTGTTGAAGACGCAGTATCCGGTCTGGCCGAATATGATTCAGGAGATGAGATCTATCTGAATAAAGACGCTGCAGTTGAATGCTTTTTTCAGTCCTTATACAGCGGATTTGGAATACTGGAAGATGAAGAGCGGCAGGAATGGATGAAATTATATGTTCCCATCGTTCTTGTTACAGATAAAGATGGATATTACATATATCATAACTATCAGGTAACAGGAGATGATGGAAAACATATATACCAAGAGTGGTCAGAAAAGTGTGCATATTCATTTGTATATCAGAAATATGTATGCGCTTTTACCCTGACAAACCAGCTCAGGGTGTTGGATACAGAATCAGGGAGCTGCTACGAGGGTGATTTCCATGATTTGAAAGGACAATTGCCGGAGATACCGTTTCTGGACAGTGATGCATCCTATCAAACAGTGCGGCAGATGGCAGTTGCAGACTGCATCAGTGAATCAATGGAATACTATATGAACCAGCATAACAGAATTGCAAGAGATTATGGGATCTCATATCAGTTTTTTCTCCCGGATATTCCGGATGAAGACTGGGCTCGCACAATCAGTGATGTATCAGTTATGGTTTTGTTTCAGGGATATCCCTATGAATCCATCGATGGATTTTATAACAGGGTAGAAACCTCGGCAGCCAGAATTCTAAAGAAGAAATATTACTATATAACGAGAAGTGATGGTGTTCTGTATTATCATGAGTCATCGTGCAGCAAGGTGACAGACAGAACCGTTCCTTATGAATCAACAAAAGAATGTGCCGCTTTGGGAGCTTATCCATGCCAGGATTGCACACCATAAAAAAATGTGGAAGGAGGGAAAAACGATGGCAGAAAGAACAGAAGTATTACTGGAGAAAAAAACAACCGGGCAGAAAATCAACGAGATCAGTAGATTTTATGCATATGCACAGACTTTTTTGCAGAAGAAAAACAAAAAGGAGAACTAGGTAATGAGTTACGAAGAATTTATAGAAGAAGTAAAAGGGCATATACTGGATTATTTACCTGCAGAAGCAAGAGAAAATGCAACTGTTGTCGTAGATGTATTTAAAAAGAATAATGCCGTAAATCTGACGGGGCTGGTCATACGGTATCCGGAGACAAATATTTCGCCGACAATTTACCTGGATCATTATTACACTGCATATCTGAATGCAGGTAAGGATCTGGAAGAAATCATGCTGGATATAGCTGAGACATATCAGACATATCGGCTGGATCATAGCATTGATACGGAACGTATTTTCAATCCGGATTATTTAAAAGATCATTTGTATTTTACAGTAGTCGGACAGACAGCTAATGCTGAAATGTTAAAACATATGCCTCATGAATCTTTACATGATATGGCATTGATCTATAAAATCGATACGACCGAGATCGTGGGTGATGCGTCTTCGATTACAGTTACAGACAAGACTTTGGATGTCATGCAAATGGATGTGTGCGAAATGCAGGAAATTGCTTCTCAGAATACCCCTGTATTAAAACCGTATACATTAAGGACTCTGACAGACGTAATCCGCGAAATGTATATCAATGATCTGCAAAATGGTGGGATGTCGCTGGCAGACGGGCTGGAGGAAGCGGTAGATGCTTTGTTAAATTCACAGTCTGTTCCCCCTATGTATTATCTTGGTAACCAGGAAGGTATGTATGGAGCAGCAGCAATGTATTATCCAGGCGTATTGGATGAGGTCGCAAAGACGATAGGGGGTAGTTTTTATATATTACCGTCATCCGTCCATGAAGTGCTCATTGTTCCTAAATCCATAGGCATGCCTTATGAGGAACTGATACATCTTGTCAGGGATATCAATGATTCTGTTGTAATAAATGATACGGAGATTCTTACAGATAATGTGTACAGCTATAATTCCCGTACACGGGAATTTTTAACAGCAGCAGAAGCCGCAGAACGGGATCTGTGTGCACGGGATATTCAGAATGCAGGGTTTAAGCCGACCAAACAGCTGGTGGCCAATCTGAGTCAGCTGACACATCTGACAGGAAAACACCATACATTGGAGGACATCAGTGATCTGCAGAGGAATGCAAAGCGGATGGTATACCATACAAATCCCGAAGCAAATCAATATATCAGCCGGATTATTCAGGAATGCGCCGGACAGGAGCTGGCAAGACTGCAGCAGGCACAGGAAGTGGCCACAGCTGCTGTCGCAGCAGTTCCGGAAGCATAAAAAGCACAAACGAAACATGGGAAAATAGATGGGAAAAAATGAAACTGAAATAACTAAGGAAAGAAATATTACAGTAAAATTGTCTGACACAGACTGCAAAGCACTTGTTGAAAAATGTGGTCAATATGGTCTGACAGTGGGAGAACTGCTGGAAAATTTTATTGGAGATTTAGTTGGCAGTTCTCATTCTTACGGAAGCAATGAAAGAATGTATGCCAGTCAGTGGTTTGCACAGTCATCGTTTGGAATGTTTCCAGAGCCGACACTCCTCAATCATTTACTTTCATGGGGGCATGACCCGGAGGATTATCTCGATGCAATGGATGGTCTCAAAGAAGCAGAGAAAGAGAAGGAGTATGCCATCGTGCATCCCGAGGAATATGATGCAGGTGCAATAGAATTTATTGATGATAGTATAGCTGACTATCGGGATAGCCTTGAAAACATGAGGAATGGCTGGGAGCCACATGGTGAACCGGATATGGAACAGGAAATCGCGACTATCAGGGAATGGGTTACGGAGAAGGAGGATTTTATGAATCAGACAAATGAGAGCATACAGCAGGCAAAATCAGAAAGTGCACAATTGTTTGAAGATTTGCGCCATGATATGTTGTATGATGAACACCTGACAGGTGAAGAAGTTGTAAAAAAATTGGCAGTCCACAACGTACTTGATCCCGGCGCGCAGAATGAGCCGGTCAGCCAGAATTTGATTTTCCGATTGGAAAGAGAGGGGTATATTGAGTACACCGGAGCAGATCAGTACAAGTGGGGATTTGTTGCAAAAGATTTGTTTACAAATGATTATACGAAAGCGGTGTCATCTGAAATAGCATCAGTTTACCAGAAATATGAACTGGAAGGTGTCGGAAAGAATTTTCAGGATGAAGTACAACAGATGCTTAACCGTGGCAGATATGGCTTTTTGGAAAATGATATGCAGACGGTTATCAATACGGCGCGTAACGCTGGAAACATGGAGATGCTGCATGATTTTACAGAAGCCGCAGGAAACCTTGCGGACTACCAGAAAAACATAAAGGAACGCATCCAACAGGAAACAGCAGAGGATAAAGCGATTCTTGAGGAACTACGTCATGACATGTGGTATGATGGCAGCCTGACAGGTGAAGAAGTAGTGAAAAAAATTGTGCTCCATGATGAATTTGATCAGAGCATGTTGCACGAGCCTGTTAGCAGCAAGCTCATGCAGACACTGGAAAAGGATGGATATATCCAGACTGTCGGAGCAAATCAGTACCAGTGGACGGACAAGTCAAAAGTATGGTTTTCAATGGATTATAGCAGTTCAGTAGCATCACGGATTGCGAATGTCTATGAGAAATACGAGATTGAAGGTGCCGGTAAACATTTACATCAAGATGTACGGCAAATACTTAGGAAAGAAAATGACTTACAGAACGATATTCAGTCAAAAATTGTAGAAGCGCAGAGAGCTGGAAATACACATATGCTGCATGACTTTACGCAAGCTGCAGAAATACTGTCTGACTACCAGCAGAATTTCAAGCAGTGGACAGAGGCATTATCCCGCCAGACATCGTTAGAGGCTGATAGCGCGAGACTTTTTCTGGATCTGGATGGTACTGCGGCAGAATTCAAGCAGGTGGATACCTTGGAAACGCTCTATGAAAAAGGCTATTTTCTGAACCTGAAACCCAACCAGGGAGTTCTGGATGCAATACATAATATTATGGCAAGCAGACCGGATATTCAGGTGTATGTACTTTCGTCTGTTCTATCGGACAGCAAATATGCGTTAGAAGAAAAAAACGCATGGATTGACAGGTATCTTCCGGAGATCGATGCAGAACACCGGATCTTCCCGCCGTGTGGAGAGGATAAAAAGGAATTTATACCACAGGGCATACGCAGCACAGACTTTTTGCTGGATGATTATACCCATAATCTGACGCTGTGGGAGCCGCCAGCACGGGGCATCAAGCTGTTAAATGGCATCAATCATACAAATGGGACATGGAAGAGTGATGCGTTGCGGTTTGACAAGAGCCCGGATCAGCTGGCGAAGGACATTCTGCAGATCATGGATGGCGGTGAACATATCATTGATGAACGTCCGGCAAAAGCAGCAGACATTGTCAGGACGGAAGACTACCAGAAATTCCTTCATACAGAAGAAATAACAAATGAATCAGATATGTACCGTCTGTTGCACAACAATGGATACAGTAAGCTCGCATATCCCGCTGCTACGCCGGAAGGAGGTGTATTCCAGCGTGCTTCCGGTGCAACTGACCAGCAGGTCATGGAAGCATATGGAAAGATCAAGTCGGAGACTGCATCCATGGTACGTCAGAGTGGATTTAAACCGTCCAACCACATGGTCAAAAACGTGATGAAGATCAACATGATTGCCGGAAAGAACTACACCATGCAGTCGCTGGCGCAGCTGTACCGTGAATCACGCTCCATGGAGCTTGACAATGCAATGAAAAATATTGCGGATGAGGTCGGAAAGGAATTTGCCGGGCAGGAGCTGGCGCAGAAGACTGTAGCAGCCATTCCGGAAGCAGTAGTGTAATATAAGGAGAATTATCGTGAGGCAGAGAAAAAACAATCTGATCGTTATATTTTCGTGTGTATTGATGATCATAGTTGTGTTTGTGATCAAACATTTCGGACCTGAAAAAGAGGAGAAACACATTACGGATCTATTTCCGGAATGGCCGATAACAGCAAATGCCGCAGAAAAGCAGTTGGCGATCAACAGATCAGGAAATCTTGTATATATCTATCAGGACAGTGAAAAAAAGGCACTTGCGGGAGCTTTGCAAAAGGATGGAGCAGCATACATTGTGGGGATGGAGAATGGGTTATATAAAATATCATCAGGATCCGTCAAAGGTTATATTGAACCGATGGGAATCATTACAGGAGATGAAGCAATCACATATGTCATGAAAAACTGCAAAAAAGATGCAAAGATCACGGAGAAAACCTGCATGGTGTTCGATCAGGAAAATCTTAGCGGTCAGATTGTAACACTGCTTTCGACAATGGATCATCCGGAAATAATCGAAATAGGTAATGATTCCATGAAAATCATTACCAAGGATAACATAGAAGGTTATATTTCTTTATCAGCTGCAAAACCTGTAGCACGGCTTGTATGGGCTGATGATGGTGAGCCGGATCTGGCATTATATTATGATACACACGAAGATGAGCTGGCCACCTATGAGTCTGATGACGCATATGATCACATCATTTATGGATCACCAAATATGAGTGAATATCCATCGTATAGTGTATCAGGCAGTACGCTTGTAAACTGGGCTTTGCAGTTTGTAGGTAATCCATATGTGTGGGGCGGTGAAAGCCTGCAGGATGGTATTGACTGTTCTGGATTTGTCATGAAAGTGTATGAGCATTTTGGGTATTCCCTTCCGCGAAATTCTGCACAGCAGAGGACTGTTGGAAAACTTGTATGCACCGGATATGAGCCGGATTTGTTGCAACCTGCAGATATCATTTGCTATGAAGGGCATGTAGCACTGTATATTGGAAATGGGGAAATCGTCCATGCAGCAAACAGGCATGACGGCATTATAATTAGCAGGGCAGATTATCGAAGTGATATTATCTGTGTGCGCAGACTGCTGGAAAATAGCGTTTCATTGCAACCTGATGAAAAGGATCTGCTGTATCGGGTTGTCCAGGCAGAAGCTGGAAACCAGGGACAGAAGGGAATGCAAATGGTGGTTGATGTTATACGAAACCGAATGCTGCAAAGCAATTCATCCCTGGCATCTGTATTGTTTAGTTTAGGGCAATTCCAATGCGTTTCAAACGGATCTTACCTCTCAGTAAATGTTCCTGAAACTACAAAACTGTATGTTGACCAGGCATGGAGTAGTGCAGATATAACGGGAGGAGCCACCTATTATATGAACCCTGTGCTTGCGGATCCTTCAAATGTAAACTGGTTCCGGACAAATCTCGAATATAGCGGCTCATATAAAGATCATGAATTTTACAGAAAAGGAGAATAGGGATTATGGCATATGGATTTGGAAAAGAAAAGAAAAAAAATATCCATAACGAAAAAGCAACTGCATCACAGCCAATCTTAAGAAATAATATCGCAGATGAGGATGCTTTGATGAATGCAGCAGGATCAGCAGTAAATGAAGATGAAAATGAGATGATCATTCGCCAGATGCTGGAAGAAACAAATGCGGTATTGGGAGAGGATATCAGCACGTATGAGGCGTATTCACCGGTTGAAGCTGAGGAAAACGTGTCTGGTGTAGCAGATATAAATGGTGAAGCGTATTTAGATCCGGATCATTCTCCTGATACAGATCCGGATGAAAGTTTTCATGATCTGGAAGCACAAGAAGCGGATCCGGATGACGAAGAAGAAAAAGAAGAACAAAATGAGGATCCGGATGATGAAAAAACAGAATTAGAGGGAACTGAGACAGATTATCTGGAAGAGCTGGCCAGGCTATCGGCAGAATTTAATCGTGCAAGTATGCAGGAAAAAGAGCCGGAAGATGAAGCTCAAAATAAAGAAACAGAGGAAACAGAAGCTGTAACGGATGAATTCCCGGAAGAAGTCAGTGAAAAAGCAGCATCAAATATTACGAAGGAAGAAAATCATGAAAAATTAAATACAAACGAAAGCCATCAGAAAATGACAACACCAGAGCAGAGCCTGAAAACATATTTTTCAATGCCGGAAAATATGGAAGAGAAACAGGAAAACATTCAGCCACAGGAAAGCAACAATGTGTCTGTGATCTTTCCGGGTATTATCATTGAAGGTAATATTACGGCACCTACAGCGCTTGATATACGTGGTGAGATCAAAGGGAATGTAAGCTGCAGGGACAAGCTGAATATTTCCGGAAAGATTACCGGAGATGTTCAGGGAACAACAATCACTATGGAAAAATCAAAGGTAAAGGGCGATGTGATCTGTGCAAAAGAGCTGGTTATCAATGAGGGATCAGCTGTTGCCGGGAATATTAAAACATCCAGTGTTGTCATTGCCGGTGTTGTCAAAGGTGATGTAGAAGCATCAGAATCAGCCGATATTGCGGAGACAGCAGTAATCGTTGGAAATGTGACATCTGCATCGATCCAGATTGCGCGCGGGGCAGTTTTGGAAGGAACATGCAGCCAGAATTATAATGTTGGGAATCTGGATGAGTTTTTTGATGAATAAAGCGAATATGAATATAATATGATTGGAAAATATGAAAAAAACATAAAAATAAATTCATAACATGAATATATGGGCTTGAAATTTATTATACATGATGATATAATTACAGTGAAGAGAAAAAGGACAATGAATGCGACTTGAAGTCGCATCAGATAATTGTAAAAGCAGGAGATCCATGGTAACATGGATACATAATTGAAAAAGAAGAAGGATGCGTTTCTGATTACCCTCAAATATACATAAAGGAGAGGGTGATGCCCATGAGCGTGATGGAAGTTTTGACGTTACTGCTTGTAGTATTTGCGGCGTTATCGTATTTAGATAATCACAAAAAGAAATAGCATCCCGAACCGTCCAAAGTTTGGATGCTATTTCTTAATACATTCTTAGCTGAGGGCAATCGGAAATGTTCCGATCACTTCTTGAGTAGATTATATACCAGGCTGCCTGCTTTTGCAAGCAGCCTTTTTGAATAAATCAAAAAACAAAAAGCGACTTGAAGTCGCATAAGAAAATATATTTACAAAAGCAGCCGGGGGACGCCGCTCTCATCTGTTTCCGAGCTTTACGGAAAGGATGATTATTATGGAAATGGTTACGTGGTCTGATTTATTTCTATTTATTACAATGCTAGTTGTCATTCTGACCTACATAGATCGTAGACATAAGAAATAGCCGTCCTGCTCTCCGCAAAAGTTTAGGAACGGCTATCTCTATGATAACTAAGTAATAAATTTTGCCGGGACAGGTGTAGTGCACATACCTTCCGACTGCTTTTATAAGTACATTATAGCAGTAAATAAGGAAATGTCAAATCTTATTTCTATCCGGCTGAATATTGAAAAAGGTGGGGCTACAAAAAAATCTCAAAAATCGCTTGACTTTTTTTTAGACCTTGTGATTAAAATAAAAATTTGACATAAGACAGAAGCGGTGTTACTATAATAAAGAGGGTGCTACCGATAGACGGTTAGCCCAAATAAATTTGATCAACAAAAATGCCGCTCAAGTTTCCAGGCTCGGGGCGGCTATTTTTGTGTTTTATTACTGCCAATGGCATAACCAAGGCCGAATGCAGTCAGGCATAAGCTGATGACTGCAATCAGGCCTTCAAGAGTCAGCATGAGCATCCCCTCCTCTCGCAAGATTTCCGGTCAGATGAACTGAGGATTTCTATGTAGTCAGAGGGCACACAGTCCCTCCGCAGAAGGACTAACCGCCTACCGTTTTTGGTAGCACCCGAAAGATATTATAACAGAGCGTGGTCATATAAGCAATATTTGAAAAATATATGGGAGGAGTTATTTATGCCAGATTTTTTTATAGCATTGTTCGATGTATTGAAGGATGTGCGGGTGTTTTGGTGGATTGTATACCTGGAGATATTATTAGTTGCTGCTGAATGGAACAGAAATATTACTTTTAAATATCATGAGTTGGCACATGCCAAAACTGCGATGAAGTATGGACACAGGACATTTATAGTATTTAAGGATGCAAAAGATAAGGCATTCAAAGAAAAAATCCATGGCATTGATGCATACCATTTGACCAAAGAGCAATACAAAGAATATATTGATAGATCATCTGCAGCAAGTGCGTATTATGATATAAATTGTTACAACAAGGAAGAAGAAAGGATTACGCTGGCTGGCCCGATTGACACAACAAAGCGGTTACTTTTGGCTGGAATAGTTATAACAGTTTTGCTGGCATTTCTCAAAAGGGTGTTACCTGGTTTGAATGGAATAGCTTTTCCAAATATTATTTTGTCTTATTTCATTGCTGAATTTATTGTCTGTTATGCACAGGCATGGTTTTTCTGGCCAACCAGCATGGATAAATTTGAGAACGTGGTAAAGGAAAGAATTCGATCCGGAAATGCCGCAGACAAGAAGAAACCTTTTGGAGTAAGTGTAAGTGACGGAACAAAGTTATTATTCAGAACAAAGTATTCCGAACTTGTAGATCTGATCTATGCTGACGAAAATCGGGATTGGTTTCCAAATTTTGAAGATGTATTAAAGCAGATGGAGAAGCTGACAGCAACGAAGCAAAAAGCGGGTATGAATGATGCGACTTGAAGTCGCAATATAATTTAGACCATTAAAAAAGACAAGTATTAGGATAGACATTGAGAAAAATGCCGGAATATGGTAAACTACCACTCAGCAAAAGGTATTACCATTAACGGTAGGCGGTTCGCCCTCCCCGGAGGGCTTGTTACCCTCCACATACATAGAAACCCGAATGGGAATCTGATGAAGGGAGGGGATGCCAATGAGCATTGTGGACTTAATGGCAGTGTTGAGCTTCGGTTTAACCTGTTTTGGTGCCGGATACGCATTCGGCAAAGACCATAAAACAAAAAAATAACCGCCGTGTCCTGACAAAACATACGGTTATTTTCTGATGTTTACTGGGCGAACCGTCTATCGGTAATGCCTTTTGTATGTTTATTATAGGATCTTTTTACATAGATGTCAACTGATGGTTATATCAAGCATCGTATGATATAATATTAAGTAGCGTTAAGTGATATATGGAATTTAGAGAAAGGATGTGATTATTTATGGTAACAACTGAATCAGTAACAATCAGAGTGCCGGTAGGAATGGCAAAGTATATAACTGCCGGAAATTCACAATCAGAGCTTACCAGAAATGCGCTACTGCTGTATCCGTATATATTGAATCAAACTATTTCACACGGAGCTGCAGCAGAAATTCTGGGAATCAGGAAATCGGAATTGATTGATATTTATGATAAGTTGGGATATTCGTATTTGGATATGACAATGAATGATCTTGATTCAGAACTGGAAACGTTCAGACAGCTGAAAAAAAAGGAGGCTGCGGTATGATTGTTGTATCAGATACAACACCATTGATATCGCTCCTTAAAATAGATCGCGTACAATTGCTTGAAAAATTATTTGGTCAGGTATTGATTCCGCAGGCTGTGTTTCATGAGTTGATCGTAGATGAACGGTTTAAATTGGAGGCAGACCGGATCAAGCAAATGAATTTTATTACAGTTATGCCGGTGAACAATCCTGAGTCTGCCAGTATCCTAAAAAGGGCAACAGGACTTGATCAGGGAGAAAGTGAGGCTATAGTCCTAACGGATGAATTGAATGCCGATATACTTTTGATGGATGAGGCGAAGGGAAGAACTGTATCTTCTCAAATGGGATTCAAGATCATGGGAACGATAGGAGTACTAATGGCGGCTTATGAGGAAAAAGAATTAACCTCTGATGAAGTGAGAGCATGTGTTGACGGTTTGCAGCGAGCTGGGAGACATATAGGTGAGAGACATTATCAGATGCTACTTGATAAATTGGTAGATTGAAATTTATAACGGATTGCACAAACAAATGGGAGGGTCAAATTTGAATAAAATTCTAAGGAATATCTGCTGCTTCGTGATCATAATGGGAATGGTCACAGCAGGTATTCCATCTATCATAGTACACATATATAGAATATTCGTCCCGATTCATGAAGCAGGATGATGAATGGAACGGGCATCATATAATATAAATCACAATAAATCTACACATCAAAATATTGCATGCGACTTGA
>JALFNQ010000097.1 GCA_022773965.1 Lachnospiraceae bacterium
ATCAAGGCAGCCGGTGTGAGCTGCGTCATTGCAGAGACCTTTGCACGTATTTTCTACCGTAATGCCATCAATATAGGATTGCCGATCATTGAGTGCCCGGAAGCCGCAGCAGGCATTGAGGCAGGCGATGAGGTAGAGGTAGACTTCGACAGCGGTGTGATCACCAATAAGACAAAGGGAACCTCCTTCCAGGGACAGCCTTTCCCTGAGTTTATGCAGAAAATCATCAAAGCAGAGGGTCTTGTAAACTATATTAACGCGAAATAAGATACTCGCGGTAAGATTTTGATACCTTTACGCGGGTATAAATATCCGCGTAATCGCTGGCTGAGAGCCCTGCGATATAATTGGTAGGATAATTGCGGTCGATTCCGGCACGTTTTGCCAGATCGACCGCTTTGTTATATGCGATCGCCGCATCCGTTTCGCTGGCATAAATGCCAATCTGGTAATTCCCATTGATATGGATGCGGGCCAGATAGGAGACACGGCCGTTTTCATTCAGACGGCTGACACCGTAGTATGGATTGATATTCCGGATATTTTCATAGCGAAAATCATGGCAGTCACCGTTGACAAACTCATAGTCGGTTCCTGCAACTGCATAATTTTTGATGCCATAGCGGGAGAGCAGCGATACCTGCATGCCGTAGTCATTGGTGTACAGATGTCCCCCCCGCTGCAAGATCTTGTGGCTGGAATAGTAAAAAAGGTCATCGTTATCGAACTTCAATTCCACCTCTGGCGACAGATAGTAGATGAAATAGCGCCCGGACTGCAGATAGATCGGTGTGCCCAGATACATGCCATTGTCGCGATAATTGAGCAGGATCACGGCCTTTTCAAAGGGAACCTTGTCATAGAGTGAGAAGGCTTCCGGCAAGGTAGCACCAGTGTCATTCAGCAGTTCACGTGCCTGCATATATACAGCATTTGCATCGTCAAACGTCGGGTAACTCCCAAGGGATATATGCTTGGATCTGTAGTGGATATTGGCACGGTAGTAGTGCGTGCCATCTTTTTTTGTTGCTTCGTAGACACCTGTTGCCATGATAAAACCTCGCTTTCTGTTTAAAAGTCTACCATATTTGTTGACAGATGAAAATGTGTTATTTATAATAATGTGAGTATTTGCAATTTGAGAAAGATAAATAAAAACAAATTATGAGAAAGATAAAGGTGAGCATATGTCTATTTATTATTCAAGCACACGCAATGCAAACGACAAGGTGACTGCATCCCAGGCAATCTTAAAGGGTCTGGCAGATGACGGCGGACTTTTTGTCCCCAGCGAGATTCCGGCGCTGGATGTCAGTCTGAAGGATCTGGCAGATATGACTTATCAGCAGACGGCCTATGAGGTGATGAAGCTGTTTTTGACTGACTTTACTGAGGAAGAGTTAAAAAATTGTATTAACAGTGCCTATGATTCAAAGTTTGATACCGAGGAGATCGCGCCTCTCGTAGAGGCAGAGGGTGCATATTATCTGGAGCTGTTTCATGGAGCAACAATCGCATTTAAAGATATGGCGCTTTCTATCCTGCCGCATCTGTTGATCACAGCAGCGCGCAAGAACAATGTGAAAAATGATATTGTGATCCTGACTGCTACTTCAGGAGATACCGGAAAGGCAGCACTGGCAGGCTTTGCGGATGTCAAAGGCACAAAGATCGTTGTCTTTTATCCGAAGAATGGTGTCAGCCCCATTCAGGAAAAGCAGATGGTGACCCAGAAGGGTGAAAATACATACGTGGTAGGTATCAACGGTAACTTTGATCAGGCACAGACCGGCGTCAAGCAGATGTTCAATGATGCAGAGTTTGCAAAGCTGATGGATGAAAACGGATATCAGTTTTCATCTGCGAATTCCATCAATATTGGTCGTCTGGTACCTCAGATCGTCTACTATGTTTATGCATATGCAAAACTGCTGAAAGAGGGCGTGATCGCAGAGGGAGAGAAGATCAATGTTGTTGTTCCCACCGGAAACTTTGGAAACATCCTTGCAGCTTTCTATGCGAAGAATATGGGGCTTCCCATTGCAAAGCTGATCTGTGCCTCCAATGAAAATAAGGTGCTGTTTGATTTCTTCAAGACGGGAATCTATGATAAGAACCGCGAGTTCATGCTGACCAGTTCACCGTCTATGGATATTCTGATCTCCAGCAATCTGGAGCGTCTGATCTATCGCATTGCCGGAAATGATGCAGAAAAGAATGCACAGCTGATGAAACAGCTCAGTACAAGTGGAGTTTATGAGATCACACCGGAGATGAAAGGGCAACTGGCTGATTTCGAGGGTGGCTATGCAACAGAGCAGGATACCGCAGGTACGATCAAAAAGCTTTACGATGAGACCGGATATATCATTGATACGCATACCGCAGTTGCAGCCAGTGTATACAATGCATACCGGGCAGAGAGTGGCGATACGACAAAGACAGTGATCGCCAGCACGGCATCACCTTTCAAATTTACAAGAAGCGTCATGAAGGCGATTGACGAGCGCTATGATGCGATGGGCGACTTTGAACTGGTGGATGAGCTGAGCAAGATCGGAAATGTGGCTGTTCCCCAGGCAATCGAGGATATTCGCAGCGCAGCCGTGCTTCATGACCATGTCTGCGAGGTAGAGCAGATGCCTGATGTAGTGAAAGAGTTTCTTGGAATTAAATAGATCGTAACTGTGAGAGGACTGAACAGTTACAATAGATCATAATAAAAATCCTGCACAATGTGCAGGATTTTTTATTAACGTTTACATTTCAGAAATTACAATATTTACGACACCAAACGGAAACAGTGCCGGGAAGATATACATGTGAGCACCACCGGCAATTGCCTGTTTTTCCCCGGAAACAGGAGGCTCCAATCCCAATTCATCAGAGTAGGAGTTGGAAATATTCACATTGAACAGACCGTTGTGAAGATTTAAAAAGTCTTCCATTGATGCGCGCACATATTCATCAAAGCTGGTGAATTCCTCGGAAACATAGCGGCTGGCAAACTGAATAGCCGTTTCCTCCGACATATCCAGGATCGATACCAACGGATAGGAGCCGGTGACCTTCTGTGCGGCAAATTTCTGTGTCGGATAGGAAGTGGAGCGAATCACTGGGCGAAGTAGTGTGAAGTCGCCGCCGATGAAACGGATCAGATTATTCAGTAAAAGCTGTAAATATTCTAACTGGTACTCCTTGTTCGTGGAAACCAGATCTGAACAATAGTCCTTCACAAGAGAGAGGACGGTTTCGCCGTCTTCCAGTGGAAGATCCTCCTCAGCAATAGAATTTTCTGAGATGTATTCCTTTACCAGAGACTGAAATGTCTCCTGATCAAATACGCCTTGTTCTTCGAGAATCTGACCCAGCAACAGATATTTGGGATACTGAGCTGCCAGAAGCTCATTTACCTGCTCTTCGGTTAAGTATCCTTTGTCTACGCATAACTCTCCAAAACGCTTGTCCGTGTGTGTCTGAGCGATACGAACATCCTCGATCTGCTCTGCATTCATGAGTGAAGCGTGCATGGCGAGCGTGCCCAGCTGGATATGAGCAGTAGATTCTTTTTTCATGGCATCGATCAACTGCTTTGTTGATACAACACCCTTATTCAGCAGAAAACCGCCAAAAAATTGTACAAACATAACATATTCCTCTAAAAATTTATTGTAGGGCAGATGAACGGGTTAATCAAACTTGGCAGAAACAAGAGCTTTGATCTGTTCTGCATTGATCGGCTTTTGGATAAAATCCTTTGCACCCGCCTCAATTGCTGATTTTAACTGTTGCTGTGTACCGACAGAGGATACGATAATAATCTGAGCGGAAGCGTCTTCTGCAATGATCTCTTTTACAGCAGTGATACCGTCCTTGATCGGCATGATAATATCAAGAAATATAATATCAGGTTTCTCAGCTATGTATTTTTCAACTGTCTCTTTTCCGTTGACCGCTTCAATAAAATGCGTAGCTCCCATTGAGGATAGAACATCCTTTAATTGTTTACGGGCGAGGATTGAGTCATCGCCGATTAATATTTTTGCATCCTTTAACAGCATAGCAGTACTCCTTTTTTATGAATTTAGTAATCACTATTAAAATTGTACAACTTTTTGTCCAAATAGGCAATATCCATTTTATAGTTTGCATATATTTCTTGGCAAATATTTAATTTTATGGTATTATCTGAAAATAAAATAGGAAAAAGAGAGGTAATAGTATGACTTCAGATTCTTTTATGTTATTGTTTGACATCATCATTTTGTGTTATGGATTGTATCTGGTTTACAGTGGTTTTCAGATGAAAAAGACACATCAACCTTCCAATCTGATCATCAATCAGGCAGATGTGATTGGTGCCAGAGATGCGAAGAGCTTTTGCGAGGCTATGTTTAAGCCAACGGTGATCTTCGGTGCGGTATCTGCTCTGTATGGTGTCGTGGGTTTTGTCAATGACAGGTATTTAGACCAGTGGTGGCTCAATATGGCAGGGATTGTGTTGTTTCTGGTCATGTGCTTTTGGTTTTTGCGGGTGACGAAAAAGAATAGAGAAAAATATATGAAATAAAAAAAGAGCCGGTTGCGGCTCTTTTTTACAGTTATACGCGATTATCTTTGATCCATCGGCACATAATCGCGATGGGGAGAAATGCTCATATAGGCCGGTCGCATGATCTTGCCGCCGCAGCAAAGCTCCTCCATCCGGTGTGCACTCCACCCAGCAATACGTGCGATGGCGAAAATGGGTGTATATAGCTCTAATGGAAGATCCAGCATGGAGTATACAAAACCGCTGTAGAAATCCACATTGGGGCTGACACCTTTATAGATTTTTCGCTCGTTTGCAATGATCTGGGGTGCAAGGCGCTCCACCATGGCATAGAGAGCAAATTCCTTCTCGTAGCCTTTTTCTATGGAAAGCCGTTCCACAAAGGAACGGAAGATGACTGCACGGGGGTCTGAGAGAGAGTAGACCGCATGACCCATACCGTAGATCAGTCCCGCCTTGTCGAAAGCCTGTTTGTGTAAAAGCCTGCGCAGATAGTCGCTGACTTCGTCCTCGTCGGCCCAGTCTTTGATCTCTGCTTTCATTGCCTCAAACATCTGAACAACCTTGATATTCGCACCGCCGTGCTTAGGACCTTTCAGTGAGCCGAGAGAAGCAGCAATGACAGAGTAGGTATCTGTTCCGGAGGAGGATACAAGGTGCGTGGTGAACGTAGAATTGTTACCGCCGCCGTGCTCCATATGTAAAATGAGAGCGATATCCAAAAGCTTTGCCTCCAGAGGCGTATATTTTTTGTCCGGACGAAGGGTGTACAGAATCGTTTCTGCTGTCGAAAGATCATTTCCCGGCGTGTGGATAAACAGGCTCTCGCCGTCGTGATAGTGGCGGTAAGCCTGATAGCCGTAGACAGAGAGCAGGGGGAACAGGCTGATGAGCTGCAGACACTGACGAAGGACATTGGGTGCGGACGTGTCGTTGGCGGCATCGTCGTAGGAATACAGGGTGAGCACGCTTCGGGCCAGTGTATTCATCATATCCTTGCTGGGTGCCTTCATGATAATATCGCGGACAAAGCTGGTGGGCAGTGAACGGTAATCGGCGAGCAGTGCACAGAACTGCTGCAGTTCTTCTTTAGTGGGCAGCTTGCCAAACAGAAGAAGATATGTACACTCCTCATAGCCGAAGTGGCTGTCTGGCTGAATGCCGCGCACGAGATCACGCACGTTGTAGCCACGATAAAATAGTTGCCCGTCAGCGGGAACTGATTTTCCATCAACGAGCTTCGTAGAATTTACTTCGGATATTTCTGTCAGACCCACAAGAACACCTTTTCCGTTCAGGTCACGAAGACCTCGTTTGACATCGTACTCGGTATATAACTCAGGATCTATGCAGTAAGAGCTGATGCTCTGCTTTGCCAGCTTCGCGAGTTCGGGGGTGATTTCGGCAAAATTACGCTCCATTTGATACGCCTCCTTTTTGTGATTTATGATAGCAGTCTTGCTATATTCTGGTAAAAAATTGCCCTTGAGATATTATCATAACATAGGCAAATGTCGAAAAACCACAAAAATCAGAAAGTTTACAGAATTTTAATATTTTTGTAAAATAATTTTACACAAAATTTTCAAAGGTACAAAAAAGAAAGACTTTACGGATAGATAAAAAAATGTTAAGATATTAGCGATTGAGTAGGAATCAACCCTAACAGTAAAATCTTTAATCATTTAAAGAAATAAAAATAAGAAAAGAGAGGTAAACACAAGATGGCAGCAATTGATTTAACAAAGTATGGCATCACCGGAACAACTGAGATCGTTCACAATCCTTCCTATGAGATGTTGTTTGAGGAAGAGACCAAACCGGAGCTAGAGGGCTACGAGAAAGGTCAGGAGACTGAGCTTGGAGCAGTGAACGTTATGACCGGTATCTATACAGGCCGTTCACCGAAAGACAAATACATTGTAATGGATGAGAACTCTAAGGACACTGTATGGTGGACCTCTGACGAGTATAAGAATGACAATCATCCCATGAGCGAGGACGTTTGGGCAACTGTTAAGGATCTTGCCAAGAAAGAGCTTTCTAATAAGAGATTATTCGTAGTTGACGCATTCTGCGGAGCTAACAAGGATACACGTATGAACGTTCGTTTCATCGTTGAGGTAGCTTGGCAGGCACACTTTATCAAGAACATGTTTATCGTTCCGTCTGATGAGGAATTAGAGAACTTCGAGCCTGATTTCGTTGTTTATAATGCATCTAAGGCTAAGGTAGAGAACTATCAGGAGCTTGGCTTAAATTCTGAGACCTGTGTTGCATTTAATATCACCAGCCGCGAGCAGGTAATCATCAACACCTGGTATGGCGGAGAGATGAAGAAGGGTATGTTCTCTATGATGAACTACTATCTGCCGTTAAAGGGCATCGCTGCAATGCACTGCTCAGCTAACACAGATATGAACGGCGAGAACACTGCAATCTTCTTCGGTCTGTCAGGAACAGGTAAGACCACCCTTTCTACCGATCCGAAGCGTCTTTTGATCGGTGATGACGAGCACGGCTGGGATGACAACGGCGTATTTAACTTCGAGGGAGGCTGCTACGCAAAGGTTATCAATCTGGACAAGGATTCTGAGCCTGATATCTACAATGCGATCAAGCGTGACGCACTGTTAGAGAACGTAACTGTAGATGAGAACGGAAAGATCGACTTTGACGATAAGAGCGTGACCGAGAACACCCGTGTATCTTATCCGATCCAGCACATCAACAATATCGTACGCCCTGTTTCTTCTGCACCGGCAGCAAAGAACGTGATCTTCCTGTCAGCAGATGCATTCGGTGTACTTCCTCCGGTATCTATTCTGACACCTGAGCAGACCAAATACTACTTCCTGTCAGGATTTACCGCAAAATTAGCAGGTACCGAGCGTGGAATCACTGAGCCTACACCGACTTTCTCCGCTTGCTTTGGCCAGGCATTCTTAGAGTTGCATCCGACCAAGTACGCTGAGGAGCTCGTTAAGAGAATGGAGCAGAGTGGTGCAAAGGCTTACCTTGTAAACACTGGATGGAACGGAACCGGCAAGCGTATCTCTATCAAAGATACCCGTGGAATCATTGATGCGATCTTAAACGGCGATATCAACAATGCTCCTACCAAAACGCTTCCGATCTTCAATTTCGAGATCCCGACAGAGCTGACTGGTGTGGATACCGATATTCTTGATCCTCGCGATACCTACGCAGATGCTGCTGAGTGGGAGACAAAGGCAAATGATCTTGCTGATCGCTTCATCAAGAATTTTGCAAAATATGAGGGCAATGAGGCTGGTAAGGCATTAGTATCAGCTGGTCCTCAGAAATAAGATCAGGTAAAAAAATTTGCAAAAGAGAAGTTTTTTCCATTGCGAATTACCATGTATTAAGTTATAATTTTGATAGACACTAAAGATAGATCGTGAAATTCAGGTCAAGGCGATCAGCCTTGATAGTGTTTTCGCTAAATACCTGGAATGTGCGACAACTCTTGTTATTTTGAACCTACATTTACTTTAAACGGGATTCCTACATGAACTTGTGGATGTCAGGCCTTATCTACGGATCAGAGGAAGGCAGAAGCAAGGCTGCGGTTACCCACCTAGCATTAGCTAGGAGTCAAAATACAAGAAACGGCATTTCGGGTTTTTACAAAAGACTCATAAGTCACAAAAGTGAAACAGATTTTTCTGTGTGATACAAAAGATAAAATATCAAAATTTACAAAAGAAGCTGCAGATCTAAGCTGCAGCTTCTTTTCGCTTTAAAAATATAGAAAGCCGGAAACTGTGGAGTTAGGAAGCAGTTGCGTTATATCTCACATGAAAAAAAATCGAACCTTTGATAAAAATCAAATAGTTGTGTTGTGTTTGTCTTTGATCTGTGTGTTGCTTGTATTTATTATCTTTTTTGTCAGCAATCACACGATTTCTTCAGTAAAACATACGCCGGATGGTGTGACCCGTGCAGAGGTGGAAGAAGCTTATGAATTTCTGGATCAATCGGATGCTATGCAGGCAGCGCTTGGTGATCTGTCAGAAATGGACGTGGTTACATATGGTGAATACCAGCAATTTTTAGAACAGCTTCATCTGTGGGATGTGGTGGAGCTTAAGGCATTTTCAGACTGGAATGATAGAAAAAAGGAAGGTGTTTCTTTGGCGGTGCTTTTGGAAAGCCGGGATGAGATACGTGAATTATTTGAGACGATGGATGCAGAACCGGAGCCACAGATAGAAGAATCACCAATTGCGGAAACGACACCTTCTATTCCACAGGTGGATGAACATACAAATATACGTGTGTTGCTTCTACAAGGCGGCGAACCACTGGCGAAAGAGATCCGTTTCTCTGCCAATGAGACCTATGAAATCTCATGGAAAGGAAAGACGAAGGAGAAAAAGAAAAATCAGGTGATCCGCGCCGGTCAGTTAAAGCTTGCAGTCGGTGAGACTGCGGTCATAAAATCAAAAAAAGGAGAGGTTTATCTTGCAGACTCTCAGGGAAATCGTGATACGCTGGGGTATCAGGGCAGTTTTCGGATCACCCGCTATGAGGGCGGTTATGCGGTCGTAAATGTTGTAAACATTGAAGATTATTTAGACGGTGTCGTGCAGAGCGAGATGCCTGCATATTTTGAGGAAGAGGCGTTAAAGGCGCAGGCAGTCTGTGCCAGAACTTATATTGTAAAGCAGCTGATGCAGGAAAACTATCCGCAGTATGAGGCAGATGTAGATGATTCCGTGCGTTTTCAGGCTTATAATAAGTCTGCACCGGATGAGCGGGCACTGGAGGCCGTGGATGCTACGAGAGGAATGATCCTGGTGGAGAGCGGACTTCCGATCAACGCATACTTTTTTTCTACTTCCCATGGGGTGACGAGTGGCAGGGAAATATGGGGTCTTTCAGAGCTTGACTATTTGCAGCCGGTTTGTGGCAGGCCGGATGTGAAGCTGCCGGATCTGTCTGATGAGGAGTCGTTCAGGACTTATATCAGGGAAAGTAATGCAAAGGACTATGATGCATCCAGCAGCTATTACCGCTGGAAGGCAGCTCTGGATGTCAGTGCGCATTTGGAAGAAGTAAAAACACTCCTGAGGGGGATTGACGAGATCCGGACGGATTGTGTTATAATAAAAGACAGTGCTGGTCAGGAGGTTCCGATAGTGGTAATGGATTCCTGGGATGAGGTGCAGCAGCTAAAGGTGCTGGAGCGGTCAGCCTCGGGAGCGGTGCTTCGGCTTTTGATCGTTTTTTCGGATGGTAGCGCAGAGCTGTCCAACGAGAACTATATCAGGCAGGTGCTTGGTATATGGATGGAGACGCTGCAGGATAAAGACGGGAGCTTTGTGAAAGTCGGTGAACTGCTGCCCAGTGTCTATTTTTATATTCAGCCCGTAAAGGAGGGAATCGTGCTCTTTGGAGGCGGACTGGGGCATGGCATTGGTATGAGCCAGTACGGCGCTAACGGGTTGGCAGCGAAGGGAGCTGACATGGAGGAGATTCTGGACTTTTATTATCAGGATGTGGAATTACAGCAGCTCTATTCCGATTATGACGAGAATCAGGACTAATGTTTGGCTGATGCAAAATATGTATTGGTTCCAAAATGGTCAGAGCGGAACTGTCAAGGCGCCGGACAGTTCCGAATATAGTTACATATGTAGGGAGATTATATGAAAATCATAAGAGAAGGTATGAGGTTTGTAGAAGAGTGTAAGGATGACAATGTGAATGCCTACGCGGCGCAGTCAGCCTATTTTACGCTGCTCTCACTGATCCCGTTTCTGTTATTTTTTGGTGCAATGCTGAAATACACGCCTGTTTCGCTGGACTTTCTGGTAAAGGGAGTGAAGCTTGTGCTACCGGATTATATTTCCGGTTTCCTGATAAATATTATTACAGAGACTTATGAGACATCTACGGGTCTGCTTTCCATTTCGGCCATCGTTGCGATCTGGTCAGCGGCGCGGGGAATCCAGTACCTGACGGAAGGGCTGAACAAGATGTATGATCTTGAGGAGACGAGAAACTGGGTGGTGATGCGTTTCTGGTCGGCAATCTATACCTTTATCATGATGTTTTCCATTGTACTGATGCTGGTGCTTCTCGTGTTCGGACGCACCCTGCAGCACTGGCTGACGCAGTATTTTCCAGTGCTGGCGGGCTTTACGGGTGTACTGCTAAAGCTGAAAAGCCTCATCGGTATTGGGGGTCTGACTTTTATTTTTGCACTGTTCTACTGGGCATTGCCAAACCGCAAGGGCAGGGGCGGGCAGCGCATCACATACTTAAAGCAGCTTCCGGGTGCCTTTATCAGTGCGGTCGCGTGGTATGTGTTTTCTTTTGGTGTGTCGGTATATGTCAACTATTTCCATGGCTTTTCCAGCTATGGCAGTCTGACGACCATTGCGCTGATCATGTTCTGGCTGTATGTGTGCATGTATATTCTCATGGTGTGCGCCGAGATCAATAACCAGTATTCAGACCGGATTTTTGCATTTTTAAAAAAGCATAGGTGAATGATCCGTTACTTTTCACACAGTAGCCAGCATTTACTGCGGGCTACGTGCCCAAAACCGTGATTTGAAAAATTTGCTTGCAGTTTTGATGCAGCTGTGCTAAGATACCAAAAGATATGAAAAATGCAATGATGGCGCACAGTAGCTGCATACACTGCTGACAGAGAGAAGGAGCTGACGGCTGAGAGCCCCTTTCAGATATGGTATGTAACGAATTTTCACGCCGGAGCAGCACAGGGGAAGCGCATACGCGTGGTAGTCTGTGACGCGGGCACACGTTACGTGCAGAGAGTGTCCGGTTTTTGTGAAAACAGACCGGAAAACCGGGTGGTACCGCGGAAATATTTTCGTCCCAGGATTTATAGTCCTGGGACTTTTTTGTATCTGTTCAGAGTCAGGCATGAGCAAAAGGAAAGCTGCGAAAAAGCGATTTTGCAAATGGCGCTGAACCGATATGCAAGTGCTGAAACACGAACAAAACATAAAAGGAGAATGATGATGAAAGAAAAGCTGCAAAAAATCAGAGAGCGTGCAATCGCTGAGATCGAGAGCTCAGAGAGTCTGGAAAAGCTGGGCGAGGTGAGAAATACCATTCTTGGAAAAAAAGGTGAGCTCACCGCTGTATTGAAGGGAATGAAGGATGTACCGCCGGAGGATCGTCCGAAGGTAGGCCAGTGGGTGAATGAGACCAGAGAGGCAATCGAGAGCATCCTCACAGCCCAGACGAAAAAACTGGAGGCAGAGGCACTGCGTCTGCGTTATGAGACGGAGAAGATCGATGTGACGATGCCTGCTGTGAAGCCGGCCAAGGGAAATCTGCATCCCATCACGCAGGTGCGCAACCAGCTCACTGACATTTTTGCGTCCATGGGATTTGAGATTTACGAGGGCACTGAGATTGAAACCGATTATTATAACTTTACTGCATTAAATACACCCCAGGATCACCCGGCGCGTGATATGCAGGATACCTTTTATCTGTCACCGGAATTTCTGCTGCGCACGCAGACCTCTGCGGGACAGATTCATGTCATGGAGGCAAAAAAACCGCCCATCAAGATCATTTCACCCGGTAAAGTATTCCGTTCTGATGATGATGCGACCCATTCACCGATGTTTACCCAGATGGAGGGTCTTGTGGTTGACAAGGGTATTACGCTTTGCGACCTGAAAGGTATGCTGGATGAGTTTGTAAAGAAGATTTTCGGAAAGAATGTCACCACAAGGCTTCGTCCTTCTTACTTCCCGTTTACGGAGCCCTCTGTGGAAGTGGAT
>JALFNQ010000188.1 GCA_022773965.1 Lachnospiraceae bacterium
TCACATACTCGATGGAATTGCCCAAACACCTCGCCTGCTTACTCGTTGCTGAAAACAGACGGGCGTAGGAACGGTTTGCCACTGTGTAAATCGCCACATCCTCGCTGTCCACCAGCTTCGACACAACCTCCGCGGCATAGAACAGCACTTCCTCCGGCGCGTAACGCTCCAGCGTAGAGGTGATCTCATAAATCTTACCAAAGCTGTCATTCTGATTGACGATCTGTGTCTCCAGCACATTTTTCATGCGCACATTACTCTGATTGATATCCTGAATATCCACCAGCTGATCCGACAAAAAGTCGATCTCATGACGACTGTCCTGCTCCAGAGTATGAATATGATCCCGCATATATCCCACAACTAAACCAACAATAAACAGCTGTGCGATCCACACATAGGTATTGTAATCAAGCAGTATCTCAAATCCGGTACGGTCATACATCTGCCGGAAAAAATATCCTGCCACCGCCAGTATCGCGGAAAATGTTGCCTGCTGCTGTCCATAGACAACGGCAAACAGCAATACATACAGCAGAAAAAAGTCCAGCTTTTCAAAATATTCACTGCCTACAGCGCGATTGTTCAGCATGAAAAACGGAATAAAACACACAAGATTCTCAAAAAAAGGCAATAACGTCAACAATACCTGTCCAAAAGTTGACATAACCTTTGAAACAATCGTCTCGCGTTTTGACTGCTTCAGGCTGAAGTCCGTTTTGTGCTGCTTCATATATTTGACGATACGCGGCACAACCTCATCAATCGGGTGAAAAATACGAAGCCCGAATTCCTCTGCAAAGGGTCGGCTGTTCAACACGATACTAATATCCGCCTCCTCCGTTTCCTGTATCACACGGATCTTTCCCTGTGGAAACAACTTCTGGATCTTCTCTGCCAGCGCCATACTACTGATGACTTCACCGGAGGACACATTATAGAGAGGCCACCGGTGCTCCCTTCTTCGCAGCACCTGATTGATAAACTCCGCTGCATCATCCACAAACAGCATGGAAAAACGCACACCCTCACTGCCATGCAGCTCCCCCGAGCGAAATGCCTCCAGACACATCAGACCACACAGCTCATGGATATCTGACAGACGCTTCGGTATCTCATAAATGTGATCCATGCGCATGATGACAACATCCAGCCCCTTATTGTAATGGTAGTTGAGGCACATTTCCTCCCCCTGCGCAATTGCCAGCGACCAGTCATCTGCCGCCGTTACAGGATCCAGCTCCCGAATATCCGCTGACTGTGACACCTGATAGACCTCTTCGCTGGAAAGATAAAGAAACTTTGCTCTCCCGATCGAGGCCACCGCACTCAAAACATTCAATAAACCCGCCAGATACGCGACCGCATCCTTTTTTTTCGGACCAAAAGAAAAATTTGTATCATAAGCGCCCATGAATACGACTACATCCGGATTGACACTCTCGCAGATCTCTTTGATACAGTCATTATCATAGGCAAAATTATATTTTTCAAACACATGGGGATACTCTGCCACCGGATGCTCAGCCCCCGTCAGCACATAGATCCTGTGACCCTCTTTTTTAATTTTTCCAACCAGCGCCTCCATAAAGCTTCCGGCGCCTCCAACCAATAATATCTCCATCCCTCTGGTTCTCTCTGTAACTGTATATTGTTCTCACAGCTGTCTTTCACAAGAAATCTACACGAAAGTCATCCCATTGGTGGCAAGCTGTGCAAGAAACGCATCCACATCCGCCTTCATTTCTTCCGGTGGAAGCTCGTAATGCTCTGCCAGCTCACCTGCCAGTTCCTCCGGTGTACGCCCCTCATAAAAGCCCACCAAAAGCAGCGCTCCTGTCTCATTGAGCCGCAGAGGCTGTCTCCACTCTTTCCCGGACTGTCTCATATCGATCAGCCAGTAATAGCCTGCCGCTTCCCGCAGCTGATAATCTCCAAACATTCGATTCATGATTTTACCTATATCATTAAAGCAAAAAAAGCACGGTGGAAACCATGCTTTTCCGTCATCTATCGCACAATATCTAGTATCTGCACAATTATCCATATATAATTGTAACAGACCTTTTTTTCTTTTTCCACCCCTTATACAGACATTTTTTCTCTGAATACATGGAAAATGGTTACCATTCACACTTCTGCCACTGCCTACTTATATTCAAATTCCAACATGGTAATATCATCAAACTGATCTACCTCACCAACAAACTGATTCAATGACATACGCACGCCACTGATGCTCTCGCAGACCGCATTACCCTGCATGCGCTCCAAGGCTTCCTGCAGTCTCTTCTCACCAAAGGCTTCCTCATTCTTGTTGATTGCCTCTGTCACGCCATCCGTATACAGGTAGATCCGGTCCCCATGCTGCAGTTGCTGGCGATGCGGCGTGTAGGGAAGTCCCTCCATGGCAGCCAACACCAGTCCTGATATATTTTTCATCCACTCCATACTTCCATCCGGGTGGATCAGTATCGGCGGATTATGTCCCGCATTGGCATAATCCATAACACCTGTGTTCATATCCACAATTCCCAGCCATGCAGTCACAAAGAAATTTTCCTGATTGCCCTCGCACAGCTGATTGTTCACATGCTCCAGAACGACCTCGGGCGGCAGATCCATCATTGCCTGATTTTTGATGAGCGTTTTCGCAATGACCATAAACAATGCTGCCGGAACGCCCTTCCCGGACACATCCGCCATGACGATCGCCAGTTTATTCTCGTTGATCAGGAAGAAATCATAGAAATCTCCTCCTACTTCTTTTGCCGGATTCATGGACGCATAAATATCCAGATCCCTTCGCTCAGGGAACGCCGGGAAAATACTCGGCAGCATATCTGCCTGGATCTGGGTCGCAACGTTTAGTTCTGCGCCAATACGCTCCTTTTCGGCAGTGATCGCCGTAAGATGATCAATATAATCATTGATCTGTTTTTCCATTGTCCTGACTGCGTCAGAAAGATGCTCGATCTCATCACCCGTATGAATATCCAGCTGGCTGATGGCAGAGACAGCACCCTCACTTCCCTGACGCTCACGATCCTCCACAAAGGACGCAGTTGCAGCTGCCAGACGATTGACCGGTTTTACGATCATTCTGCTGATAAACATATACCACAATACGATCAATACAGTCTCAATCGCCGTCAGCACACCGACCAGTAATCGCAGAAAAGCGGCTTTGCTCTCCATCACATCATTCATCGATACGTCCACGTAAGCGACTGCCAGGAGTGCTCCGTCCTCAGACAATACCGGCGCAGCCGCCGTACACAGCCAGCCATACTCATCATAGTTTGTAATGTATGCAGGGAAATCATAGGTTCCGTTCTCAATACATGCGCGCACCTCCGGAATGATCGGAGCATCAAAAACACCTGGCTCACAGGGCTCTGCGGAAATGGAACCATCCACCAGATACATCGCGCAGTCCCAATCCAGATCCAGATAGCAGATATAGATAGATTCCACGCCAAAGGACTCTGCCAGCTCCTGCTGTGTATCATGAATCATCTGATAGGAATCCAGCTCCTTTACCGACGCAAAGGCATCGTAATACTGCGCCCAGTCCTCATCCGAATAATGATCAAAATCCGTCCCAAGCTCACCTGTCACCTGCCCATAACAGCTTTTCACTGCCGCCTGTATCTCTGCCACATCCCTCTCATCCAGCATCGCCGCCTGCGCGTCCGCCTGACTTTTTGCCATGGATTGATAATAGGAATCAAAGGCAGATGAATATACCCGATAACTGATCAAGGCTGCCACTGTCGTCACCACGACAGCAAGAAAGCCCACCATGAGGATCATCTTGACGTTTAAGGACATTTTCCATTGTTTTTTCATGCTTACCTCCTAAATCCATACAATCAGTGTATTATACCCCTGGTATTTCCGATAAAAGAAATCTTTCGCTGTTCCGCGGATCAACTCCATACCCATTGCATCCATATTCATCTCGTCAATTTGATCGCTGCCGAGCTCTAAGGTAAACGGATTGAAGGCTTTTGCACTATCTCTGATATGTAGCTCAAAATCACCGCTATCCAATGCGATCAGTGTCACCTGAATATAACCGTCCGACTGTTCCCCGAAACCATTTTTAATGATGGCTGCACAAATCTCCTCAACGGTCATCAAAACGAAATACTGCTGATTTTGAGATGCCTGCCAGTGTCTGCAAAACTCCTCCACTCCATCCATCAATGGCGCCAGATCCTCGTTGTGATTGTGAATGGTCTGTCTGAAAAGCCGTTCCGGCTCAACACCGGTGTTCTTTTCCCCTTTCCAATGTTTCCAGAAGAAAAATATGATCATCGTTGCGATCTCCGTTGCCGGAAACAGCCACCAAAAATATTTCACGCCAAGCCATGCGAAGAAAAAGGTAATTGGAAGCTGTACAACTCCTCCGCGCAGGCTGGCAAGCACATAAGCGTTTTTCTCCTTTCCACACGCCTGAAAATAGCCCTCAAACAAGATATTCGCTCCTGCAAATACTACACCAAGGCTGTAGATCCGCAGCGCCTTCATACCCACAGCATACTCAACTGCCCCTGCTAATCCAAACAGCGAGCAGAGCAGCTGGGGGGCTGCAAGAAATACTGCGATCATGACAAAACCAACTGCCGTCGTCCATGTTTGGGCCAGCCAAAGTGTTTTCCATTCTCCCTCACGGTTCTGCTCACCGTCATAGGTACTGATCAAAGGCGACATCGCCTTTCTTGCTCCCTCATACAAATAAAGGATCAGATAGGAAGCATTCTGAAGCATGTCAAACACAGCCACCTCTGTCGCTCCCGCCATACGCATCAACAGATTATTGGCCGTCAGCAGGAATATAAACTGGAAGATATACTGGATACCAACCGCAAATCCGGTACGAAAACATCCCCACACCTCACGCACATCCATTTTACAGACGCGGAACCGCAAAAAATGATTTTTCTGCCAGAATGCCGGAAGATATATCACCACCACAACCAGCATTCCAATCACGGTTGCCCATGCAGCACCTGCAGCGCCAAGGTCAAAAACAAGTACCAAAAGAATATTCATTACAATATCGATCGCATTTGCCACAACAAAGCCGACACTTGCAAGCTTCTGATTGTCATCGCTGATGAGAAAATAGTTTCCCATATATGCAAAGAAAAACGCAGGTGCACCGCCCAAAATAATTCCTCCGTAGGCACGACACGCTTCATACAACGCCCCATCCGCAGGAACCGTACCGAGTACGGAAAGCACCGGCTGGACAAATACATTTCCAAACACAGCGATAAGGATACTGATCGCAAGACCGATACACATCACCCGGTTAAAGCACGCAACTGCCTCTTCCCTCTTTCCCTCCGCTAAAAGCTTTGCAAAGCGGATGGAACCGCCCTGTCCCAGACTGTGCATAAAAATATTGAGTACCATGTAAATCGGCAGACAGATACTGATCGCAGCAAGTCCGGTAACACCCATCCGTTGCCCGACCACTACCGCATCCGCAATATCCGCAAATGCCAGACCCATAGCAGAAAACATTGCCGGGATCCACAATTTTTTTAAAATTTTTCCGGTAAACTGATCCTGATTTTTCTTCTTTTTCATTTTCTATAAGCACTCCATAATTCATTCATCCGTACCGGCGCAAGCCGTTTCTTCATATTGCGCAATCCCCCGATGCCAAGATCTTCCTCCATATTGATCCAACGCACCCCTTCGGGTCTGCTCAAAAAAAACGCACGCTGTACATAATAACCAAGTCCCGGAATACTATGATCCGCCTTTGCCAGAAACAGATCATAGGTATCTGTTGTCAGTGGGTATCCGACCGCAACACCTGCGGGTTGTTCATCTGCCCATACAAGGATCCCATCCATTCCGAGGCTGGCATATTCCTTCAGCGCCATCAAATCCACCTGTACCGTTTCCTCCGACCATTCTGTTTCCCTCAGACTTTCCCACTTTTGAATGACCGAAATACATGCAGATATATTTTGATCTGTGATCGTCTCAACAACCAGCTCGTGCTCCCGCTCAATTTTGTGAAGCTGTGTACGCACGTTGGCATACGGCTTTCCACACAGCGTCCGATGCCCTTCGCAGTCATAGATATACTCACTGGAATCCGAATCATGCACAAAGCGGTACATATCCGAAAAATGCTCCTGCAAAAAACACACATCCCTCTCCCGCAGATAGCAAAGTGCAAAATCCACCGTTTCCTGCTGCTCCCTCAAAAACCTTAAAACCGCATCCGCACTCCCACAGGGAAAAAACCACGTATTGCTCCCAAATTTGGAAATTCTCGCCGTATACATGTCTTCATCCATATACAATGAAAGTCCCATTGGCTTCTGCCACAGATACAGGGATAAAAATGCATATGCAGACAACTCCTGTCCATAGGTAAGACGCAATTCCTCTACCTGTGAGCGCGCCGCCAAATCAATATCTTTTTTTATATGCATATGATCTACCAAATGATGACTCATAAATATACATTCCTACTATGCATTATATATGAAAACATTTCTGTACATCCACAAATTTACCGAGTACCATGATCGTATCATCCGACATCAATTGTGTATCCGGTGCAATGTTCATGGATATCTTTCCATCACGCTTGATACCAAGAATATTTACATTATATCTGTTTCGGATATCCAACTCCCGGATGGACTTCTCATACCAGTTCATGGGCACCTCTACCTCAAAAATACCATAATCCTTATCAATCTCAACATAGTCCGCAATGTGATCTGAGGTATAACGGATCGCCGCCCAGCTTGCTAACTGTCTCTCCGGATAAAGCACCTCATCCGCACCGTTGCGCAGAAGAAACTTTGCATGGATATCCCGGGATGCACGGCTCACCACAAGCTTTGCACCCAGCTCCTT
>JALFNQ010000231.1 GCA_022773965.1 Lachnospiraceae bacterium
AAATGGACAGACCGTGAGCGCAGCAGATCATCAGCCGGATTATCTGAGATTGTCACAGGCAGAGCGTGAGCGCAAGGAAAAAGAAGCGCGTCTGCCGGGAGATGCAGGCGTATGATCATTCGGAAAATGACAGCTGAAGATTTGGAAGCAGTTGCCGGCCTGGAGGCACGGATCTTTTCTATGCCATGGTCCGTGCAGGGCTTTGCGGACACCCTTTGCAGGGAGGATGTTCTGTTTTTGGTGGCGCGTGAAGCAGGGGAGCTGCTTGGCTATGTGGGCGTCTACTGTGCGGCGGACGAAGGTGAGATCACGAATGTCGCTGTGGCGCAGGCCGCTCGCAGACAGGGTGTTGGGGGTGCACTTTTGGATGCACTGATCGAGGCGCTTGCCGCCAGAGAGATCTTCCGCATTGTTTTGGAAGTGCGCGTGTCCAATGAACCCGCCATCGGGTTGTATGGTCAGAGGGGATTTCAGATCGTTGGAACCCGCAAAAATTTTTATGAAAAACCGACAGAGGATGCCTATGTAATGGTTCGGGAACCAGAAGTTCCCACTTGTGGTGATGGGATGTTATCCTTACAATAAAGACAGATAAGCTTTTTGGAGGATAAGTCATGACGGAAAATGGAAAAACTATTTGTAACTGCTGTGGCAAAGAACTGGAGCAGTGGGGTGGGCGCTATGAAGACCACCTGCATATTATAAAAAACTGGGGTTATCTTTCCGCACAGGATGGAATAGCGGAAGAAATGGACATTTGCCCTGCCTGTCTGGTAAACTGGGAGCGCACATTTGCGATCGCGCCGAAGAGATACCAGATGACAGAATTGCTTTAGAGAGGAAAATCACTATAAATGTTAGATGTATGCTTGCTTGGAACCGGCGGGATGATGCCGCTGCCTTATCGGTGGCTGACCGCCTTGTTAACCAGATATAACGGGAGCAGTCTGCTGATTGACTGTGGCGAAGGCACCCAGGTGGCGATGAAAAAAGCCGGACTCAGTGCAAAGCCGATCGATATCATGTGTTTTACACATTATCATGCGGATCATATCAGTGGGCTTCCGGGAATGCTGCTCACAATGGGAAATGCAGAGCGCACGGAGCCACTCACGATGATCGGGCCGAAGGGACTGGAGCGTGTGGTAAATGCGCTGCGCACGATTGCACCGGAGCTGCCTTTTGAGATCCGTTATCTGGAGATTGATGGAGCAAAGCAGCATTTTTCCATCAACGGATATGAGATTGATGCCTTTCGGGTCAACCATAATGTACTTTGCTATGGTTACACGATAGAGATCCCGCGCGCGGGCCGTTTTAATCTTGAAGCGGCACAAAAGCTGCCGGTTCCGCGCAATTACTGGGGACGTCTGCAGCGGGGCGAGACGGTTGTGTACGAGGGAGAGACATACACGCCGGAGATGGTCATGGGAGCACCACGTAAAGGAATCAAGCTGACCTATTGTACCGATACCAGACCGACAAAATCGCTGACAGAGGCAGCGGAACATGCAGATCTGCTCATCTGTGAGGGCATGTATGCAGAACCGGACAAGCTCGAAAAGGCAAAGCAGTACAAGCATATGACTTTTTATGAGGCGGCGCATGTGGCCAGCGATGCACAGGTGCAGGAGCTGTGGCTGACACATTTCAGCCCTTCGCTTGTACACGCAGAGGATTATATGGATAAGGTGCGCGGGATTTTTCCGGCAGCATCACTTGGAAAAGATGGACGAATGGTTGAACTCGATTTTGAGGAGGACGAAACATGACAAAAAAACGTGGTGGCGTGATCGTGCTTATACTCACTGCCGTTCTGATCATTGGCGCGTTTGCATTTGTTGCTTATCGGGCACCCAAAACGGCAGAGGAGGCAACAGAAATCACGGAAAAAGATGAGCTGATGAGCAAAAGTATTGCGGCAAACTATCCAGCGACCCCCAGAGAAGTAATGAAGCTGTATAATCGTTACATACTCTGTCTTTATGGTGTGGAGAGCAGTGAACTGACGGATGGAGAGGTGCGTGCACTGGGGGAAAAGATGCGCGAGATGTATGATGAGGAATTGCTGGAAGGAAATCCGACAGAATCGCACCTGATGAATTTATCACAGGAGCTGGCTGTGTTCCGGAATGATGAAAAGGTCATGATACAGGCAAATGTCTGTGATTCAAATGAGATCGAGTACATTGATGTGAACGGTGCATCGGGTGCACTGGTGGAGACATCTTATTTTATAAAACAGGGTTCAAAGGAATTTTCACGTACCTATCAGCAGTTTTTGCTGCGGAAGGATGAGAGTGGAAATTGGAAGATTCTTGGCTTTGAAAAAGTAAATGGAGGAGAAACCTGATCCATGGCAGATAAAAAGAATGATGTAAAAATACTGGCAATCGAGAGTTCCTGTGATGAGACGGCTGCTGCTGTTGTCATTGATGGCAGGGATGTGCGCTCAAATGTGATCTCGTCACAGATTGCGCTTCACACGTTATACGGCGGCGTTGTGCCTGAAATCGCATCCAGAAAACACATCGAAAAAATCAATCAGGTCATCACACAGGCACTTTCTGATGCGGGGATGACACTGGATGATATGGATGCGATCGCTGTGACTTATGGACCGGGGCTGGTGGGAGCATTATTGGTTGGAGTGGCAGAAGCAAAGGCGATCGCATATGCCAAAAAACTGCCGCTGATCGGTGTGCACCATATAGAGGGGCATATCAGCGCAAATTACATAGAAAATAAAGAGCTGGAACCGCCTTTTTTGTGTCTGGTCGTATCCGGCGGACATACACATCTGGTGAAGGTGCAGGATTATGGCGTCTACGAAATCCTTGGAAAGACACGTGATGATGCAGCCGGTGAAGCTTTTGATAAGGTGGCTCGCGCAATCGGACTGGGGTATCCGGGTGGACCAAAGATTGAGAAAGTATCTCATGAGGGGGATCCCTTCGCGATCCATTTTCCGCAGCCAAAGGTGGCAGACGGGCCGTACGATTTTTCTTTCAGTGGACTAAAATCAGCAGTGCTGAATTATCTTAACGGCGCTCAGATGAAGGGAGAGCCGATCGTGCAGGCAGATGTGGCTGCTTCTTTTCAGCATGCCGTGATCGAAGTGCTTGTGCACAATGCCGTGCGCGCAATTGATGAGTATGGAATGGATAAATTTGCCATCGCGGGTGGTGTGGCATCCAATCAGACCCTGCGGTGTGCGATGGAGGAGGCTTGCAAGAAGAAGGGGGTAGCATTTTACCATCCTTCTCCGATTCTGTGTACGGATAACGCTGCCATGATCGGCGCGGCAGCCTACTATGAGTATCTGGCAGGTAAACGGGACGGCTGGGATCTGAATGCGGTGCCAAATCTGAAATTAGGGGAAAGATAGATGGAACAGGCAGTATATGGTGCAGTCGTACTGGCAGCAGGCTCCGGAAGCCGCATGAATTCAAAAACAGCAAAGCAGTATCTGTTATTGGACGGAAAACCTTTGATCTATTATGCACTTCGCCAGTTTCAGGATAGCGGGGTTGTTAAAATCGTGCTCGTCGTGGGTGAGGGACAGGAGGCATATTGCAGAGAAGAAATCGTGGAGCGCTATGGCTTTACGAAGGTGTGTGCAATCGTTCCCGGTGGAAGTGAGCGTTATCTGTCCGTACATGCCGGCCTGAAGGCTTTGGCAGGCGTTGATTATGTGCTGATTCATGATGGGGCGCGCCCATGTGTGGATCAGGATATTTTGAAGCGTGCCATGACATCCGTGGCAGAGTGTCAGGCATGTGTGGTAGGCATGCCTGTGAAAGACACGATCAAGATCGTAGATGAGCATCAGATGGCGCAGAAGACGCCGGATCGAAGAAGACTCTGGCAGGTGCAGACACCCCAGGCTTTTTCCTATGAGCTCATTCGGAAAGCATATGATCAAGTGGTGGCCGCAGGAGAGCAGACGGTGACGGATGACGCGCAGGTGCTGGAGCTTGCAGCAGGCAGAACCTGCCGGTTGATAGAGGGTTCTTACCGCAATATTAAGGTCACCACACCGGAGGATCTGGACATAGCAAAAATATTTTTAAAAAATTTCAAATAGGTTATTGACATATTACGCAACTGGTGCTAATATAATATTCGCTGGTTGCGAAAAATACATGGAGAGGTATCGAAGTGGTCATAACGAGGCGGTCTTGAAAACCGTTTGTCCGCAAGGGCGCGTGGGTTCGAATCCCACCCTCTCCGCTTCATAAATAATCAGTTTGCTTAGCAGACTGGTTATTTTATTGCCAACGTAACTGTTCAGTGACTTTACGGTTGCGATGAAAAGATCCATGAAATCGTCTGTGATAATGGTATTTTTTCGTTTCTCAATTATGTTCTCACGGTCTCGGCAGCAAGTGCTTCGACTTGTTTGAACAGTTACTTGCCAACATAACAAATAACCGAGAAGAACAGTCTGGTGTGAGATCAGACAGTGATGATTCGGGCAAAGCTGGAGAAGTACCCAAGCTGGCCGAAGGGACACCCCTGGAAAGGGTGCAGGTCGTTAACAGCGGCGCGGGGGTTCAAATCCCCCCTTCTCCGTTTGCGTTTTGCCAAAAGTCGAAAAGTTTAAAAAGATGAAAAACTTGTTGACAAATGTAAAAACGCATGATATTATATTTTAGCTGTCACGAGCAACCGAGAAAATGCTTGATTAGATGGCAAAAGAAAATCAAAAAAGTTCTTGACAAATAGGAACTGATTTGATATACTACATAAGCTGTTTGCAACGGAGAAAAATGTTGAAAACAGTGAAAAATAATCAAAAAAAGTTCTTGACAAGCGATGATGAAATTGATATAATTCAAAAGCTGATTCACAAAACGGCAAGAACAAAGAACTTTGATAACTGAACAGTGAAATAACCTTGAAAGATTTTGAGACAAAGAAAAAAGTAAAAACTTTTTTCGTGTTCTTAAGAACAACTTTTATAAACAGTAATGAACGATTATAAAAAGCCAAGCTTTTAAATGACCAGAACAAACTTAGCATGACAACTAAACTCGAAAATACCTCGTTAAGTGGTCATGCACGGATCGCACGTAAACGACCAAAATACGGTCGTTAAGTGCTCGTACTCGAACATGAGAGTTTGATCCTGGCTCAGGAT
>JALFNQ010000233.1 GCA_022773965.1 Lachnospiraceae bacterium
ATATTATTGATGAGGTTCATATGCTTTCCATAGGAGCCTTTAATGCGCTGTTAAAAACTTTGGAGGAACCCCCTTCCTATGTCATTTTTATTCTGGCAACGACAGAGGCGCACAAGATTCCCATTACAATTCTTTCGCGCTGTCAGCGCTATGATTTCAGGAGAATTTCCATTGATACGATCTCTGCCAGATTAAATGATCTGATGGTGCAGGAGGGTGTTGAGGTAGAAGAAAAAGCGATTCGTTACGTGGCGAAAGCAGCAGACGGTTCCATGCGTGATGCATTGAGCCTTTTGGATCAGTGCATCGCATTTTATCTGGGGCAAAAGCTGACTTATGACCATGTGCTGGAGGTACTTGGGGCGGTTGATACAGAAATATTTTCTGCATTGCTTCGAAAAATATTGGAAAAAAATATTACAGGTTCCATTGCTCTTTTGGAAGAACTGATCATTCAGGGCAGGGAGCTGGGTCAGTTTGTGGTGGATTTTACCTGGTATCTGCGGAATCTTCTGCTGATTCAAAGTGCAGATGATATGGAGGATGTTTTAGATATTTCCAGTGAAAATTTAAAACTTCTCAAAGAGGAGGCACAGCTGGTAAAGCCGGAGGTGCTGATGCGTTTTATCCATGTGTTTTCCCAGTTGTCCAATCAGATCAAATATTCTTCACAAAAGCGCATTTTGATCGAGATCGCGATCATCAAGCTGTGCCGGCCGGCCATGGAGCAGGACTATTCAAGCCTGATCCAGCGGATGGATGATCTGGAGAAAAAGATGGATAGCGGGGTTTTTACTGTGGTAGCTGCGCCTGCGCCGGGAACGGTGCAGACGGCAAATTCCGGCGATGCAGCCGTATCTGTGCGCAAACGTCCGGAGCTTCCGAAAGCGATACCGGAGGATATTCAGCAGCTGGTAAAAAACTGGAATCTGGTACTCGGAGATCTGGGTGGACTCGTCCGCAATTATTTAAAGCAGGCACATTTATCGCTGGGAGGTGGAAATGTGCTGCTCATTGTGCTGGAAGATACAGTTGCAGTTGCTTTTTTAAGTGAGGAAGAGCATGTTGCGGAAATCCGGGAGGCGATTGAGAAAAACATTGGAAAACAGGTAGAGATCAGCATCACTGCTAACGAGAGCGGACAGCCCTTTGGGGAGGTTTATGCGGATCTGGAGCAGCTGATACAGATGGATATCGTAGTAGAAGAAGATTCAGAAGGAGGATTTTAAAATGGCAAAGAGAGGTGGATTTCCCGGTGGAATGCCTGGAAATATGAATAATCTGATGAAGCAGGCACAGAAAATGCAGCGTCAGATGGAGGAGGCAAGCAAGGAGATTGAGGAGAAGGAGATCACAGCGGCAGCAGGCGGTGGAGTGGTTGAGGTCACCGTATCCGGCAAAAAAGAAGTGACAAAGATAAAGATTGATCCTGAGGCGGTAGATCCCGATGATGTGGAAATGCTGGAGGATCTGATCATGGCAGCTACCAATGAGGCTTTGCGTCAGATGGATGAATATTCACAGCAGTCTATGTCAAAGATTACCGGCGGCATCGGCGGAATGGGTGGATTAGGCGGCCTGCCTTTCTAAGAACTGGGAAGGGAAACGGTGTCATGGATTATTACAGCAAACAGATCAACCAGCTGGTAGAAGCATTGTCCATGCTTCCAGGTATCGGGTCAAAAACGGCGCAGCGCCTGGCTTTTCACATTTTAAGTATGCCAAAAGAAGATGCACAACGTCTGGCAGATTCCATTACGCAGGCGCGCAATAACGTACGTTATTGTAAACAGTGCTTTACGCTGACGGATGACGAGTTGTGTCCGATCTGTAAAGACGAAAAACGGAACCATAAGGTGATTATGGTGGTAGAAAACACAAGAGATTTGGCAGCTTATGAGAAAACCGGAAAGTTTGATGGTGTGTATCATGTGCTTCACGGAGCAATTTCGCCTATGCTCGGTATCGGACCGGGGGATATCCGTTTAAAGGAGCTCATGCAAAGACTTCAGGGGGATGTGGATGAGGTGATCATTGCCACGAACTCTTCACTTGAGGGAGAGACAACAGCCATGTATATCAGCAAACTGATCAAACCGACAGGTATCAGAGTCACGCGTATTGCCAGCGGCGTGCCGGTGGGTGGTGATCTGGAATATATTGATGAGGTTACGCTTCTTCGTGCACTTGAGGGAAGAACAGAACTCTAAAAGAATTCGGGTATGGGAAATATTTCTCATTGCCCGACTTTTTTTATGTCATAAACACCGTTCGGCAAATTTTGCATATGACTCATGTTACTGTAAGAGTAAAAGTAAGAAAAGGAGGCATATGTCTAATGGAAACCAGTATGACAGATCGCAGCACAAAAGAGGATAGACAGAGGCTTCAGTTGCCAAAGAATATTCGTCAGATCGGCAATATACAGGGTGCTGTGCGCATTTATATGGAGGACTATGTATATACATATCTGCATGGAAGCGGCAGACCGGGCTGGGCACATAAGGGGAGTATCTTCCTCGGCAGCCGTTGTCAGGAAAACGGACAGAAATACATATTTATCAGCGGATTGGTACATATTCCGGATGATCACTTTCAGGAAGGCATCCCTGAGTTTACAGATCTGATGTGGGGTGATATTTACCAGGATATGAAACAGTATTATGAGGATGTAGAGATTCTTGGCTGGGGCATGGATGTGGCAGGTGCCTCAGCAAAGCTTACCGGAGATCTGGAGCGCATTCATCGAAATGCCTTTCAGGGACAGGATAAGATCCTTTTTCTGATGGATTCGCTGGAGAAGGAGGAGGCGTTCTATGTTTATGAAAAAAATATGCTGCGTAGGCGGGACGGATATTATGTTTATTATGAAAAAAATCCTCAGATGCAGGAATATATGATGCAGGGAAGGGATGAAAAAAATGCATATTCTGAGGTGGATCCTCAACGGGCTGTTGTGACCAATTATCGTGCACTTTCCGCAGAGAAAAGAAAAAAGAGCGGGAGAGGCTTTCACGCCTTTGTCTATGTGGCAAGTCTGGCACTTTTAGTGTCAGTTTCCGCTATGGGGGTCAATATGATGAGCAGTGCCGGAAAAATTCACAGGCTGGAGGAAGCGGTTTCCTATTTACAGACAGATCAGACCAGTGTGGAGTCAGAAGCGACTGTTCAGCAGCAGGAAAAAGAACAGGAGGAAACGATTCAGACGGAATCAGATATTTCCGATAGTGAGTTAAGTGGTACTGACAAGAAGGCAGATGAAACCTCTGTTGAAGATGTGCAGCCGGAGGAAAAGGCAGAGGAGCAGATTGTCAAAGAAACGGCATCTCTTGAAGAGTCAGAAAATGAAACATCCGGGGAAGCTGATGAAACAGAGCGAAATACAGAGGAGACAGTGTCAGAAGAAGATGATCAGGAGCCTTCGATCAAGCCGAAGGAGACCGAACAAAAGGAAGAACCGAAGGTGCAGGAGACGGCAGCAGCTGATAAGGATTACTATATTGTACAAAAAGGGGAAAGCCTGCTGGGTATCAGCCAGAAAATATATGGTAAAGATTATACAAAACAGCTGTGCGAGCGCAATGAACTTGAGGACGAGAATAAAATATATGCCGGCCAAAAACTTTTATTATTGGACAAGTAGTGTTATAATGAACAACAAGTCATTTTTGAAAGAGAGAAAACAAGATGTCGAAGATACAAAAGAATATTTTTCGCACGGTAGAGGTAAACCGGGAAGATTTCGATAAAAAATTAAGAGCACATCGCATAAAAGTGGCGGTTTTGGTTATTTTTATCCTGCTTCTTCTGGTTTCGGCTGCGATTGTTACTTATATATATTATGAAAATAAGGTATATGATACATACGATATGATTTCATCTACGAAGCGATCTGATACAAGTGCCACTGATTTTACTGAATTTCAGGGTAAGCTGCTCAAGTGCACCAATGATGGGGCTGTGTATACGGATCTTGCAGGAAACCTGATCTGGAATCAGACGTATGAAATGGATCATCCACTTGTGCAAATGCGTGGCAACTATGTTGCAATTTATGAGTTAAATGGAACACAGGTCTATATTTTGGACACGATAAACTTACAGGGCAGTATCCGCACAACGATGCCGATTCAGAAGGTTAGTATTGCTGCGCAGGGCACAGTGGCAATTCTTATGGAGAATGAGGGGACAAGTTATCTGCAGCTCTATGATAAGACAGGAGCCCAGCTTGCATCCGGTGAATTACATGTGCAAAACAGTGGATATCCGTTAGATATTGCGCTGTCAGAAAACGGAGAGAAGCTGGCAGTTTCCATGCTGGATATCAACGATGGCAGTGTAAAAACTGTGATCGCATTTTATAATTTTGGAACAGTTGGACAGAATTCCATTGATAAGATTGTTAGTTCCTATGCATATACGGATATGGTGATTCCGCAGATCCGCTATCTGTCAGAGGACACAATGATTGCATTTGGTGATAACCGGGTGATTTTGTTTACCGGTGCACAGAAACCGACAGAGGAAACATCCATAGAACTAAAAGAAGAGGTAAAGAGTATATTTTATGATGATTCGCATTTCGGTTTGATCTATGATGCAGCGGATGGAAAAAATCATCGCCTGGAATATTATGATCTATCGGGAAAACAGCTTTTAAATATCAATTTTGATACAGATTATACGAAAGTAGATATTCTTGCAAATGGAGAGCTGTGTATTCTGGGTGAAGACAGCTGTGAAATTTTTAATACACGGGGCATTTGCAAATTCCGATATAAGTTTGATGAACATATTTATCAGATTTTGTCCGGAAGAATGCAAACAGACTATATCTTCCTTTTGGAAGGTGAAACGCAGAAGGTAAAACTCAGATGATAGAAATAAGCAAACATACCATTTTAGCGGCAGCATTGATCTGGCTGTTCGTGTGTTCTTTGCGTGGTTATTATAAAGGATTTCTCCGGGAAGCCTATACAGTTGCTCAGATTGTGATCGCGTTGGTGTGCCTTTGGGCACTGGCTCGTCGCGCGGCGATCTTTACAGGGGGAATACCGACGTTTGGAGGGTTCCTGGTGATCCTTTTTATTCTTCGATGGATTGGAAGGCTGCTGGATATCGTAAATCATATACCAATTTTGGGCGGTATGAACCGTACACTGGGCGTATTGCTTGGATTTTGTAAGGGATTGCTGGTAATCGGGCTGGTCTATAGCTGGCTGGGGAACAGTATTTCTGTGTGAGCTATGATGCAGAAGGTTGTGAAAAGCCGCATAAAATGGAATTTTGTAAAAAAAGAAAAAAATTTTAAAAAAGGTGTTGACATTTGTTGAATCGGGTGATATTATAAACAAGCTGTCGCGTGCGGCTGAAACAAATCAGTCAAACAAACAGCAAAAAATAATTTAAAAAAGCTCTTGACAAGTGATAAATGCTTTGATATAATACAAAAGCTGCTTCACAAAAGAGCGAAGCAAAGAACTTTGATAACTGAACAGTGAAATAACCTTGAAAGATTTTGAGACAAAAGAAAAAAGTAAAAACTTTTTTCGTGTTCTTAAGAACAACTTTTATAAACAGTAATGAACGGTTATAAAAAAGCCAAGCTTTTGAATGACCAGAACAAACTTAGCATGACAACTAAACTCGAAAATACCTCGTTAAGTGGTCATGCACGGATCGCACGTAAACGACCAAAATACGGTCGTTAAGTGCTCGTACTCGAACATGAGAGTTTGATCCTGGCTCAGGAT
>JALFNQ010000015.1 GCA_022773965.1 Lachnospiraceae bacterium
CAGGTAGGCGGCATCTATGGCAAACTGGAGGTCAACAACTCCGGCAGCCTGATGGAACTGGCTGAAAGGACGCTGACCCTCATCCGCGATATTTGTCTGCAAAAGGACATCCGCGAGCTCCATTTTGAGTGCCACTGGATGCACCGAAACGAATTGCCCGCATACCGCGCATTTTTTACCGATGCCGGTATCGCCGTCAAGATCAAGATCGGCGTTGAGACCTTTGACGCAGACTTTCGCGAGCACGTACTGGACAAGGGCATCGATGAGACAGATCCCGCCGTCATCGCCGACGGCTTTGATGAAGTTTGTCTGCTCTTTGGTCTCAGCGGCCAGACAGTCACTTCCATGAGAAGCGATATTGAGACCGGGCTTGCACATTTTGAGCGGGTCTGCGTGAATCTCATGGTGGCAAACAGCACGAAAATCAAGCCGGATTCATCGGTACTCGAAAATTTTATGGAACATATTTATCCTTTCTACCGCGATGATCCCCGCGTAGATATCTTACGAAATAACACCGACTTCGGCGTTGGAAAGGACAAACATCATGAATGAATTATTACTGATCGGATCACTTGTTGTGGTCTTCGCACTTGTTTTAATATTTTTCCACCTTTTTGGGAAAACAGGACTTTACTGCTGGACAGCATTTGCTACGATCACAGCAAATATCGAAGTACTGATCGTTGTGAATGCCTTCGGCATGGAACAGACACTTGGAAATATTTTATTTGCCTCCACTTTTTTAGTGACAGACATGCTCAGCGAATTTTACGGCAAAAAGGCTTCCCAGAAAGCAGTCAACATCGGTATTGCCTGCTCACTGGCCTTTATTCTCATCTCACAGTCATGGCTGGCCTATACACCCGCGGAAAGCGACTGGGCAATGCCCCACATGCAGGCAATCTTCTCAAACACACCCCGCCTGATGCTGACGAGCTTTGTCGTATACGCGATCTGTCAGCGCTTTGACGTGTGGGCATACCACGGCTGGTGGGCATTTACCACGAAAAAATTCGGTGATTCCAAGCGTTTTCTATGGCTGCGCAACAACGGCTCCACACTGCTGTCACAGCTCTTAAACGCCTTACTGTTCACCTTTGGTGCATTCGCAGGCATGTATGACCTGCCGACACTGATCTCGATCTTCTGGTCGAGTTACATCATCTTTATCGTGACCAGTCTTGCAGATACACCCGTCATCTATCTGGCACGCTATCTGGTAGACAAAAAAGGAAAGCCGGAGGATTGATCCCTCCGGCTTTTGCCTAGTCTTCTTTCTTTTTTCCGATCATAACGATGACGCTCCGCGCCTCCATCTCATAGCTTCCTGTAGTGATCACCTCATCGACAGGCAGCTTCCCACCCCTCGCTGTATCTGCAATGAGTACCCACTGAAACCCTGCAGGCGGATCCGGGAAGCTGGTGCCAAGCGTCTCCCAATAGCTGTTCACGCCCACATAGACGAGATCATCCTCGTCCGCATCATTTTTTCCTGCGTAGAGCAGACCGATCAGGCGTGCATTATTACCACAGTCTGCGTTCCACGCCCTTCCATGATGATAGGAAATATCTGCGAAACCGCAGGAAGCAGCTTTTGTCGGCTTGCGCAGCACCGGATGCTCCTTGCGAAAATGGATCATGAAGCGTGCAAACTCAAAGATGTCCGCATACTTCTCCCTGCGTGTCCAGTCCAGCCACGAAATCTGATTATCCTGACAATACGCATTATTATTTCCATTCTGCGTATTGCAAAACTCATCCCCGGCAAAAAACATTGCAGGTCCTCTGCTGCACAGCAGCGTTGCAAAGGCATTTTTGATCATCCGCCGGCGCAGCTCGTCAATCTGCGGATCATCCGTCTCTCCCTCACAGCCACAGTTCCAGCTGTTGCCGTTGTTATCACCATCCGTATTGTTCCAGCCATTTGCCTCATTGTGCTTTGTATTGTAGGAATAGAGATCATACAGCGTAAATCCATCGTGGCAGGTCAGAAAATTGACGGATGCACTCTGTCCCCGCACAATCGGATCATAAATATCACGGGAACCGGTCATTCGCGCCACAGCCGCCGGGGCCATGCCCGCATCACCCTTTAAGAAGCGGCGCATGTCATCGCGATATCTGCCATTCCACTCCGCCCAGCGGTTCCAGCTGGGGAATGTACCTACCTGATACAGTCCGCCTGCATCCCATGCCTCGGCGATCAGCTTGACCCCGGATAAGATCTGGTCGAATGCCATGTTTTCAAGCAACGGCGGATTGTCCATCGGCGCACCGTTCTGGTCGCGGCTTAAGATTGAGGCAAGGTCAAACCGGAATCCATCCACACGGTACTCCACTACCCAATAGCGCAGGCAGTCCATGATAAACTGGCGCACGATGGGATGATTGCAGTTCATACTGTTGCCGCAACCGCTGAAATTATAGTAGTAACCCTCAGGCGTCAGCATATAATAGATTTTATTGTCGATTCCCTTAAAGGAGAATGTCGGTCCAAGGTCGTTTCCCTCTGCGGTGTGGTTGAACACCACATCCAGAATGACCTCTATGCCGTTTTCATGGAGCTCACGGATCAGCCGCTTGAGCTCATCGCCCTCGTGATTGTGCTCCTGCACATAAGAATAACTGGTATTCGGGGCAAAAAAGCATACCGTATTATAGCCCCAATAATCCAGCAGCTTGTTACCATCATGTTCGCGGGCAGAATCCATCTCATCAAACTCAAAGATCGGCATCAACTCCACCGCATTGACACCCAGTTCCTTTAAATAGGGGATTTTTTCACGGATGCCCTCAAAGGTTCCCCGTGCCGTCACGCCGGAAGATTCATCCATTGTAAACCCTCTCACATGCAACTCGTAGATGATCAGGTCCTCCAGCTTGTTCTCCAGCTGCCTTTTTGCGCCCCAGTCAAAATTATTCTCTACCACACGGGCCTTGTATACATGCTCACCCTCAAACTTCTCGCCCCACTCCCGCTGCTCCGTGACAGCCCGGGCATATGGATCAAGAATGATGGCATTTTTGTCAAAACGGTGTCCCTGCGCCTCATCGTAAGGTCCGTCAAACTGATAGGCGTATTCAAAATCCTCTATCTTAAGCCCGAATACGAACATGGAATAGGTACTGCCAATCCGATAGTTATCAGGAAATGGCAGCCGCGCATAAGGCTCCTTTTCGCGGGGATGGAACAACAGCAGCGTACAGCCTGTCGCATAGTGCGAACTGATCGTAAAGCTCACGCCATCCCTTGCCTGTGTAGCTCCATTGGTTTTATAAAAACCCGGTCGCACTAAAAAACCTTCAATCTCATCCAGCGGCTGCAGCTGCTGCCCCCGAACAGGTTCCCCCGATATCGATCTGCCAAACATCTCAACTTGCCTCCATAGCTTCTATCATAAATTCTTTGCCTGAAATCATATCATAAGAAAATCCATGACACCCGGGACAACTGCAATCATCTGTCCCATAGGCATCAAATGCAAACTCACGCCCGCAATCTCTACATCGAAATACAATCGGCATCATCTCAACATGTAAGACAGCACCCTCCGCCGGAGTCCCCTTTGCCAACTGGTCAAAATAATGCTGCAGCCATTTTTCCTCATAGCCCTGCATCACACCCACCTTTAATGAAATCCTATGTATGTTTGTCAAATGCTGTTCCTCCAGCGCAGAAATCGCCAGATTCAAAATATTTGTCGTCACAGATAACTCATGCATAACATATCCTTAATTTTATAAAATTATACGTATCTGTTCAGCACCTTCACAGATGCGATGCAAAAATGCATGAACAAAACATAATTATTTTGATTATACAACATTTTCCGACATTTTTCTCTACTTTTTTTATTTTTTTGAAAACGTTTTCGTTTTTTTCTAAAGAAAAATGTGCCTCGGCACATTCTCGCGCCGAGCGCGGTCGCTTGCGACAATTACATCTTCGCGCGAGTGCGCATCCCGCCGGAGGCTTTTGTCGTATAGGAGACGCAGTTTCCTATACGACAAAAAAGAGAACCCTTCGCAAAGAGTTCTCTTTTCGTTCTGTCTTCTTTAAGCTGCATGCTCCGGTACAGTCACCAGATTTGCCCGGATCAGCACCTTTTTCAACTCCGGTCCAACGATCATGAGTACCACGATCTTGACCAGATCAAAACCGACATACGGGATCACACCTGCTGCCAATGCCTGACCAAAGGTCATGCCTGCCACGTAAGCCAGCCATACCGTGCCAAACACATATGCCACAGCGATACCAAGGATCATGCCAGCTGCTGAAAGCAAACGGTTTCTCCAGAAGCGGTCAATGAAGAAACCACTGATCAGAGCCGTAAAGATAAAGCCGATCAGATAACCTCCTGTCGGTCCCAGCAGCTTTGCCGGTCCGCCTGTAAAACCGGAAAACACCGGAAGACCAACCAGACCAAGTAACAGATAAACAAGAAATGCAATCGTTCCACGCCACATTCCCACTGCATATACCGCCAGATAAATACCAATCATCGTCAGCGAGATCGGCACCGGGCTGAAGGGCAGCGGTACCGACAAGGGACCCAGCACACAGATGATCGCTGCCATCAGGGCAGTCAGCGTTAGTTCTTTCGTCTTTGTATTCATTACACAATATCCTCCCTATATCTGTCACTGTCACCCAAACCGGCGCGCATCACATGATGCATGCGCTGTCCGGACAGCAACTCTATTGATTCTTCGGATATTGTAAACGATAGGTCTTGAATTGTCAACCATTATTTTATCTTTGGTTTACAATCATTCTGTTTCCAGGTTACAATTCACATTGGGTGCGAAAAAACATATCCAGACACACCCGTAACGTTCGATCATCTCCCCGGTGTCTGCATACATAACGGCAGTTCCATCCGGTTCTGCTCCAAAAGCGCTCTATCCCGCAAAATTGCTGCACATTCGCCGTCCGCCGCGATTCTTCCATGGGATAGTACAATCACCCGATCACAGGTCTCCAGAATCATGTCAAGATCATGTGAGGCGATCAGCTTTGTCTGCGGAAGAGACTGCACAATACGGATCACCGTTCGCCGGTTGAAGGGATCCAGTGCCGTGGTGGGCTCATCCATCAACAGTACCTCCGGCTGCATCGCCAGAATCGTCGCAATTGCCGCCATCCGCTTCTCACCGCCTGAAATTTTATGATTGTGGCGATATTTCAGCTCCTGCAGCTGAAGCTGCTCCAGCACCTCATCGATCTGTTTTTCCGCCGCATCCTTTGGCATCCCGTAATTGCGCAGCCCAAACATCATATCCTCATAGACGGTCGGCATGAACATCTGATTGTCCGAATCCTGCAAAACATATCCTGCCTTTTGGCGGATCAGGGGCAAATACTCTCTTTTGACCTGAAAACCATCCACCGTGATCGTTCCGTCCCCTGACAAAAGCCCCAGTATGAGCTTCATGATCGTGGACTTTCCAGCCCCATTGGCACCGATCAGACCCACCGACTCGCCTTTTTTGATACTCAGATTTATATTTTCCACGATCTGCGTTTTTCCATCATAGGAAAATGAGACATTTTGAAATTCGATCATTCTTCCACCATTTGTGCAGCTTTCTGCATCCGTTTTATGTATTTTATTTCACCACCCATGTTCCGATCAGCTGTGCAATATTTACAAGCCGCGCACATACAAAAAAAGCCATACTGCCCCCTGTAAACAACACACTTCCCACACCACAGGCCGGAACCTCGCTGTAAAAAAATTCTCCACAAAAACCACGCAGCAACATACTACTGTAAAGCTCCTGTGCACGGTCTGCACTGCGCAGCAAAAGCTGTCCGAGAAACGAGCCCCATGCTTTGACATGGATGCCCTTCTGCCCCGGTGCCCGCAGGCTGTATGCCTGCACCATCGCAGACGCTTCCCCCAGCATGACTCCGATATAACGATAGACTAAAAGAAGCAGCGTTGTCAGCGTCTTTGGTACATGAACCTTTCGCAATGCCCCACAGAGCCTATCGATGGGAGTGGTTGCCACAAGCAAAAAGGATGCCATAAGCGCCAGGCATCCCTTCAACATCAACGTCAGCATCGATACGACTCCGCCGGTAATCACCAGATTGCCGATCAGTATCACCGGCCTGTGATCCAGAAACGGATTTGCCAGACCAACGGCACACACAAGGGGCAACACCATGCGCAGCTTATAAAAACACACATGCATCGGTATCTTTGCCGCCTGAAACAGCACTACCGGATACAGGAGCATCACCGCCAGACCGGAGAAATCATATTTATGAAATGATACAACACAAAAAATATATGCAATTGTAACTATTAATTTGCACAGGGGATGCAAACGATGGATCACAGACCTTCCGGCTGCCATCTCATCCAGCTCCCGAAATTCATCCTGTGCACGCGACAATTGATCTACCATAATTGTTCATCCAGCTATTCTGCACGTCTGCAATTACTTTTTTTCCTTCTGAAAAATCCACCCATTGTACAGATCAGGACTGCAGCACCTGCAACGATCGCTGATCCTGCCAGACCGGCTACACTGGTACCTGCCCCGCTGTCACTTCCACTAAACGCATAGTCAGGAAGGAATGCTGTTCGCTCCTGTATTTCACCGGACAACTCTGCTGACTTGCTCTCAATGCCGTAGGATTCTTCATCCAGCCCCATATTCTCGCCATAGCCGGCCTCAGAATTGCCAAACATAGACCATTCCAGTCCATCCGGATTTTCGCTGGCAAAAAGGCTGACACACCCGCCCGTAACTGCTGCCGCAACTGCCAGTATGACGATCGTTTTTCTGAGAGAGCATCTGTGTTTTCCCTCTGTGCGCACCTCTTCAAGCTCCATGAGAAGCTCCGGTCTCGCATCATAGACAAACAACAGCACCGCTGTCGTGATCAGTCCCTCGATGAGACCGATTGCCAGATGGATCGGCTGCATGATTCCCGCAAACATGCCAAAAGGCAGCTCCGTAATGCCGGAGGCCGTTGTCTCCAAAACGACAGAGAATGCTCCCATCTGAAGCGTCAGCACACATCCCAGCACGGAGGCAAGTGCGATCCTTATCCGGGCTGCATGTTTTTTCCTCTCAAATGCATGGCTGCGCATAATAGGGCGCCAGATCAGGTAATATCCGATAAAACAGCCATAAAAAGCCATATTCCAGCAATTGGCCCCCAGAGCCAGCAACCCGCCATCAGCAAAAAACAACGCCTGAATCGCCAAAATAACGACCATAGACAGAAATCCTGCCTGCGGACCCAGCAATGCCGATAACAGCATTCCACCACACAAATGCCCGGAAGATCCCGTTCCCGGAATCGTATAATTGATCATCTGCCCCGCAAAAACCAGTGCCGCTGTCACTGCCATCATCGGCAGCTTTGCCATATTTTCATCCTTTTGCACGATTTTTACGGAAATTCCTGCAGTCACTCCTGATGCAGCATACATGGTGGCTGCAACCGCCGGTGACAGCAACGCGTCTGCCATATGCATATCCAATACCTCGCTTTCCTCACCCGGATCTTTGTGACCGTTCCACACTGCCACTCGTTTCCAACATGGGTATTGTAGCATCCGCGTTTTTTATTTCCAAGCCCCTATGGGGGTTGTTTTTATCCAAATCTCCAAAAAATCATTCACCCGGCTCACTCTTGATCACTTTTCCGGTATTCCAAAGCAAGGCGGTCCGCTGGGCAGCAGACAGACGCTCCTCCTCCGTCTTAAAATCAATATTTACCGAATGTGCGCCGCACTCTGCACACACCACATAATAGGAGCTGCCACACTCCTCCTCCAACAGGCCAGCGCCACCGCAGACCGGACAATCATGTACTTCCACTAATTCATCAATATTCATCATTTTTCTTACAGCCTTTCTTCATAACTTTTTTCACATAAAATCCATTCTATCATACAACCTCATTCAATTCTTTTATCCCAACATGGGAAGAATCGTGGCAAAATCAATGGACAGCTCCGGATAGATGTTCACCTTCACCAAAGCATCAAACGTATAATCCTGCACATCCTCGTGCTCAATATCATATACCGTGATACGTTTTTTATCCGGATCAACAATCCAGTATTCCCGCACGCCTGCTGTCCGGTATTTGAAAAGCTTGATATAATAATCCATTCGCCTGCTGCTGGGAGAAACGACCTCTATGATCCAATCCGGAGCACCCAAACAACCTTTGTCTGTCAGCTTTGATCTGTCACAGATCACACTGATATCCGGTTCCACATAGTTTCTATCATCCCCATTCAAAAAAACTGCAAATGGGGCGATATACGGCTCACATGAGCCACCTTTTGATCTGATATAGTTCTTTATGATGGTAAAAAGCTCTCCCGCTATAGACTGATGCTTGCGGCTTGGCGGTGCCATATCATAGATCTGTCCGTCAATCAACTCCGCACGCTCTCCGTCCGGCAGAGCATAAATATCTTCCGTTGTATAAATACGTTCTTTCGGTAACGGCATAGGTAATCCTCCCTTCAAAGTTTTATGAAAAAAGAAAGGAACAAGTAATACCTGTTCCCTTCCTTTTTAATTCAATGAGACACGGGGGATTCGAACCCCCGACAACTTGATTAAAAGTCAAGTGCTCTACCAACTGAGCTAGTATCCCATACATTATAAAATTTGTGATTACTCACTAACCTGGGCTAACCAGATTCGAACTGGTGAATGCAGGAGTCAAAGTCCTGTGCCTTACCGCTTGGCGATAGCCCATCATAAAACTGCCAGACACCAACACCGCATTCCATCATTCCGCGAGTTGCGTATATATCACATTGAGCTGCTGCTCAAAGGTGGATACAGGGATTCGAACCCTGGGCCTCCAGAGCCACAATCTGGCGCGCTAACCAACTGCGCTATACCCACCATATAACCGTGCCTGGAGGGATTCGAACCCCCGACCCACGGCTTAGAAGGCCGTTGCTCTATCCAACTGAGCTACAGACACATGCCGAGTAGCTCGCTACTCGCAAAGCGGGTGATGGGAATCGAACCCACGTATCCAGCTTGGAAGGCTGGTGTTCTACCATTGAACTACACCCGCGTGGCTTGTTCATATTGCGAACGCCGCAACGCAAGTAGTATTATATGTCACAAAAGCAGAAATGTCAACCTATTTTTGCAAAAATTTTAAATTAATTTTTGGAAAACCTGTTTCATCAATAGTGAGCACTCCATAACTGGGCTCATACCCCGGCTGTCTGGGCCTTGAAATACTGCCCGGATTTGCCACCAGCACGCCACTATACTGCTCCAGAAACGGGCGGTGCGTATGCCCGAACAGTGCAATCTGACAGCCACTTGCCAGCGCCTGATCACGCAGCACATCCATCCCTGTTGTCACATAATACTCATGTCCATGCGTCATAAAGATCCGGATCCCGCCGATCATGACAGTCTTCTCACTGGGCAGATCACTGGCCCAGTCACAGTTTCCTGAGACGATATCGATCGGTGCACCAACAATTTCCCCTATGACAGGATCCCACCCCTCGGTGTCACCCATATGCAGCACCCGGTCAAAAGGCGCTTCCAGACGAACGACCTCCTTTAAATTATCGTGAAATCCATGGGTGTCACTGATCAAAAGAATCTTTTTCCCTCTCATGACTTTTTCAACTCCTCACGCATTGCCCGCAGTGCATTTCCCCGATGGCTCACCTTATTTTTCTCCTCCGGAGAAAGCTGCGCGGTTGAGCATCCATACTCATCCACATAAAAGATCGGATCATAACCGAACCCATTGGTGCCCGCAGGCTCCCATCCGATATAGCCCTCGATCGTACCTCTGACCACCTTTGTGCTGCCATCCGGAAGCGCTGCTGCGATGGCACAGACAAAACGCGCTGTCCGCTGCTCCTTCGGCACGCCCTCCAAGCGGTCGATCAGGTTCTGATTCTTAATGTCATAAGAGGTATCCTCCCCCATATAACGGGCAGAATAAATTCCGGGCTCCTTATTCAGATAATCGATCTCCAGCCCGGAGTCATCTGCCAGAACGATGTCCTCTGGCAAAAGCTTTGCGATCGCTTTTGCCTTGATCATGGCGTTCTCCTCAAAGGTTGTACCATCCTCCACGATATCAGCCTCTACGCCCGCCTCCTTCATCGAAAGGATCTCTTTCCCCATATCTGACAGGATCATGCGGATCTCCTTCATCTTATTCGCATTTCCGGTTGCAAAAATGATTCTGCTCATCTCTAATAGCCCTCCTCTAACGCCTGCATGATTCCATCATAAATTGCACGCGCACATTTTTTTTGATATTTCTCATCTGTCAGATTGGCAAGCTCCTTCGGATTCGTCATAAAACCCACCTCAACAAGCGCCGCCGGTGCATCGCTGGTACGTATCACATAAATATCACTGCCTGCCACCAGACCCATATTTTTTGTTCCGAGCGCTTCTGTCGTCTTTTTTAATAAAATATCCGCCAGATGCTTAGAGCTCTTTCCCTGCGTCTCCTTTGTCTCATCAAAAAGTACAGCCGTACCGTTGACCTTTGTGGACTTGGGATAAGAATTGTTATGTATGCTCACAAACAGATTCGCATCCAGATCATTGGCAAGACCTGACCGGTCTGCAAATGCCGGATCTGAATCATCGAGCCTTGTATAGTAAATACCAAGTGTCTCATCTGCTGCCTTGTCAAAGAACATTTTCAGCTGTTTAACGATCGCAAGATCGATATCCTTCTCCTGCACGCCATCTACAATGGCTCCCGGCATCTTAGCGCCGTGTCCGGCATCAATGACTACGATCCTGTCATACAGATCCTTTGGTTCTATAAAATCAATATACAGATACTGCTCCTGCCAGTCAAGAGAAATCTCATATACGTGATCCATGGATAATTCCAGCGTCCCGCCTTCTGCATCTGAAAAGTAATTCAGATCAGCAATATGGTCACTTTTTCCAATCATCGGATACCGGATCAGATAGTCATCTCCAACTCCCCCGATCTGAATATCGATCGTTTTTGTCACATAGTGATTTTTGACCGTAACGTTATCCTTTGAAC
>JALFNQ010000018.1 GCA_022773965.1 Lachnospiraceae bacterium
GAGGTCTCTATCGGGGGGTCTGCCAGGTGACTGACCGCTATAAGGAAGATAATCTTTTTATGGTACGGGTTGTGCTCAAATCCGGTCTGAATAAATTTCAGCGTCGGGAATATTTCCGGTTGGAGTGTATTCTTGGAATGCAGGCATATGAGCTGGAGCGTGAGGAAGCATTAAAGCTTGACGGTGCAGCTCTGGAGGAGAGGGTAAAGGATCCGGAGGTGATCATGACGGAGGAGAACGCTGTCATTGTGGATATCAGTGGCGGTGGTATCCGTTTTATCACTGAAAAGAAGCATGAGGAGGGAGACTGTCTGGTGGTCCGGACAGCGTTGAAAAACGAGAACATTGATCAAATGCTTTTGATTGTGGTGTCGATCGTATCCTGCAGACAGGCGGCAGCCAATATGGAGCGATATGAGACACGTGCAGAGTTTCTGCATCTGGGGTCAAAGCTGAGAGAGACGATCATTAAGTATATTTTTGACGAGGATCGTAAGATTCGCAAAAAGGATATGGGCGTTTAATTATGAAAAAAAATATTTTGGTTGTAGATGACTCTGCACTCATGAGACGCGTCATCTGTGATATAATAAATTCAGACAATAGATTCCAGGCAATCGATACATGCTGCGATGGTCTCCAGGCATATGAAAAGCTCAAAACAAAGCGCTATGATGCAGTGCTGCTTGATGTATATATGCCTCGGATGGATGGTTTGCAGCTACTGGAACGCATACAGACAGAGCATATAGAGGCGACAGTGATCATGGTGAGCACACTCACAACGGAGGATGCAAGTGTTACCGTACGTGCCATGGAGCTTGGGGCTGTTGATTTTGTCACAAAACCTGAAAATATCATAGAGGCGAAAGGTCATGATTTCCGCAAGCGCCTGCTGGATATGATACAGGCAGTATTACATATGGATGAGCCTCAGATCAGAGCAACTGCTGTGCGTGAGAGAACACGTCCGACAGCTTCCGTAATGGTGGCTCCAAAGAGCGATGGAACACCACGCAGACGGATGCCGGCACCGCGTCGGGGATGTAACAGGATCGTTGCACTGGCTTGTTCGACAGGAGGACCCAAAGCGCTGCACACAGTGCTCCCGGCGCTTGATCCGGGGATGGATGCGCCGATGGTTCTGGTTCAGCATATGCCTACAGGTTTTACAAAATCACTGGCAGACCGTCTGAATGAATTGAGCAAGGTGACCGTAAAGGAAGCCGAGGAGGGTGAAACACTGGAGAAAGGTGTTGTTTATATTGCACCCGGCGGCAGACATTTGGAGGTTGTGTGCGGAGCAAATGGCAGTCATAAGGTACATTTGAGTGATGCACCTGCGATCGGAGGCTTAAAGCCCTGTGCAAATATTATGTATCAGTCACTGAAGAACAGTCGGTATGATGAGATTACCTGCGTGGTGCTGACCGGTATGGGTGCAGATGGCACTGCCGGAATTGAACAGCTGGACAAAAGTAAGCCAATCCATGTGATCGCCCAGAATGCACAGACCTGTGTTGTTTATGGAATGCCACGCGCGGTCGCTGAGGCAGGTCTGGTGGATGAAGTCGTTCCGTTAGAATCGATTGCAAACACGATCATAAAGAATGTGGGGGTAAAATGAAATGGATGTAAGTCAGTATCTTGAGATTTTTATCGATGAGACCAGCGAACATATCCAGAGTCTGAGTGATAATATCATGGCGCTGGAGAGCGAACCGGACAACAAGGATGTTGTAAATGAGATTTTCCGTGCAGCACACTCCTTAAAGGGAATGGCAGGAACCATGGGCTTTAAGCGCATGCAGCATATGACGCATGATATGGAAAATGTATTTCAGGAGGTTCGCAATGATACGATCAAGGTTGACAGTGACATGATCGATCTTCTGTTCCAGTGTCTGGATGCCATTGAGGGGTATCTTGCGATCATCAAGGAGACTTCTGACGAGGGAACAAATGATAATGAGGCAATTATCCAGAAGCTGAATGGATTTTTAAAGAGTGCAGAGGATGGGGCTGCTGCAAAGAATGCGCCTGCCGGTGAAACTGCACCTGCAGAAAATGCTTCAGAAGTAGGAAAAAAGAAATTCCTGAGTCTGGATCTGGAAGAAAAAGATAAAAAGAAACTACGGGATGCTTTTGATGCAGGTCAGAAGGTATATGGCATGACCGTTTACATTTGCAAAGACTGTCTGTTGAAGGCAGCACGTGCATTTCTGGTTTTCAAGGCTGTGGAAGAGTTTGCTGAAATCGCTGTTTATGTGCCCAGTTCACAGGATATTGAGGATGAAAAGTTTGAGAATGATTTCAGCATTTTCTTTACGACGGAAGCTTCGTTGGACAAGGTTGTCGGAGCAGCAAAATCGGTATCTGAGATCGAGGATGTAGTGGCAGATGAGATTTCAGAGGAAATGCTGGAGGAGACTGTTGCAGAGGCAGCGCCTGCAGCTGTACAGACCGAGGAAAAAGCTCCGGTTGCAGCCGCAGTGCCTGCTGCAGCACCGGCAAAATCGGCGGCAAGCAGCAGCTCAGCAGCACCTAAAAAGCAGGCAGGAAAGCCGGTGACCAGCCGAACCGTCCGCGTGGACATTGAAAAGCTGGATGCACTTATGAATCAGGTCAGCGAGCTGATCATTGCAAAGAACTCTCTTGTTTCTCTGAGCTCAAACAATGGAGCAGGCATGCAGAATCAGTCTTATCAGGAGCAGATCGAGTATCTGGAGCGTATTACTACCGGGCTGCATGAATCTGTCATGAAGGTTCGAATGGTTCCTATTGAGAGTGTAGTCAATAAATTCCCCCGGATGATTCGTGATCTGTCCAGAAATCTGAACAAAAAGATGGAGTTGTACATGACCGGTGAGGAGACAGAGCTTGACCGCACCGTTGTTGACCAGATCGGTGATCCGCTTCAGCATTTGCTGCGTAACTCAGCAGATCATGGTCTGGAAAGTGCTGAGGTGCGTAAGGAGAGAGGCAAGCCGGAGACAGGAACCATTACACTGAACGCATTCCAGGAAGGAAATAATGTCATCATCGAAGTTGGCGATGATGGTAATGGTATTGATACAGAGGCTGTAAAGGCAAAGGCCATCGAGCGCGGACTTGTCACACCCGAACAGGCAGAAAATCTGTCACAGAAGGAGATTATTGATTTCCTGTTTATGCCGAGTTTTTCCATGGCAAAGAAGATTACAGATATTTCAGGCCGTGGTGTAGGACTTGATGTTGTAAAGTCCAACATTGAGGCACTTGGCGGAGATGTAGAAGTAAAGAGTGTGTACGGAGAGGGATCTACGTTCACCGTACGTCTGCCTTTGACACTGGCAATCATTCAGGCATTGATGGTTATTATCGGCGATGAGAAATATGCGATATCACTTGGCTCCATTGTGAGTATCGAGGATATTCCGCTTTCAGATATTAAGTATGTGGAGGCGAAAGAGGTCATCAACATGCGTGGAACGGTCATCCCGATCATTCGTCTGAACCAGCTGCTTGACATTGCGCCTCCGGAGGAAGAGCTTGAGAGTCTGACAATTGTTATCATTTCCAAGGGCGAAAAACAGGTTGGTCTTGTGGTAGATGATCTGATGGGTCAGCAGGAAATCGTTATTAAGTCGCTTGGAAGCTTCATCGACAATTCGACCAAGATCATCAGCGGCGCTACGATCCTCGGAGATGGCGAAGTTGCGTTGATCCTTGACGTGAATACACTGATGTAAGGGGGAACGGAAAAGATGGCAGCATATATTGAAAACAACAGCAGTGATGTAGCAGAAGAAAAGAAACAGTTTATTGCCGTAAAACTTAGCAGTGAGATCTATGGTATCGATATCGGTTATGTAGATACGATCGTTCGTATGCAGAAGATTACCCGTGTGCCGAAAGCACAGAGCTATTTCAAGGGTGTGATCAATCTTCGTGGTGAGATCGTTCCGGTGATGAGCATTCGCCTGAAAATGGGGTTTGAGGATGATGTGTTCACAAACACCAGCCGAATCATTATTTTAAAGATTGAGGATCAGGGAAAACTGGGCGTGATTGTAGACGAGGTAAAAGAAGTAGTCAATCTTGGTGAGAATGAGATTGATAAGCCCAGCCATGATGCAAAGGAGAACAAGCATTCTTTTATCAATGGGATCGGCAAAAACGGTGATGAGTTGATCTCTCTTTTCGATATTAATGCAATGACTGAAGAAAATTAAAAATATAAATAACGATAGATTGTCTGTTTTCAGACAATCTATTGTTGCTTCGCTGAAAGGTAAAATTTCATGGGTAAATTTTCATTTGATAATGTAAATAGTATGTATATTGATGTACTGAAAGAACTGGGAAATATCGGTGCAGGTAATGCAACGACAGCCATTGCTTCTATGTTAAATCTGACGATCGATATGAAGGTTCCGAAAGTTGAATTAAAGGCGGTAGAAGATTTGGGAGGTGCGATCTGTCCGGAGGAGGAGACCATCGTAGGCATTTTTTTAGAGGTACAAAATGATATTTCCGGAAGTATGATGTTTTTGATGCGTCTGGATTCTGCACATTATCTGGTTAATCGTCTGATGGGTGGTATGGGTGGTTCAGAGAGTTCTGAAGGTGAGTTTTCAGAGATGGAATTATCTGCGATGAAAGAGATTGGAAATATCATTGCGGGATCATATCTGTCAGCATTGTCAACGATGACAAATCTGGTGATCACTCCTTCTATTCCTTATATTGCGGTGGACATGGCGGCAGCAATTCTCAGTGTGCCGGCAATCCAGTTTGGTCAGTTTGGAGACAATGCACTGTTAATTGAGACCGAGTTTGGTGATGATGTGATGATGGAAGGATATTTCATTTTGTTGCCGGACGAGGATTCTTACGATAAGATATTGCAGTCGTTGGGAATTTCATTCTAAAGGGGAAGTCAGGAAGGTATCATGGGAGTTGTAATTAAGGTAGGTATGGCAGATCTGAAGACAGGTAAAGCTCCGGATATTTTGACAACGCTGGGACTTGGCTCGTGTATAGGAATTGCACTGTGGGATCCGGTTACAAAGATAGGTGGTTTGGCGCATGTCATGCTGCCAGACAGTACGAAGATCAGAAATAATTCCAATATTGCCAAATTCGCAGATACAGGTATTACGGAATTGGTCAGACAGATGGAAACATTAGGTGTCTCCAAAAAACGACTGGTGGCTAAAATCGCCGGTGGTGCGCGGATGTTCGAGGTTTCCGGTTCGACATCGGTAGGAAATATCGGTGAAAAGAACGCAATTGCATCAAAGCAAAAATTAAAGGAGCTAGGTATTCCTATTCTTGCAGAAGACACCGGATTGAACTATGGACGTACTGTAGAGTTGAACTGTGCGAACGGAGACTATGTGATCAAGGCGGTTGGTAAGTCTGTCAAAACGATCTGAAAGGGATACACAGGTTTATGGATGTTTATTTTGGAGGGCTTTTATGAGAACGAAGCCAATTCCTGCAATTGTTATGCTGACAGCCGGATTTGTGACGTGTATTGTTGGCATTGTAGAGCATTTTAGTTTTGGAAGATATATAAAAACGTTGTTTTTTGTACTCATCGGTTTTTATTTACTGGGTTGTATTGCAAAGCTTGTGATCGATCAGGGATTCCGTGTGATGGATGAGCCGTTGCTGGAGTATGAGGGCATGGACATTGATGAGAATCTTATGGACGAGCTGGCAATGACCGATGATGAATATCAGGATGACTTTCAGGACAATTAAGCGAATATGAGACAGGTATTAAGAAACGGAATAGTTTGTAGATGAAAGAAGTATCAAAGGAACAGCTATGGGAGCGTTATCGCAAAACACGTGAACCAGAGCTGAGGGAGCAGATTATAATCGAATATGCACCGCTCGTCAAGCTGGTGGCAGGGCGTCTCAATATGTATCTCGGATATAATGTGGAGTATGAGGATTTGGTCAGCTATGGAATTTTTGGGTTGATCGATGCGATCGATAAATTTGATATGACCAAGGATGTAAAATTCGAGACCTATGCATCTCTGCGTATTCGTGGTGCTATTTTGGATCAGATCCGCAAAATGGACTGGATTCCGAGAACCGTGCGCCAAAAACAAAAAAAGATGGATGAGGCCATCAAGGCAGTCGAAACGCGTACCGGAAGAACAGCCAGCGATGAAGAAATTGCGGCTGAGCTTGGTCTGAGCGAGGAGGAATTGCTTGGATGGCAGTCTCAGCTGAAGGTGACGAACGTAGTATCCCTCAATGAATATGTGGAGCAGGGTACAGAACCTGTGATGGAGACCAGAGGCAATTCGCATTTCATTCAGCCGGAAGAGCTGGTGGAGCAGAAGGAACTAAAAGAAATGCTGGAAAAGGCGATGGAACAGCTCACAGAAAAGGAGTCGAAGGTGATTCTGCTCTATTATTACGAGGAAATGACACTGAAGGAGATCAGTCGCGTGTTGGATGTTTCAGAGTCCAGAATTTCGCAGCTGCACACAAAGGCACTGTCGAAAATGCAAAAGACAATGGGAAATTATATGGGTATTTTAACGAAGATTTAGAGGTGATCTTATGTCAATACGTCCGGTAGATTTTAATGGAATGATGCAGAATCAGCAGAACGTTTCCAGCGTCAAACAGCACGAGGATCAAAGACCGCTACTTCAACAGCAGCAGGCATATCAGACTGTGACAAAGCAGGGAGAAGCCTCTGCGAGACAGGTCGTGAATAAGGATGGTCCGGCCAGAGAAGAATACAGATTTGATGCCAGAGATGGCAGCAAGAATGAGTATCAGAGCAGTCAGAGGAAGAAGAAAAAACAGAAAGAAAAAATGGAAGATGGTCATGTGCGCATCAAGGGTATGTCCGGTGGCTTTGATATGACGATCTGATGTTCATGGGTAAAGATAAATGACAGCAATAGAGGTTGCATTATTACTGATAGGAGTCGTATTTATACTCGGCAGTTTTTTTATAATTGAAAAACTTTCACCGACAGAGCTTTCACGTGTGGCAGAACTTTCAGAGGAAGAACTGCGCATGGTGATGGATCGAGAGCTTGAGTCAGCCGGTGCGAAAATCTCGGATATGGCAGATCAGGCGGTGGATCTCTCCATCAATCAGGTTCAGCGCAAAATGGAGAAGGATACGAATGAAAAGATCATGGCGATCAGTGAGTATTCCGCTTCCGTGATGGATAAGCTGCAAAAGATAAATAATGAAGTGACGTTTCTTTATAGCATGCTGGGAGATAAGCATACGGAATTGAATGCGAGCATGGCACAGCTGAAGGAACTTCTTGAAGAATGTCAGGAGGTGCAGGCGCAGACTGTGATGGCGCAACAGCAATACCAGGAAGCGCAGGTACGATTAACACAGCCTGTAGAGGTTTCGGAGACAGAAAACACAGCTGAAGAGGCAGCGCGTTCAAATGGCGAGGAGCCTCCTGAAGTTTTGCAGGAAACTGTAGGGGAGGAACTTTCGGAGGAGGAACGCAGTATCAGAGTCAGGGAAAATATATTGGAACGATATCATTCCGGTGATGCATTGAAAGACATTGCAAGAGATCTGGGGCTTGGCTATGGGGAAGTAAAGCTGATCGTAGAACTGTATAAAGGGGAAGAAAATCTGTGAAATTAAAGTATTATCTGCGCGGTATCGGGATCGGGATGATCGTGACTACCATTATATTGATGATCGCGTTTGCAGTTCATAAGGAACAGCCCTTGACGGATGATGAGATC
>JALFNQ010000148.1 GCA_022773965.1 Lachnospiraceae bacterium
TGCCGAGCGGCTATACTTATGGTATGCTGGCGGTGAAAGGAGACAGTCAGCTGGCGTATGAAGATTTTGAGCAGATGAAATATCTGACCTACGGTGTTGTTGACAGCTATGTGCGTAAACCGGAATTTTTGCAGTATATGAAAGTGCATGGCATTACAGATTTTGAGCTGAAGACATACGAAAATACGGCAGCACTGGCAAATGCGCTGGAAACCGGAGAAATTGATGTATTTGTGCATTCCTTTATGGAGATCCGTGATGGCTGGCGTGTGATGGGACGATTTGCTCCGATGCCATTTTATTATATCACTTATCAGGATAATATAGACCTGCTCACGGAGTTAAATGAGGCGATCGCAGATATAAAAATGAAATCGCCGGAGTTAGAAAACGAACTACTTGTGAAGTATTATGAGAGCCGGATCGATCAGAATCAGCTGTTGACGTTAGAGGAAAAGGAATACATTGATCAGTCAGAAACACTGGTGGTTGGATATTTGCCAGAGCAGTATCCTTTTTCTTATGAGTCTGGTGGGGAGTGCCATGGTCTCTCGAAAATGGCGCTGGATCAGGTGGCACAGAGCACACAGCTGTCATTTACATATAAAATGGTAGATGATTTTGCATCGGCACATCAGCAACTGATTGATGGCGTGATTGACATTTTTTGTTATAGCGGTGAAAAGGGAGCTGATTTTGATGAGGAAGGGCTGTCTCTGACGAAAAGCTATGCGGCAATGCCGCGGGTGCTTGTGATGAAGGAGGATCAGATGACAGAACCGGTCAAGCTGGTAGCGATGACCACACACAGCGATGATGTACAGAGCTCTTATGGTGATAGCGATGATGTGACGGTGGTTTATTATAACAGCTATAAGAGCTGTCTGAATGCAGTGGCGGAAGGGCGTGTCGATGCGGCTGTATGTGACAGCTATCTCGCTGCTTATCTGCTCAGCACGAATGCAAAGTATAGTCATCTGAAGGTGCAGAATGCGCTGAGCGGTGATCATGCAATTTATATGACAGTCCGGGCAGAGAGTGATTCTCCACTCATAAGTATTTTAAATAAACAGCTTCCGTCGATTACAGACAAAGATGTGAATGACTTTATGCTTCAGGATGATTTTTATTCATCTATGAGTATTCAGCGTTTTATAGAACAGAACAGTATGACAATTATCGGAACAGTATTGTTTTTGGCATTACTGGTCGTTTTGATACTGGGCTACATGCTCTACAATAGCAATCATATACGGAAACTGACTTATAAGGATGCGGAACTGAATGTATGGAATCAGAGTTATTTTGTCTATCGGGCGAAACAGCTGATCAGCCGTAAGGATAATTTGGCAGCCAATCGAAATTATGCGGTTGCATATACAAATATCAATCAGTTTAGCCGCTATAATACACTCTATGGGTGGAATAAAGGTCAGCGTCTTTTGGAGATCTGTGTAGAAGTACTTTCACGGACACTGGATAGCCGGGAACTGTATGCACGCAGTTACAGTGATCATTTTATTATTTTGTCTGAGTATACGGATCGTATCCAGATGGAAGCACATTTGCAGAATATTGCAGATATGATCTCAGAGAGAATTCATGTGGAAACCGGTATTCATATGATGATCACAATGGGTATCTGTTATATTCCACCAGGAAGTCAGGATCTGCAGGCGGCATTATCCTATGCGATTCAGGCTGCAGATAATCTGAAGGATATACATAAAAATGCAATTCAGGTATATGATGAGAATTTGTTACAGAATCTGAAAGATCGCCATGAGAGAGAAAAACTGCTGGAATCTGTGGAGATCAATGAGGAGTATTTTACAACGTTTTATCAGGCAAAGGTGGATATTAGAAGTGAACAGGTAGTGGGAGCAGAAGCTCTGATCCGGTTTAAAGATCCAAGCTCCGAGGGTATGATTCGCTCACCATACTTTTTTGTTCCATATTACGAGGAAGTGGGGCGGATTACAGAAATTGACTTTTTTGTACTGGAATGTGTATGCAAGCTACAGCAGCATAGAATCCGGGAAGGAAAAAGGGTGGTTCCGATCTCATGTAATTTTTCGAGATTACATTTTACAAAGTCCGGTTTTCCGGATAAATTTACGGCGATACTGGAAAAATATGATGTGCCCAAGGAACTGATCGAGGTGGAGATTACAGAGACACTTGTTGTAGATGAGATGCAGGCTCAGATGGCAAAGGAGACAATTGATGAGCTGCACCGCAGAGGAATTCGTCTTTCTATTGATGACTTTGGCTCCGGATATTCTTCACTGGGTGTCTTTGAAACGATTCCGGCATCTGTCATAAAACTGGATCGCTCTTTCCTGACAAACAATGAAAATCATAATCGTCAGGTAAAGATTATGTCAAACATTGTTCAATTGGCACGGGATCTGGACGCGCAGATCGTGTGTGAGGGAGTGGAATCAGAGAAGGACATCCAGCTCATGCAGGAGATTGGTGCAAATATTGCACAGGGTTATCGATATTCGAAACCGGTATCCCGCTGGGAATTTGAACAGCGTCTTGACTCATGATGAAAAAGCGGGTCGAAAATTTTTGAAAAATTTTTGATTCGCTTTTTTGAATTTTTTGGGAGATTTTGTAACCAAAGGGAAAAAGTGTTGTCTATATAAGCAGAACAGGTTGTTCAAACTATTTATACAAGGAGGAAGTTTTTATGAGAGCAAAATGTAATTTTTTAAAGAAGTTGAGTGCAGTGGCACTCACATTAGGTGTTGTGGTAGGTACACTGGCGGTCGGTGCACAGCCGGCGTTAGCTGCAAGCGGGTTTCAGGTGACTGATCAGCAATATGAAAAATCTTATCAGCTGGATAATGGTAAGGTCTATTTCGAGGCCAAGGGAACATTTCCGGTGATCACTGATGATTCCGTGGCAGCCAAGAAGATCAACCAGGAGATGAAAAAACAAAAAAACAAGTGGATCAGGCAGTCTGAAAATGAGGCAGCTGAGGCAAAAACTGACTTTGAGGGTTGGATTTCAGATGAGGAGTTCCCAGTGCCGGAATGGACTTGTACAGATGATATCAGCTATGAGATTAAATCTAATGATGGAAACTATTTCAGTGTGCTGATGAGTGGTTATCTGTTTCAGGGAGGGGCACACGGATCACCGTACCGTGTCGCAATGACCTTTGATGCAAAGACCGGTAAGAAGCTGACAGCATCAAAACTCTTTAAAACGACTAAGGCAAAGCTCAATTCCAAGGTTCGAAACCTGTATCTGAGAAAGTATGATAAAAAGGGTGTTGATGCCGGATTTTACGGGGAAGGCAAGAGCGGCAGAGATGCATTAAAGAAAACGCTGACTTCAAAGGATTTTAATTTTAATCAGGAGTTCTATGTGAAAAATGGAAAAGCGGTCTTTTATGTATATCCCTATGAATTAGGACCCTATGCAGCCGGATTTATTGAGACCTCTGCAACAATAAAGTAACAGGGAAATTATATTTATGCACTTGTGGGATCAATGATTCTGCAAGTGCATATTTTATAAAATAAAATTAGGGGCTTGAATTTTTTAAAAGCATTTGTTACAATATGCTAGATGGTTCAGTAGGTATCGATAATAAATTGGGGATTATGAGTTAGAAGATATGTTACGTTTTTACTGGGTCATATTTTGGAATCTCTATCATATTTATATGATTCCGAAAATGAGTTATATGGCAAAGCACACCGAAAAATTTGATGAGGCGAAGCGTTATAAGATTGCGAGACGGGCAATTTATTACATGATGCGCACAGGCAATATTCGGACTGTTTCAGAAGGTCTGGAGAATCTTCCCAAGGAGGGCGGCTATGTGCTGTATCCCAATCATCAGGGGAAATTTGACGCGCTCAGTATTATGATCACGCACGCAAAGCCCTGTTCAGTTGTTGTGGACGATGCGGTATCCTATGGGATTCTGATCAAAGAATTTATTGATCTGGTTGAAGGGAAACGCATGAAGCTTGACGATGTACGTCAGGCACTTGAAATCATCAAAGAGACGTCCTCTGAGGTCAAAGAGGGACGTCGCTATATTATTTTTTCCGAAGGTGGTTATACAAATAACGGAAATACTCTTCAGGAGTTCAAGCCGGGAAGCTTTAAGATGGCAATGATGGCAAAGGCACCGATTGTGCCGGTTGCCCTGACTGATTCATATAAGGTGTTCGGAGAAAATTCTTTGGCACCTGTAACAGCAAAAGTACATTATTTGCCACCACTTTACTATGAAGATTACAAGGATATGAACTCACGCGAGATATGCGCGCTGGTAAAAGCTCAGATTCAGAAAGCAATTGATGATGAGCTGTCAGCACGAAAAAATAAGCGAGGATGGTTCCATCGAAAATAAAAAATAATATACTGCTCCTAAAAAATTCGCAACCGTAGTCTAACGGATAGAACGCAGGACTCCGACTCCTGTAATGTGGGTTCGATTCCCGCCGGTTGCATTTTTATTGGTTTACTTTTAGTTTTATTATTTTAGGAGGTAGTAATACAAATGGCAAACAAGAATCGCAAAAATCAGAACAAAAGTTCTGCTGATCATATAATGACAAATGAAAAAGAAAATCATACTGAAAACAAGCAGTCGAAAGATGGCGTTGACTTCACTGTGCTCTGGGAGCTTGTAAAAAGATACAAACGATATATTGCTGCCGGTGCACTTTTTGTTGCTATGGTTGTAGTTTTGGCTAAGTGTACCGGGCCGGTGACAGAAGCACCAAAGGAGCCGGTGTCTGAGGAACAGCCATCAGATGCTGCAGAACAGGCTGAAGAGTTTCAGGTGGATGCAATCCCTGAAGTGAATGAACTGATCAATAACTATTATACAGCGTACGCAGCAGGGGATGTGGCGGCATTGGAGAAGATCGCCCAGCCGATTTCTGACACAGAGAAGAGTTATATTCAGGTGTTCAGTGAGTATGTGGATTCTTATGACAATTTATCTTGTCATACAAAGTCCGGATTAAATAATGGTGAATATGTGGTATCGGTATATCTGGAAATGAAGTTTAAGGATGTGAAGACCGTAGCACCGGGGCTTGATTTTTTCTATTTACGAACAGATGAGAGTGGAAAGCTTTATATTGATAATGCATATAGCCAGTTTAATCAGTCCAACATGGAGGAGAGCACGCAGGCTGATGTCCAGGCTTTGATCAATGAGTTTGAGCAGGCAGAAGATGTAGTGGCTTTGCAGGCTGAGGTTCAGCAGAAATACGAGCAGGCAATTGCGGCAGATCCACAGTTGGAGCAGATGGCAAACGAGACAATTCCGAATGCGATTTCTACCTGGGTACAGTCTTTGACGCAGGCAGATCAGACAGATGAACAGGACAAGCCGGCAGATGATGAAACTGCCCAGAATGAGCAGACCGGTGAGGAAGCATCCGGTGAAGAACAGCCAGAGGAAGAAAAACCTGAGGACGATAAGTCTGAGGATAAGGAAGAAAATTCAGATGGTAAGGCAAAGACTGCATATGCAATGGATGGCATTAATCTGCGAAAAGGTCCCAGCACAGAAAAGGCAGTTGTTACGCAGATTCTTCTGGGTGATAAGTTGAAAATTTATCCTGACACCGAGAAGGATGGATGGGTAAAAGCTGTGTATAACGGCAAAAAGGGTTATGTGAAACGTGAGCTTGTGACAACAAAAAGGTCAAAGGTTCCGACTGGAAGTGAAACAGCAGATGATGAACCTGCAAAGGCATTGCCGGAAGGAAAGAAGATTACATTGTCAGACTCCGTAAATGTCCGTGTTTCCATGAGCGAGACAGCGGATAGAGTTGGACTGGCATATCAAGGAGATACCGTTACGGTCATCCAGAGTTATGCGGAAGGCTGGACGAAGGTAGAGTGGAATGGTCAGACCGGATATATCAAGACTGAGCTGATCAAATAAAACGAATGATAAAAAGCGGTTGCAGGCTGCAGTGCGTGAAGCATATGCGTGGCTGGTCAGCCGCTTTTTCGCTTCATAAAGTGAAATCATAATGACAGCACAGAGGATATGATATGGAAGATCAGAAAGGAATTCGTATAAATAAATATTTGAGTGAAGCAGGTGTGTGTTCGCGAAGAGAAGCAGATCGTGCACTGGAGGCAGGGCAGGTCTGTATCGGTGGACGGGTGGCAGTACCTGGTGACCGTGTACAGCAACATGATATTGTATATTACAAAGGAACACCTGTGAGCAAAGAAGAGGAACGGATTCTGATCGCGTTTCATAAGCCCCGGGGTGTTGTGTGTACAACTTCTAAAAAAGAGGGTGTCAATATTGTGGATTATATCGGTTATCCGAAACGGATCTATCCGGTAGGGCGATTGGATAAGGAGTCTACAGGACTGATCCTTCTCACAAATGATGGAGACATTGTAAATAAAATGATGCGCTCCGGCAACCGTCATGAAAAGGAATATGTTGTTACGGTGAATCGGGAGATAACAGATACTTTTATCGTGAAAATGTCAGGGGGAGTTCCGATTCTGGATACAGTGACCAGACCATGTAAGGTTTGGCAGACAGGAGCGCGCGAGTTTCACATTATTCTGACTCAGGGCCTGAATCGCCAGATCCGCCGTATGTGTGAATCGCTTGGCTATCGGGTGACGGCTTTGAAGCGGCTGCGCATCATGAACATCTGTCTGGGAAATCTGAAAGAGGGGACATACCGTGATGTGACAGACGAGGAATGGAAGGAGCTGCAGCGGCTGATTCGGCATTCTTCAAATGAGACTGTGCGATCCGGAGATGGAGAAAAATATAAAAATAATAGAAATAGTGGGAATGGAAAAAAGAGAAATGGAAGAAAATAAGGCAGCCTATGAGCAGTTAAAGCAGAAGATCGATTATCATATGGATCTTTATTACAATCAGAATACAAATGAGATCAGTGACTTTGAATATGATGAACTGATGCAGAAATTGAAGGCGATGGAAAAAGAGCACCCGGAATGGGTAACCAAGGATTCTCCTACCCAGAAGATCGGTGGCGTTGCAAAGCGTGAGGCAGGAGTGACGATCACACATCATGTGCCGATGCTCAGTATTCAGGATCTATTTTCTAAGGATGAGGTTATTGCATGGATTTCCAAAGTAAAGGAAATGCATCCGGATGCGAGGTTTTCTGTGGAGCATAAGATTGATGGACTGAGTATGTCTTTGCGTTATCAAGATGGACAGCTGGTACTTGCAGAAACCCGCGGTAATGGAATTGAGGGTGAAGATGTGACGCTGAACGCACGTGTGATCCCTGATGTAAAACAGACGATCGATGCAGGAGATTATGTAGAATTGCGCGGTGAAGTGTATATGAGCCATGAAGCTTTTGAGGCATTTAATGAAAAGCAGGAAAGCCTTGGCAAAAAGCCGGCAGCAAATCCGAGAAACCTTGCGACAGGAACCTTGCGACAGCTTGATCCTGCCATCACAAAGGAGCGAGGGCTGCGTATGTTTGTATTTAATGTACAGGATGCTACCGGCGTGAGTGCCCATTTGATGGAATGTCATACAGAAGGGCTGGATGAATTGGCAGCACAGGGTGTGGCAGTTGTTCCGCATGTGCTCTGTGATACGGCAGAAGAGGTGTTGGCTGCCATTGAAGATATTGGTGAGCATCGTGGAGATTATGCGTATGATATTGATGGCGCGGTTGTAAAGATTGAACAGGTTGCATACCGGATGGATTTTCCCGCGGGCAGTAAATATTCAGCAGGACATGTTGCCTATAAATATCCGCCGGAGGAGAAAGAAGTAGAAATTGAAGAGGTGGAGGTCGGCGTGGGACGCACTGGAAAGATGACTTTTCGTGCGCGTTTTAAAGAGCCGGTGAGATTGTGTGGTACAAATGTGCAATATGCAACGCTTCATAATATGGATTATATAGAAAGTCTCGGCATAGATGAGGGGTGTAAAGCAATCTGCCGCAAGCAGGGGGAGATCATTCCGGCGATCATTAGTGTGACAAAACCGACAGGCACGGTGTTTGAGGCACCGCATGTCTGCCCTGTGTGCGGGCATCCCCTGATCAAGGAAGAGGGAACGGCAGATATCTGTTGTGCAAATCCTTCCTGCCCGGCGCAGCTCAAACGCACGCTGGCTTATTTTGCAAGCCGCGATGCCATGGATATCAAGGCTTTTGGTTCCACCTATGTGGATACACTGGTTGAGGAAGGATATCTGCATAGCTATGTGGATATCTACCGTTTGCATGAGCACCGGGATGAGCTGATCGAAAAGGGCATTATGGGGAAAGAAAAAAATACCGATAAAATACTTGGTGCAATCGAGGAGAGTAAGCATAACGCGGTAGACAAGTTTTTGACCGGTCTTGCGATTCGAAATGTCGGTAAGGCGTCCGCAAAAGAGATCATGAAGCATTTTGCGAGTCTAAATGAACTGGCAGATGCCAGTGTGGAGCAGCTGGTACAGATCCCTGACGTAGGTGAGATTACGGCTGAATGCATTCACGATTATTTTGCAGATGCGGAAAACCGAAGACTTTTATCTGAGGTAGAAGCGCTTGGCATGAACATGGAATCACAGGTATCCGAGCAGGGTGCTGCGCTTGCGGGCCTCACGATCGTTGTGACAGGAACGCTTCCGACATTGGGACGCAAGGAGGCGGCAGAACTGATCGAGAGTAACGGTGGGAAATGCACCGGCTCCGTAAGTAAAAAGACGAGCTACGTTCTGGCAGGAGAAGCGGCCGGAAGTAAACTGGACAAGGCGGTGAGTCTCGGTATTCCGGTGATTTCCGAAGAAGAATTGTTTGCCATGATTAAATAATGTGATGATATGCATTTTGTATCAAAATGTTGAAAGGCTGAAATCGTTTTGATGAATATGAGGTTTTTGTAACCATAAGAACAGGTTGCATTTTTTACAGAAAAAGAGAAAGGGGATCATAAATTATGCCTATTAAAATTAAGAGTAATCTTCCTGCAAGGGAGATATTGGAAAATGAAAATATTTTTGTGATGGATGAGACTCGTTCCGAACATCAGGATATCCGGCCGATCGAGATCGGAATTTTAAACCTGATGCCTTTGAAGGAGGACAACGAGCTGCAGACTCTGCGCTCATTATCCAATACACCTTTGCAGGTCAATGTGACTTTTTTGACGGTATCCAGTCATGAGTCTGCGCATACCTCGCAGAAGCATCTGGATCAGTTTTATGTGACATTGGATGAGATCCGTGACAGAAATCTGGATGGCCTGATCATCACCGGAGCTCCGGTGGAGCATATGGATTTTGAACAGGTGGACTACTGGGATGAGGTATGTGAGATCATGGACTGGGCGAAAACCCATGTGACGAGCACGCTGCATGTATGCTGGGGTGCGCAGGCTGGTCTGTATCACTACTATGGTATTAAAAAGCGTCAGATGGACAAAAAGGTGTTTGGTGTCTATGAGCATCATGTGATGAATCGCAAGATTCCGCTGGTGCGTGGCTTTGATGATTATTTTATGGCACCTCATTCCAGACATACGGAGATGAGTCGTGAGGATATAGAGGCCGTACCGGAGCTTACAATATTGGCAGAGTCTGAAGAGGCGGGTGTATTCCTGGTCATCGACAATGACGGGCGCAAGATCTTTTTGATGGGTCATCCGGAGTATGACCGTTTGACACTTCACAAGGAATATATGCGTGACAAAAATCAGGGACTTCCCATCGATGTGCCGGTGAATTATTATCCAAATGATGACTGTACGCAGAAACCGAGACTGCAGTGGCGTTCCCATGGCAATATTTTGTATTCAAACTGGCTGAACTATTACGTGTATCAACAGACGCCTTATGAGTTTATTGTGAACCCGTATAACCGTTAATATTGTAATACTGGAAGTGTATACCATCGTTACGAAGACTTTAGGAATTATACGCGAAAGCGTACCTGTGAAATGTGAATTGCAACAAATTTGGCGATGCTTCGCATGCAAAATCGTCAAATTCATAGCTCATGTACGTTTTGGTACGTAGCCGCAGTAAACGCTGGCTACTGCGTGAAAAGTAACAATTTGCGTACAAAAGGCGATGATAGAGCAATTTATGTTGACTATCGATTTGTATTAAAGATATAATATGTTATCTATATCATTTGTTAAGGGAGGTAAAGAAGGATGACACGCGCGATTGATGTAGCTCAATATATATTTGTTGAATATAAACTAATTTCTGGTCAAATCATTGACGAGATGAAATTGCACAAGTTACTTTATCTTTCCCAGAGAGAGTCACTGGCACTTACAAATGAGCCTATGTTTATGGATAATTTTGAAGGATGGAAGTACGAACCAGTATGCAGGGAAGTTCGTAATTGTTATACAGAAGATGGGATGTTTATAGATGATATTCATGGATATTTCAAATGAGGAAAAGTATATAGTGAAGAATATTATTCTGCAGTATGGAGCATACGAATCATGGAAGCTTAGCGAGCTATCGCACAAAGAGATTTCGTGGAGAAATTCTCGTAAAGGTATTCCAGAGGGTCACAACGGTAGTAGAATTATTAAATTAGAGGATATTCGTAAGGATGCTGAAAAGGTGCGACCGTATGATTCCGTATGGGATATGTACTATGACGAATTTGATGATGCGGAGGGGCTTGTCGATGTTATTGCGAAAATGGAAGTGTTTCAAAAAAGTGTAATTGATAATGCATTGTAGGCAGGTGTATGGCAATATCAAGACGGGGCTGATGGGTTTTGCTTGATAGTGTTAATAATAAGAACTGATTAGGATTGTTAATAGAATGCTTAGATGTACATAAAAGCTACAGCAATGAGCTGTAGCTTTATTATGTGATTAATATCTTAGCGTTTGCCATCAACCCAACGATAGTGATGCCAAAAATGTGTTGTTAAATTGGAGTTTGGATTTGAATTCAGTGAGTTAGAAAGCTTGCAAGAGGTGATTGCGGTATGTCAGTGATGAGTATTGAAGAAATCATTCAAAGGGTTACAGAGATCTGTAAAAAAATGATGTGAAAAGACTCTATCTTTTCGGATCTTATGCAACGGGTACTGCAACTTCGACAAGTGATGTTGACTTTGTGGTATATGGGTGCAAGGATATTTTGAGATTAGAGGAAGATTTGGATGAAATTGATACATTGAAAACGATAGATGTATTTAATTATGACGAAATTCACAATGAGCTTTTATTGGAGGATATTCATGAGTATGGACGACAAATATATTAGAAGATATCAGACTTTTTGCAGAAGTTTGGATAAATTGCAAAGAAGTAAGTATTTGGATCCAGATGCAGCCAACCCGATCGAGTGGCGGGATGAACCTAACTTAGATTAGCAATAAAATACTTTAGAGTATGAGGAAAGTGTGATTTTTGCACTTCCTTTTTGCGTTTAAATATAATCACAAAACCTTAGAGATAGAAAATTGGAATCAATCAATATCTACGAGTAAGACAGCACATATTATTTCTTTAAATGGTATGGCGTTCCCATGACAATATATTATATTCAAACTGGCTGAATTATTATTTGTATCAGCAGATGCCTTATGATTTTATAACTAATATAAAGATCGCTAATTAACTGGACTATATTTTTGCCGTAAACACTGATAAATACGGCATTTATAAAGTGTAGTTAATTAAAAAACAAAAGATCTTTGGCAGGATTAATTCTACTGGAAGAAAGATCTCAAGTCACGACCTCAGACAATCGAGAGCGATTGGCGATTTCCCGGATTTAGTAAGAAGAATTGCAAGTAATCTTCGAAAGGACAATACTTATAGTGATCATATCTGCCTTTGTGATATGCCGAAAATAAGTGTGGGTAATAAGAAGCATGGATATGGTGTGGATATTGATACTGTATTCTGGCGCCGGCATGATCTGGTCAATGAGCAGAATATTAAGGAGTCAAAAGACGAGGAGATTATTGAAGCACTATTGGCAACTGTTCTGCTAGATGATTTTAAGAAGCGGAAAGATACTCTGGATGCTTTGTATGAGCCGGGCTCTGAGTTGAATTTAGAAGTGGAAGCCAGATTAGCTGAGATTGGAAAAGATAATTTGGAAGATCAGTTCAAAAACGTATTTGACACGATTGATATGATTTTTGATTCTGTCGATTCGGATTTTTCTTCTTTTCTGTTTGTGTCGAAAAAGACCAGGAATAAAGATGAGTGTTTTAAAATCGTGTTCTGAAGTGCTATACTAATGTTGTAACAGAAGCCTAAATGGAGTATAATGTATCAAGGTAAGCGACTTGCAAATATTTTGTATGGAATAAACCAATTCAGATTGCTGTCACTGGAGGTGAGCCTATTGAATTCTTTTGGGAGACAAATGTTAAATACAAACAGTATGATCCCTTTAAGCCTTGAAGGATCCTCGAAGGGAAATCAGAGGAAA
>JALFNQ010000202.1 GCA_022773965.1 Lachnospiraceae bacterium
CTTTTCACACAGTAGCCAGCATTTACTGCGGGCTACGTGCCAAAAACGTACATGAGCCATGAATTTGGCGATTTTGCATGCGAAGCATCGCCAAATTCGTTGCAATTCACAGGTCAGCTGGCTGGCGTGTGAATTGTAACGCAGGACGAAAAAACGGTACAGAGGGAATTGACACAAGTCCGAAATGATGGTATCGTGACATTAGTAAATGTGTGCGTTTACACAAAAAATACTCTGACAACAAAGCGTGGCATCAGCCATTCTGCGTGGGAAGTGAGCGAAATATCATGAGTCGATGTAACTCTTTTTATCTCAGTTTGCATCAGAACTGTGAGGGAAAGGATCAGTTATGATGCAGCTAAAAATACGAGTCTATGGCATCGTGCAGGGCGTAGGTTTCCGCCCCTTTGTCAGCCGTCTGGCGGCGGCGTGCGGATTGTGCGGAAACGTCTGTAACAAGGGCTCCTATGTGGAGATCATTGTACAGGGCGAGGCATCTGCATTGATGCAATTTCAAAAGGATCTGAGAGCATTAGCTCCGGAACGGTCTGTGATCCTGAAAATGGATGTGACTGAGCAGGAACCGGAGTTTTTTTGTGATTTTCAGATCATCGAGAGCAAAAAAAAGTCGGGTGACATTTTTGTATCCCCGGATATCGCGATCTGTCCCACTTGTAAAACAGAATTATATGATAAAAATAACAGGCGTTTTTTGCACCCGTTTATAAATTGTACGGCGTGCGGCCCGAGGCTTACGATCTTAAAACAGATGCCCTATGACCGCATGCGCACAACCATGTCGGAGTTTGCCACGTGTGAAAAATGCGCGGCGGAATATGAGACGATGGGTGACCGGCGTTATGATGCGCAGCCGGTGTGCTGTCCGGATTGCGGCCCGCAGGTGTATCTGATGGATGAGCCTTCCGTGCAGGGGCTTGATGCGGTCTGGCGTACGAGAGAGGTGATCCGTGCAGGGGGGATTGCTGCCATTAAGGGGATCGGTGGTTTTCATCTGTGCTGTGATGCCGGAAATGAGGCTGCAGTGGCTTTGCTGCGCAAACGGAAATGTCGCCCGGCGAAGCCTTTTGCAGTAATGGCACGTGATCTGGAGACGGCGAAATGCATCTGTGAGATCGATGATGCCAGGGCAGCTCTTTTAGATAGCCCGCAGAAGCCTATCGTGATCTGCAGAAAGCGCGCGGGTGTTACTGCCAGGCAATGTGCACATTCCGCCTGGGCGCTGACAGAAGGGCTGTGTGTAGAGGATGCATGTCGTCTGACCGGTCAGGGTGATGAAATGGCATGGAAGGATCAAACGAAGGAGTATATGTCGGCTAAAATATCTGGTGTTGCGCCGTCTGTAGCACCTGAAAATCCGACCCTGGGCGTGATGCTGCCCTATGCACCCTTGCAGCTGCTTTTGTTCGATGATCCGGCAGATCCATCCGGCCAGCCGTTTCCGGATGTGCTTGTCATGACAAGCGGTAATCGCGGTGGTGCCCCGATCTGCCGTAATGATGAGGAAGTAAAAGAACAGCTGGCGGATCTGTGTGATATCATTTTGTCAAATGACCGGGAAATTTTGATTCGTGCGGATGATTCCGTTGTGGAGGCATCGTCGGGAGAACCCTTTACGATCCGCCGGTCACGGGGCTATGCGCCGCTTCCGGTGGCAGTCTCACAGGACTGGCAGGGACAGGTGCTGGCGGTGGGCGGTGAACTGAAAAATACGTTTTGTATCGGAAAAGACAGCTTTTTTTATCCATCGCCTTATGTGGGTGATCTGTCAGATCTGCGTTCAGAGCAAGCGCTTTCGGAGACAGTGACGCGTATGCTGGATTTATTTGAGGCAAAGCCTCGGGCAGTGGCCTGTGATCTGCACCCGAATTACCGGACAAGCGCATATGCAAAAACGCTGGGCTTGCCTGTTGTTGAAGTACAGCACCATTATGCACACATTTTGTCATGCATGGCGGAAAATGACGTGTTGGATGAGCAGGTGATCGGAGTTGCCTTTGACGGAACCGGCTATGGTATGGATGGAACGGTATGGGGCGGAGAATTTCTGGTCGCAGCGATTGATGGATTTGAACGTGCAGGCAGTCTGACGCCATTCACACAGATGGGTGGCGATGCGGCGGCGCGGGAAGGCTGGCGTATCGCCGTGTCGATGCTTCTTGACCGATATGGAAAAGCTCAGACAGCAGATCTGGCAGCACAGCTTGGGCTGTGCGAGAAAGCAACAGTAGAAATGCTTGCAGCAGCCAGGGCGGCAGGTCTGGGCTGCGTGACTTCCACCAGCGCCGGACGCCTGTTTGACGCAGTGAGTGCGTTGCTCGGCATCAGAAACAGTTCCACCTTTGAAGGTGAGGCAGCCATGGCGTTGCAGTATGCAGCGGAAGCAGCTTGTCACCGGGACGCTATTTCTGCTGACGTATTATGCCACATGAATTGTCGGGAGGATGTGATCGGTGATCCTTTCAATGATGTGTTCTCACTGGATCAGACCAACCCTGGCAGTGTAAAAAAAACGGGAGAGAGAATGATCACTTGGGATCATGCGCCGCTTCTTGACCGGTTGATCCAGGGGCGTATGGCAGGAGAGCAGGTGGAGACGTTGGCGTATCTCCTCCATGTGGAACTGGCGGAAGGCATAAAAACTGTCTGTGAAATGATCCGTACACGCACGGGACTGAACACCATCGCATTATCCGGTGGCTGCTTCTGCAATCGACTGCTTTTGCGTCTGACCTGTAACCGGCTGGAGACAGAAGGTTTCCGCGTGCTTACCCACCACCAGATACCTGCCAATGACGGTGGTATTGCACTGGGACAGGCTGTCTACGCGATGAGGCAGTTACAGAAATAGTGCCATCTAAGATACATCTGCGCTGTCAGGGAGGCGCAGGTCTATGTTCGAGTGTAATTGAAAAGCAAGGATAGATAGGAGAATACATGACTATGAGATCAGAACAGATAACAACCGGGGCGGCGGGAGCCGAGGAGTCCACTCGCGTAGCTCTGATCGGCATCGTGGTAGAAAATCCCCAGGCGGTGCCAGCGATGAATGAGATCCTGCACGAATATGCCCGCTACGTGATCGGACGCATGGGTGTGCCCTATGAAAAACGAGGCGTGTCGATCATCAGCGTTGCAGTGGATGCACCGGCAGACATGATCAGCGCCCTGTCAGGAAAGATCGGGCGGCTGGAAGGAATATCCACGAAAACCATCTATTCAAAATTGTAAAGTAGCTGTGTGAACATCTCATTGCAGAGTGTTTTCTCATTTTTGCATCAGAATGGTGAAGATACCGGACAGGGAAAAAGGGAAAACGATAACTGTGGGGTGCTGAACAGTTACGAGGATATGAAACAATTATGAAAATCGGAGAATGAAGATGACAGAAAAAAAACAACGGATCGATGCGCTGGCGCGTGCACGTACATTGCCAACAGAAGAGATGATCGCCCTGATCACTGATGCGACGTCGGAAAGTGACGAATATTTATTTGAGCAGGCAAGGGCGGCCAGAGAGGCGGTGTATGGCAAAGCAGTCTACATGCGCGGGCTCATTGAATTTACCAATTATTGCAAAAATGACTGTTATTATTGTGGAATCCGGCGCAGCGCGGGAGGCGCGGAGCGCTACCGCCTCAGTGAGGAGCAGATATTTGACTGCTGTGAGGTAGGCTATGCGCTTGGTTTTCGCACGTTTGTTCTGCAGGGCGGCGAGGATGGCTATTACACGGATGCGCGTATTGTATCTATTGTAGAAAAAATAAAAACAAAATACCCGGACTGTGCTGTGACGCTCTCTATTGGGGAGCGGGAGCGGGCAAGCTATGAAGCCTTTTTTGCGGCGGGAGCGGATCGCTATCTGCTGCGTCATGAGACGGCAGACGATGCACATTATCGGCTGCTTCACCCGCCGGAACTCTCGCTGGAACACCGGAAACAGTGCCTAAAAGATTTAAAAGAGATCGGCTATCAGGTGGGCTGCGGCTTCATGGTGGGATCGCCCGGACAAACACCGGAGCATCTGGTCAAAGATCTGCAATTTATCCATGAACTGCAGCCCCACATGGTGGGTATCGGGCCTTTTGTGCCGCATCATGACACACCCTTTGCAAAGGAAGCCCAGGGCGGGCTGGAACTGACGCTGCGATTATTGGCGATCATCCGGCTGATGGAGCCCCATGTGCTGCTCCCGGCAACAACGGCGCTGGGGACAATTGACCCACGTGGCAGGGAAAAGGGCATACTGGCAGGCGCCAACGTGGTCATGCCAAACCTTTCCCCGCAGGATGTCCGAAAAAAATATATGCTCTACGACAACAAGATCTGTACCGGAGATGAGGCGGCAGAATGTGTGAAATGTCTGGGAAGACGAATTGCTTCTACGGGTTATGAGCTGGTATGCGACAGGGGCGACTACAGGTAAAACTGATTGATACCAGTTTAGAATCGATGAAAATCATGATTTCTGAGACATTGAAGCATTGGTTACATTTTAACCAAAAACAATGATCTATCATAATAACACAGGAGGAAAAGAAACATGTACAATCCCAAATCAAACAAAGCAGAAGAATTTATTGATGACGGCGAGATTCTGGATACATTGGAATACGCTGAAAAAAACAAGAGAAACGCAGAGCTGATCGACCAGATCCTTGAGAAGGCAAAGCTTCGCAAGGGACTTTCCCACCGGGAGGCGGCAGTCCTTTTAGATTGTGAGCTGGAGGATCGCAACGAACAGATCTACGCACTTGCAAAGCAGATCAAGCAGGATTTTTACGGCAACCGGATCGTGATGTTCGCACCGCTGTATCTGTCAAACTACTGCATCAACAGCTGTGTATACTGCCCGTATCACATCAAAAATAAGCATATCGCCCGCAAAAAACTGACGCAGGACGAGATCCGTGCGGAAGTCATTGCATTGCAGGATATGGGACATAAGCGTCTGGCGCTGGAGACCGGCGAGGATCCCGTCAACAACCCGATCGAGTATGTGCTGGAGAGTATCGAGACGATCTATGGCATCAAGCATAAAAACGGTGCCATCCGCCGCGTGAATGTCAATATCGCAGCGACAACCGTAGAAAATTACACCCGCCTGAAAAATGCCGGAATCGGAACTTATATTCTGTTTCAGGAGACTTATCATAAAAAGAGCTATGAGAAGCTGCATCCGGCAGGACCTAAGCACGATTATGCATATCATACCGAGGCGATGGACCGTGCCATGGAGGGCGGCATTGACGATGTAGGCTTAGGTGTGTTGTTTGGTCTGGAAATGTACCGTTATGAATTTGCCGGACTTCTCATGCATGCCGAGCATCTGGAGGCTGTACATGGTGTTGGCCCTCATACCATCAGTGTGCCCCGTATCCGTCACGCGGATGACATCGATCCCGATGCATTTGACAATAGCATCGATGATGATATTTTTGCAAAGATCGTGGCGTGCATCCGTATTGCAGTACCATACACGGGCATGATCGTGTCCACCAGAGAGAGTAAAAAGACGAGAGAACGCGTGCTGCAGCTTGGCATCTCGCAGATCAGCGGCGGCTCACGCACCAGCGTCGGCGGTTATGTGGAGGAGGAGCCGGAAGAGGAAAACAGTGCACAGTTTGACGTCGTTGACAACCGTCCGTTAGACGAGGTGGTGAAGTGGCTGATGGAGCAGGAGTATATCCCCAGCTTTTGTACCGCATGCTACCGCGAGGGACGCACCGGTGACCGTTTTATGTCCCTGTGCAAGAGCGGCCAGATCCAGAACTGCTGTCATCCCAATGCGCTCATGACGCTCAAGGAGTATCTGTGCGATTATGCAAAGCCCGACACCCGTGCCATCGGAGATGCACTGATCCAGAAGGAACTCGCGAATATCCCCAATGAAAAAGTGCGCGGCATTGTTGTTGACAACCTGACGAAGATCGCGCAGGGCAGCAGGGATTTCCGTTTTTAAGGTATAGGAATGCTGATATCCGTCAACTTGACGAAACAGCCAGAGGTCTTCGTCAATCTGCCGAAGCCAATTCGTTATTTCGTCAAACTGACGAATCGGCGGACATGTTTCGTCAAACTGACGGAAGCGATGACCTCTTTCGTCAATCCGACGGAAAAATTTTCAAATCTTTAGGTAATCCGTGCATAGCATTTGTCCGAAAAATTTTGTATAGTAAGTACAGTTCAAAAAACGGAAACAACAAATCAAACAAATAATAAAAAAATTTTTCAGGAGGACAAACCAATGTCAAGTTTATCATGTAAGAACATTTGCAAAAGATACCCCAACGGCTTTGAGGCTGTTAAGGATTTCAACCTCGAGGTAGAGGACAAGGAGTTCATCATCTTCGTAGGACCTTCAGGATGTGGTAAGTCTACAACCCTTCGTATGATCGCTGGTCTTGAGGAGATCTCTTCCGGTGAGTTATACATCGATGGAAAGTTAGAGAACGACGTAGAGCCGAAGGATCGTGATATCGCGATGGTATTCCAGAACTACGCTCTGTATCCTCATATGACTGTATACCAGAACATGGCATTCGGTCCGAAGATGCGTAAGGTTCCCAAGGATGTCATCGACCAGAAGGTTCGTGAGGCAGCTAAGATCCTTGACCTTGAGAAATTATTAGACCGTAAGCCGAAGGCTCTTTCCGGTGGACAGAGACAGCGTGTTGCTATGGGTCGTGCGATCGTTCGTAATCCTAAGGTATTCCTTATGGACGAGCCTTTATCAAACCTGGATGCAAAGTTAAGAGTACAGATGCGTTCTGAGATTTCTGCATTACATCAGAAACTGGGCGCTACCATCATCTACGTTACACATGATCAGACCGAGGCTATGACCTTAGGTACCAGAATCGTAGTATTAAAGGATGGTATCATCCAGCAGGTAGATTCTCCTCAGAGATTATATGCTCAGCCTGACAACCTGTTCGTTGCAGGATTCATCGGATCTCCTCAGATGAACTTTGTAGATGCTGTCTGCAAGATCAATGGATCAGACGTTACTTTGACATTTGATAAGTTCTCTGTAAAGCTTCCGCAGGCAAAGGCTCAGAAGCTCATTGATGGCAACTACAATGGAAAGACTGTTGTATTAGGTATCAGACCTGAGAATATCTCAGATGACAAGGAAGATGTAGCTAAGACTTCATGCAAGGTTACCACAGAGGTTACCGGTTACGAGTTACTTGGTGCAGAGGTTCTGTTATACTTCAACGTAGGTGGAGCAAAGATGACAGCAAGCGTTTCATCTACTACACCCGCTCGTTACGGTGATACTGTAGAGTTAGCATTCGATGCAAACGCAATGCATGTATTCGACAAAGAGACAGAGTTAACTATTACCAACTAGTTTTGAGTATTTTAAATAAGAACATAGAAAAACCCCGGCTGATTTCAGCCGGGGTTTTTTAGAAAATGTATAAGAATGGAGACCTGACAATGACGAATAAAGAGCGAAGAGATGCCGGGATGGCATATATATCAGACGAGAGTGTTTTTGAAGAACAAAAAGAGTGCAGAAAAATTTTACAGAAATTAAATTTTATGGACCGTTCTGATTTTGCCGGGATCGGAGCGGTTGTAGCAGAACTTTTCGGAAAATCGGACAACGCCTTTGTGAATCCGCCCTTTTACTGTGACTATGGCAAGCACATCGAAGTGGGCAAAAATTTCTTTGCAAATTATAACTGTACACTGATCGATGTGGCAAAAATAAAGATTGGCGATAACTGTATGATGGCTCCCAATGTGTCCGTCTATACGGCGGGACACCCGGTTCATCCGGTCAGCCGTAATTCTGCTTATGAATACGGGAAAGAAGTGACGATCGGGGATAATGTCTGGCTTGGCGGGAATACAGTGATCTGCCCGGGCGTGCATATTGGAAGCAATGTAGTGATCGGAGCTGGAAGTGTGGTGACGAAGGATATCCCCGACTGGTGTGTGGCGGCGGGAAATCCTTGTAAAGTTATCCGGAAAATCACGGATGCGGATGCAAAAAAATTGTTCCGCGATGAGGAGATTGATGAGGAAGCGTGGGAGGATATTATGATTCGAACGGGTTGTTGCTTCTGAGGCTCTGTTTGTCAATGATGCAAGTATATGGATGTGCATCATCCATTGGATTGCGGATTGTTTTTTGGGTCAAATATAAAATGACCGGTATGAAAGTGACATGCCGGTCATTTTTACATGTAGAGAGATAAATTCGCTGCATTTCAGGCTAAGGTCTGAAATGTAATGATTTTTATGCTTAGAATAGTGAAACAACCGACTGCCGCTCAACGATCTCTACGTCTATGATGGAGTGATCCGGCTGGTCGGGTTCCTCACCCCTGATTTTTTTCAATAGAAGCTGTGTGGCCAGGAGCGCTTTTTGCGGAATGTGCTGAGAGATAGAGGTCAGCTTTGGTGAGGTGTACTGGCACAGGGACAGATTATCGTATCCGATGACGGAAAGGTCTACCGGAACACGCAGACCTCCCAGTCTGGCGCCCTCCATGACACCGATGGCGCAGATGTCAGCCGTGGTGACGACCGTCGTGATGGGCGTTCTTCTGGAAGCGATCTCTTTTCCGGCGGCGATGCCTCCCTCGTAGGAGGGTGAATAGCGGAAAACATAATCCTCACGGAATGGGATGCCGCATTCCTCCAGTGCTTTACAGTAGCCGCCAAAACGCTTGGTGAGCAGATGGTTGCCATCATAGTCAGCGACAAACGCGATGTTCGTATGCCCTTTGTTGATCATATATTTTGTGGCGAGATAGCAGCCCTTTTCATCATCTGAGCAGATGTTAATGAGCCCCGGGATCGTCAGGTGGCTGTCAAAGATCGCCACGGGGCAGGGTGCTGACTCGATAAAACGGCGGTAACAGTCCTGCTCATCCGGATATAGAAAGATAATTCCGTCCACATTCCAGTTTTTTAGCAGGGTTGTCACATCCGCATCTCTTGTGACGGAGCGCAGCATCAGATTTAGCGCTAAACCAAATGAAACGAAGAACAAAACCAAAAACCAAACCAAAAAGAAGGCGTGTAACTGCGAGAGGACAAAACAGTTACGAACAAATGAAAAACAAACCACGCAAACTGTTTCAGGAAATGAAACACCACACAAAGAAAAGTAAAGGGGTAACTATTATGAAGAAAAAAATGTTTGCAGCAATGATGGCAGCAGTACTTGCAGTGACAGGACTTACCGGATGCGGCAGCAGCGCATCAGAGCAGAAGGCACAGGATCAGGCACAGGCGGATGTGCCCACAGAACCTTTCGGTGATGCAGTAAAATATGATCCCAGCGTAGCAATCAACGATGGAAAAGACATCACCGTAGAGTTGTGGGAGTGGGGCAGCGATGATCTGTTCCAGAAGGTGATCGACGGCTATACAGCCATCCATCCGAATGTAACGATCAAGCTGGTCAATAACCCCTGGGAGGATTACTGGACAAAGCTTCCGCTGGCACTGGACGGAGAGAAAGGACCTGCGATCTTCAACGTTCACAACAGCTACCATGAGAACCTGATCAACTATATGGCGCCGCTTGATATTCCGTTGGAAGACTTACAGGCAGATTTCACCGGTGTGGATGCCCACGTGATCGACGGCAATGTTTACTACATTGATTACGGTATGATGACCGGCTCTGTTTATTATAACAAGGCAATGTGGGAGGCAGCCGGACTGACCGAGAACGATATCCCCAAGACCTGGGATGAGTTCCGTGAGGTTGCAAAGAAGCTGACCATCAAGGATGGCGACAAGCTCGTTCAGGCCGGCTTAAACTTTAACGATGACTTCCATCAGAACTATCTGCTTGGACTGAATTACCAGATGGGTGAGAATCTGTTCAAGGAAGATGGCAAGACTCCCAACATCGATTCAGACGCAATGAAAAAGACCATGCAGATGTTAGTGGATATGTACGAGGTTGACGGTGTCGGATCCAAGGATTTCGGTGAGAAGGGCGCAGACAGCTTCGGTCAGGGTCAGTCAGCAATGGTCATCCAGTGGGGCCACTACTACAACACCTTAAAGACGACCTGGAGCAATATTGATTTTGGTGTATTTGAGATTCCTACCTTTGATGGCAATCCTTACGCATACAACCGTTACAATGGCGAGTCTACCTTCGGTGTCAACAAAAATGCTCCGGCAGACCAGCAGGCAGTGGCACAGGATTTTGTAAAATATTTCCTGGCAAACGATGAGGCGCAGGTAGAGTTCAACCTGGCAATGAGTACTTTCCCGGCAAAGAAATCTCTGGCTTCTAATGAGAAGATCCTTGAGAATCCGTCTCTGAAGGTGCTTGCAGAGCATATCGACCACTATATCTGGCCGGGCCCGATGCCTTCTACTGTAGAGACATCCTTAAAGAAAGCTGGTCAGGACGTATTCTTTAACGGTGTAGATATTGACAGTGCCTTTGCGGAAGCCCAGGCAAATATTGAGAAGGACATGAAAAACAGTTCCTTTGTATCTGTAGAAAATCTGTATGCATATGCTGAGTAATCAGCATATGCAGGTTATGAAAATATAAGGGAGGACGCCAGATATGTTTCGAAAAACACATCCACTGCAGAGCAGGAGCGAGATCGTGCTGCGAGATATCGTAGTCATCGCAATGGTTATCTTTTTTACCGTATTTCTGATCGTTCCGATCGGCATTGCCTTTGTAGGCAGCTTTCATGAGTGGAACCCGCTGAGCGGAACCTATAACTTTCTGGGACTGGAAAATTATAAAGAAGTATTTACTAGTGCATTATTTGGAAAATCAATGATCAACACCGTGATCTTTTCCGTGGTTGTCATTATCTTCCGAGTAGGCCTTGGTCTTGGGATCGCATGTGCGATCAATTCCGCACTGATTAAATGCAAAAGCCTTTACCGGGCGATCTATTACATGCCCGTAGTTACGCCGATGGTTGCGGTTGCCTTTGTATGGAAATTTATGTACAATCCGCAGATCGGTACAATCAACCAGATCTTTGGGCTGGATGTCAACTGGCTCATGAATCCGAAGACAGCGCTTCTGGCAGTCATGATCATGACGATCTGGAAGGATTTCGGATATGCGGTTGTTATGTTTATGGCAGGACTTCTATCACTTCCCGCTGACGCGATGGAGGCGGCAAAGGTGGATGGAGCCAGCAGCTGGCAGACCTTCCGCTATGTGACACTGCCGCTGTTAAAGCCCATGACGCTGTTTGTGGTCATCACCTCCATCATTTCCTATATTCAGGCATATGTACAGATCCTGATCATGACAGAGGGCGGCCCCGGTACAGCTACTTATCTGGCTTCCTACATTATTTATGATGAAGCCTTTGTAAAATACAATTTTGGTTATGCGTCAGCATTGTCCTTTGTACTATTTGTGATTACTGCAGTGTTTACATGGTTGTCCTTCCGGGTTTCCGGAAAGCAGGATTAGGAGGCTGTTATGAAAAGAAAAATAAGCACGATTGCATTAAACATATTCCTTCTGGCCCTTGGTGTGATCACGGTTTATCCCTTTATCTGGATGCTGTGCTCCTCCTTCAAGCAAAACGGCGAGATCATGGCGTTAGAGCAGCATCTCCTGCCCCAGAATTTTACGCTGGAAAACTTTTCCAATATGAATGCGCACTTCAATTTTGTCCGCTTTTTTGGAAACAGTATTCTGATCACAGTGGTAGTCACTGTGCTGGTGATGTATACCAGTACCCTCTGCGGATATGTGCTCAGCAAATATAAATTCAAGGGAAGAAACCTTCTTTTTGGCTTTGTGCTCTCAACAATGATGATTCCCTGGTGCGTGACGATCATCCCGAAATATTCCATGATCCAGAGCTTCGGCTGGATGGATAGCTACAAAGCACTCATCATCCCTGCGATGTTCAGCGGATTTGGCATTTTCATGATGAAACAGCACATTTCCGAGCTTCCGGACGAGATCTTAGAAGCGGCAAGAATGGACGGCGCCAACGAGTTTTACATTTTTCACTGCATCATTTTCCCGATGGCGAAAAATGGAATTGCCAGCATTGCCATCTTCCAGTTCCTCTGGACATGGGAGGACTTCCTGTGGCCGTACTTAGTGATCAATTCACAGGAAAAACAGCTGCTTGCGGTGGGGCTGAAAATGTTCAACGGACAGTATTCGACCGATTACGGCGCATTGTTCGCAGCGACAGCGATTTCCATTCTGCCAGTGCTTTTGATCTATCTGTTCTTCCAGAAGCAGTTTATCGCAGGTATCGCTGCATCAGCAGTCAAGGGATAGGAGACGAGACATATGAAGGATATCTATAAGGTAGAAACACGGCCGCAGGCATTGGCGGCAAACATGGTGGTGGGTGAAAAATACCGCATCACCATGCTGACAGCAGGTCTGATCCGTCTGGAATACAGCGAGGATGGCATTTTTGAAGACCGTGCTACTCAGATGGCGTTTTTCAGGGATTTTCCTGAAACAGAATACCGATTGCTTCACACGGAGACTGGAATAGAGATCCATACCTCCCGTGTACAGCTGGTCTATAATGAAAAAGAATTTTCCAGCCACGGGCTTTCCATTCAGGTGAAGGGAAACCTGAGCGCTTACCACAGTATCTGGCATTATGGAGAAGCCATCCATGATCTGGGCGGCACCGCTCGCACGCTGGATGAGGCGAATGGCGCGATCCCGTTAGATCATGGTATCGTTTCAAGATTTGGCTATTCCCTGATCGATGACAGCAGATCGCAGATCCTGCTGTCTGATGGCTGGATCGAGCCGAGAAAAAAAGGTATCAGGGATCTGTATTTCTTCGGCTATGGTCATGATTATAAGGAAGCGTTAAATGATTTTTATTATCTGTGTGGAAAGACCCCGATGCTGCCCCGCTTTGCACTGGGTAACTGGTGGAGCCGTTACTATAAGTATACGGAAAACTCTTACATGGAGCTGATGGATCGTTTTGACAAGGAAAATCTGCCTTTTACGGTGGCTGTCATCGACATGGATTGGCATGTGACAGATGTGGACCCGAAATATGGAAGCGGCTGGACAGGATATACCTGGAACCGTGACTTTTTCCCGGATCCGCCTCGGTTTTTACAGGGACTTCACGACAGGGGCATGCATGTGACGTTAAATGTGCATCCCGCGGACGGTGTCCGGGGATATGAGGAGCGCTATGAGGAAATGGCGAAGGCCATGGGCGTCAATTATGAGGAGGAAGATCCGGTTTTATGCGACCCGGCGGACCCGAAGTTCATGGAGAACTATTTTGACATTCTCCATCATCCGCTGGAGGAGGAGGGTGTCGATTTCTGGTGGATCGACTGGCAGCAGGGAAGCAACTGCAAGATCGAAGGACTGGATCCGTTGTGGATCTTCAATCACTACCATTTTCTTGACAGCGGCAGAAACGGAAAGCGACCGATGACCTTTTCCAGATATGCGGGCCCCGGAAGCCACCGTTATCCGGTCGGATTTTCCGGTGATACGGTGATCACATGGGATTCACTGGATTTTCAGCCCTATTTCACGGAGACGGCTTCCAATATCGGTTATGGCTGGTGGAGCCACGACATTGGCGGACATATGCAAGGCTATAAAAATGACGAGATGGAAGCGCGCTGGACACAGCTTGGCGCATTTTCACCGATCATGCGACTGCATAGTTCCTGTAGCGAATTTAACGGAAAAGAACCCTGGAGATTTAAAAAAGAGGTAGAACTGGCAATGGGAGACGCTCTCAGACTGCGTCATCGGATGATACCATATCTCTATACGATGAATCATAGAAGCTACAAAGAGAATCTTCCCATGATCCTGCCGATGTATTATAATGACCCTGAGGCAGCAGAAGCCTATGCGGTGAAGAATCAATACTGGTTTGGCACGCAGCTTGTGGTAGCACCTGTTACTTCTGCGCGCATCACAGATCTGAATGTGGCGAAGGTAAAGGTATGGCTTCCGGAGGGAACCTGGTATGATATTTTTACCGGCGTGATGTACCGTGGCGACCGGATGATCGACATGTACCGCCCGTTAGAGAGCATTCCGGTTTTGGCGAAGGCGGGAGCGATCCTTCCCTTTACCGATGAGATCAGCGGCAAAGAGGCGGTCAAAAACCCGCAGAGCCTGCATGTTTTCGTGTTTGCAGGGGCGGATGGCAGCTTTGAACTGTATGAGGATGACAATGAGACCTGCGCGTATGAGTCTGGAACGTGCGTGACAACGAATATGACCTATAAGGAAGGCGAGAAAAACACCTTCACGATCATGCCTGCAAAGGGAGAACTTTCACTGATCCCGGAAAAACGTTCTTATCTTGTAGAACTGACCGGATACAAAAAATCAGCGGTAGCATTCGTTCGGGTATTTACAGGGGAACATGCGCTACAGCCGGTAAATGTTTCTTATGATGCAAAAAAACAGGCAGTGATCGTAGAATTGCCGGAGATTTCCATACAGCAGACGATAAGAATCTGCGTGGACGCGGCACAGGTATCTGTGCAAAATGAGGTTGCGAAGCGCTGCTTTGATTTCCTAAATCAGGCTGAGATTGAATTTTACTTAAAAGATATGCTGTATCAGCTGATCAGAAAAGAGAAGGATCGCACGGTTCTTCTATCAAAGCTTGCTGCTATGGAGATCCAGGAGGATTTGTATAAAGCACTGGCAGAGCTGTTGAGCGCAAGATAAGAATTGTTGGTAACTCTGGACAGTTACAATTGTTGATTATCAAAATAGATAACATGAGGTGTCACCTGTGGTGATGCCTCATAACAAGTGACAGGGAGGGATATACATGGCAATGGAAAAAAACTGGTGGAAAGAATCGGTGGTATATCAGATTTACCCCCGAAGCTTTATGGACAGCAATGGAGACGGAATCGGAGATTTAAAGGGAATCACCTCGAAGCTGGATTATCTGAAGGAGCTTGGGGTGGATGTCATCTGGCTGTCGCCGGTTTATCAGTCACCCAACGATGATAACGGCTATGATATCAGTGATTATCAGGCGATCATGGACGAGTTTGGAACGATGGAAGACTTTGATGAGATGCTGGCCGAGGCACATGCGAGAGGTCTTAAGATCGTCATGGATCTCGTAGTAAACCATACCTCGGACGAGCACCGCTGGTTCGTGGAGAGCCGTAAATCCGAAGAAAATCCGTATAGTGATTACTATATCTGGCGTGAGGGAACCGAGGCGCCCAATAACTGGGGCTCCTGCTTTGGTGGCTCCGCGTGGAAGTATGACGAGAGCAGAGGCATGTATTATCTGCACCTGTTTTCACCCAAACAGCCAGATCTCAACTGGGACAATCCGGCCGTGCGAAAAGAAGTGTTTGACATGATGACCTGGTGGTGCGAAAAGGGCATCGACGGCTTCCGTATGGATGTGATCAGCATGATCTCTAAAACAGCGGAAATGCCTGACGGAGAAGTAAATGGGCTGTACGGAGATTTTGGCCCTTATTGTGTTCATGGTCCGAACGTACACAACTATCTTCAGGAAATGAATGAAAAGGTGCTGTCAAAATATGACCTGATGACGGTAGGTGAAACGCCTGGTGTGACGCCTCAGCTGGCGAAGCAGTATGCGGGAGAAAATACCCATGAGTTAAATATGGTTTTCCAGTTTGAGCATGTGGATGCACAGGGAAAATACGGCAAGTGGACCGATCAGAAGCGTCCCCTTGTGCAGTTAAAGGAGATCTTATCCAGATGGCAGACCGAGCTTTACGGGGAAGCCTGGAACAGCCTGTTTTGGGATAATCATGACCAGCCCCGCGCGGTTTCCCGCTTTGGAAATGATGCGCCGCAGTACAGAAGCACATCCGCAAAAATGCTTGCTACCTGCCTTCATATGATGCAGGGCACACCCTACATCTATCAGGGCGAGGAGCTTGGAATGACCAATTATCCCTTTGAGAGCCCGACAGATTTCCGCGATATCGAAAGTATCAATGCTTATCAGGAGTGGTGCGTGAGCGGAAGAGTCGCTCATGAGGAATTCTGGCCCTGCATGAAGTTTACCAGTAGGGATAACGCCCGCACGCCTGTCCAGTGGGATGACACGGAAAATGCCGGATTTACCACCGGCACACCGTGGATTTCGGTGAACCCCAACTATAAGGAGATCAATGCAGAGGCAGAGCTGGCAGATCCGGATTCAGTATTCCACTATTACCAGAAGCTGATCGCCTTAAGAAAGCAGCATCCGATCATTGTTTACGGCAAGTATGAGCTGCTTTTGCCTGAAGATGAGAATCTCTTTGTTTATACAAGAACACTGAATGACGAAAAACTACTGACAGTGTGCAATTTTTCTGAAAAGGAACAGGAATTTCAGATACCAGAAGAATTTGGGAATGCCGAGTGTCTGATCGCAAATCTCCCCAATGACTATGAAAAGGGACAGATCACATTGAAGCCCTACGAGACATTTGTGCTCTATCGCCGCTAAATAAATCATCGTACCTGTCAGTGATGCAGGTTTTCATTGACCGTCCGGTTGATCGAGTGATCGACCGGACGTTTTTTTGACTGTTTTGTATATTTTGTTTTAATATTGGTTTCATGTCCTGCAGCAGATTGGGTGTAACTTTTCACACAGTAGCCAGCATTTACTGCGGGCTACGTTCCATAAACGTACATGAGCCATGATATATGGCGTTGTGGAAGAATTGAAAAAAATCTCTTGACAATCAAATGCAGATATGTTAATTTAATGAAGTTGAAAACAGCAAGTAGAGTATCCACTCTCACCTTAGCACAAGCGCGTGACTTGGGTTCATAAGTGTTCAATGACGATTTTGGCGATGTTTTTCTGTCGGATCGTATGCGACGAATGTGATTAGTGGATGCAGTTTTGTATCCACTATTTTTGTTTGCACGCTTACGTTGCTGTTTGAAGGACTGTTGTATGAGTCGGTTTTTATATTAAAAAATGGAGGTGTGGTGTCATTAGCGAATTAATGATTAACGAACAGATTAGAGACAAAGAGGTTCGTGTGATTGGAGAAAACGGAGACCAGTTGGGCGTTATGCCGATTAAGGAGGCAATGCGACTGGCAGATGAGGCGGAGCTGGATTTGGTGAAGATCGCGCCCACGGCAAAGCCGCCGGTATGTAAGATCGTTGACTATGGAAAGTATCGTTACGAGCTTGCCCGCAAGGAAAAGGATGCTCGCAAGAAGCAGAAAACGGTGGAGCTTAAGGAAGTACGTCTTTCTCCGAATATTGATTCTAATGATCTGAATACAAAGATCAGCGCTGCCAGAAAGTTTATCGGAAAGGGCAATAAGGTGAAGATCACGTTGCGTTTCCGCGGCAGAGAGATGGCACACATGCAGCAGAGTCGCCACATTCTGGATGATATTGCTGCGCAGATGGCTGATATCGCAGTTGTAGAGAAAGCACCGAAGCAGGAAGGCAGAAGCCTTGCAATGGTGCTTGGAGAGAAAAAATAAGAAGAACATTTTAAAGGAGGAATTTATCATGCCTAAGATCAAAACAAAAAGAGCTGCTGCAAAGCGCTTTTCACAGACCGGAACCGGGAAATTAAAGAGAAATAAAGCTTACAAGAGCCATATCTTAACCAAGAAATCTACAAAGCGTAAGAGAAACTTAAGACAGGCTGCAATGACAGATGCAACAAATGTAAAGACAATGAAGAAGATCTTACCTTATCTGTAAGATTGTGTGAAGGAGGAAATAAGAAATGGCAAGAGTTAAAGGTGGTTTAAACGCTAGAAAGAAACATAATCGTACCTTAAAGTTAGCAAAGGGTTATAGAGGAGCGCGTTCTAAGCAGTATCGTATTGCAAAGCAGTCAGTGATGAGAGCGCTGACCAGCTCATATGCAGGACGTAAGCAGAAGAAGAGACAGTTCCGTCAGTTATGGATCGCTCGTATCAATGCAGCAGCCCGTCTGAATGGTTTATCATACAGCAGAATGATGCACGGCTTAAAGTTAGCTGGTGTTGACATGAACCGCAAGATGTTAGCAGAGCTGGCTGTCAATGATGCAGAGGGATTTGCAGCATTAGCAGAAGTTGCTAAGGCAAAATTAGCTTAATCAGAAGCTGGGAATAGGAAAGAGACTACGATCTTGTGATTTGGTAGTCTCTTTTTTAATGCTCGCCTTATTTATTTCTTTTCCTGAACACTTGATCGGTAATTTTTGGGAGACATGCCTTTTACCTTATGAAATGCTTTGGAGAAATACAGATTGTTCTCAAAGCCGACGGAGTTTGCGATGACAGTGATGGACAGATCTGAATGCTCTAACAGATTACACGCCTGTTTGATACGAAAGGCAGTCAGATATTCTTTGGGCGATTTTTCCATTACTTTTTCAAAGGAACGAAAGAGGTGACTGCGGCTGAGCCCTACATAGCCGGCAATATCTTCCACCGTGATCGGGTAAGAATAGTTGGCAGAGATGTAGGCGATGGCTTTCTGGACATAGCCGGAGTAGGAGGTCTGCGGCGGCTTTTTTGTCGCTCCCTGCATAAACAGTGCCAGCGCCGTGTAGAGTCGTCCGGTCATTTCCACGGCCTGCTCAAATTCATTGCCTCGAACCTCATAGATGCATAGAAGCTGATGCAGTATTTTGTCTCCAAAAGGAGCGGCAGTGATGTAGGGCTGTTCCTTTGTGAAATCGGTCGCATTCAGAATGGAGAGCGCATCGCTGCCGTTAAAGCCGACCCAGGCATATTCCCAGGGGTCGGACACATCTGCGTAGTAAGTGATCTCCTGATTGGGATAGACTAAAAAGGCGTCTCCTGCATGTAATTCATATTTTTTGTTTTTTAGCTCATAATAGCCGCAGCCTGAGATGACATAGTGGATGAGATAGTGGTCCCGCACACCGGGTCCCCACTGATAGAGCGAATCGCATTTCTGGTAGCCTACATTATAGACGGATAGTGATACCAGCTCTTTTTTTGTTGCTTTATAGGAATTTTTATAATTCATATGTTATTTTCCCTTCAGATTGATTGCTATTTTTTATTATACATGTCTGTGCAACATTTTTCTATGTTCCTCATACATTTTTTTCTGGAAAAAACAAAAAAATGAGGTAGACTTATGAGTAAAGAAAAAAATGATCTGAACCGTACATAACAATAGGAAAGGTGGTAATTATTATGGCAATTTTAGTAACAGGTGGAGCAGGCTATATCGGAAGTCATACCTGCGTAGAGCTTTTAAATGCAGGTTATGAGGTGGTGGTTTTGGATAATCTGTCCAATTCCAGCGAGAAGTCTTTGGGTCGCGTGGAGGCTCTGACCGGAAAGAAGGTTACATTCTATAAGGGAGATATTCTGGATCGTGAATTATTGAATGACCTCTTTAAAAAGGAGAGCATTGACAGCTGTATTCATTTTGCAGGCTTAAAGGCGGTCGGTGAATCTGTATCAAAGCCCTGGGAGTATTACGAGAATAATATCGCAGGTACATTGACGCTCGTTGATGTGATGAGACAGAATGGATGCAAGAATATTATCTTTTCTTCTTCTGCAACCGTTTATGGTGATCCTGCGGAGATTCCGATCACCGAGAATTGCCCGAAGGGACAGTGCACAAATCCTTATGGCTGGACAAAATCGATGCTTGAGCAGATCTTATCCGATATGCAGAAGGCTGATCCGGAGTGGAATGTGATCCTGCTTCGTTATTTCAATCCGATCGGTGCGCATCCCAGTGGAACGATGGGAGAGAACCCGAATGGTATTCCGAATAACCTGATGCCTTATATCACACAGGTAGCTGTCGGCAAGCTGGAGCAGCTGGGTGTATTTGGCGATGACTATGATACACCGGATGGAACCGGCGTGCGCGATTACATTCATGTTGTAGATCTTGCTCTGGGACATGTAAAGGCGTTAAAGAAGATCGAGGACAAGGCCGGACTTTGCATTTACAATCTTGGAACCGGACATGGCTACAGTGTGCTTGATATCGTGAAAAATTTTGAGGCAGCCAATGATATCAAGATCCCGTATGTGATCAAGGAGCGTCGCCCTGGTGATATCGCGACCTGCTATTGTGATCCGTCCAAGGCAAAGCGTGAGCTTGGCTGGGAGGCACAGTATGGTATTCGCGAGATGTGCGCGGATTCCTGGAGATGGCAGAAGAATAATCCGAACGGATACGAAGAGTAGGAAATTGCAGGTATTTTCGAGAAAATCAGAAAAAAAATAAAATTTCAAAAAAGCCCTTGACATTCAACGGACTGTCTGATAGTATAATAGACGGTTCGTTGGTCAAGCGGTTAAGACGCCGCCCTCTCACGGCGGAAACACGGGTTCGATTCCCGTACGGACTGCTAAGGATTTCCTGAAAGGGAAGTCCTTTTTGTTTTTCTGAATCAGGATAAGCTGCGGGGTAGAGGGGCATGAAAATCTAAGAAGATTTCGGAATTTTTGGATTTATCAGAAAAAAGAAAAAATTTCAAAAAAAGCCCTTGACATCCAGTGGACTGTCTGATAGTATAATAAACGGTTCGTTGGTCAAGCGGTTAAGACGCCGCCCTCTCACGGCGGAAACACGGGTTCGATTCCCGTACGGACTGCTAAAGGATTTCCTGAAAGGGAAGTCCTTTTTTGTCAGATAGGGAATTCAAAAAAGATAAAAAAATGAAAAATCCCCTTGACATATGTCGAAGCATCTGATAGTATAATAAACGGTTCGTTGGTCAAGCGGTTAAGACGCCGCCCTCTCACGGCGGAAACACGGGTTCGATTCCCGTACGGACTGCTAAAGGATTTCTCGGAAGAGAAATCTTTTTTTGTGTTGTACGATTATTTTAGAATATTTCTTTATATTTCTATGGCTGCAAAAGACAAAGAATTTTGAAAATCCCTTGCATTTCTCTATTATAAGTGCTACACTAATAATAGTTGAATATTGTACTAGATATAAGAGTGGGTCAAAAAACCCACTCTTATTTGTTGAGAAGGAAGGTGAAATGATGTCAAAACGACAGGACTATGAAGCACAGACGGAAAAGCTGATTTTACCGATTTTGGAAAAATATGGCTTTGAGCTGTATGATGTAGAGTTCGTCAAGGAGGGTAGTACGAATTATCTGCGGGCGTACATTGACAAGCCGGGTGGAATTGCAGTGAATGATTGTGAGACAGTTGCCAGAGAGATGAATCCGATTCTGGATGAGAAGGATTATATCCCAGACTCCTATGTATTCGAAGTCAGCTCGCCTGGACTGGGACGCCCTTTGAAAAAAGATAAGCATTTGAAAAAGAGTATCGGTGAGGAAGTCGAGATCCGCACCTTCCGTCCCATCAAGCATGAGAAGCAGTTTACTGGTATTTTGAAACGCTTTGATGCAGACAATATTGTTATTGAGGATGAAGACGAAACAGAACTTACTTTTGCCAGAGCAGATATTGCCTTGATTCGGCTGGCATTTGATTTTTAGGAGGAAAAAGGAAAAATGAAGAATGAATTATTAGAGGCGCTCACTCTTTTGGAGCAGGAAAAAAACATCAGTAAAGATACACTGATCGAAGCAATTGAGAATTCGCTTGTGACAGCCTGCAAGAATCATTTTGGCAAGTCCGATAATATCAAGGTAGACATGGATCCGGACACCTGTGAATACCATGTATATCAAGCGAAAACTGTTGTAGAGGAGGTTGAGGATCCTGTCCTTGAGGTCAGTCTTGCAAAGGCAAAAATGATCGATTCCAAATATGAGATCGGAGATACGGTCAATTTTGAGATCAAGTCACAGGAGTTTGGACGTATCGCTACACAGAATGCAAAGAATGTGATCCTCCAGAAGATCCGTGAGGAGGAGCGCAAGGTTTTATTCAGCGAATATTACAGCAAGGAAAAGGATATCGTAACAGGTATCGTACAGCGCTATATTGGCAGAAATGTCAGCATCAATCTTGGTAAGGTAGATGCGATCCTGACAGAAAATGAGCAGGTGCGCGGAGAGGTGTTTCAGCCTACAGAGCGTATCAAGCTTTATATTTTAGAGGTAAAATCCACACCGAAGGGACCGAAGATCCTTGTTTCCAGAACGCATCCTGAGCTGGTAAAGCGTCTGTTTGAGTCTGAGGTCGCAGAGGTGAAGGACGGCATTGTAGAGATCAAGAGCATTGCACGTGAGGCGGGAAGCAGAACAAAAATCGCTGTTTATTCCAATGATCCTGATGTGGATGCAGTCGGTGCATGTGTCGGAATGAATGGTGCCCGTGTCAATGCGATCGTAAACGAACTGCGCGGGGAGAAGATTGATATCATCAATTGGAATGAGAATCCTGCGATGCTGATTGAAAATGCGCTGAGTCCTGCAAAGGTCATCTCTGTTATTGCAGATGCGGAAGAGAAAAGTGCAAAGGTTGTTGTTCCTGATTATCAGTTATCACTTGCCATCGGTAAAGAAGGACAAAATGCCCGCCTGGCTGCCCGCCTGACCGGATTTAAGATCGATATCAAGTCTGAGACACAGGCACGTGAGGCCGGAGACTTCATGGATTATGAGAATGACTATGAAGATGAGGAGTATTACGAGGACGAAGAGTACTACGAGGACGGCGAATACTACGAGGATGGTGAATACGTGGAAGATGGCGAATATGCCGAAGATGGCGAATATGCCGAAGATGGCGAATATGCCGAGGGCGAGTACACAGAGGACGGTTCCTATGAAGAAGGTGAGTACGCTGGCGGGGAATACGCCGATGAAACATATGCAGAAGGTGAGTATGCGGATGAGTACACCGACGAAAAATAAGAAAATTCCCATGAGACAGTGCGTAGGCTGTGGGCAGATGAACGAAAAACGGCTGATGTATCGTGTGATCCGTACACAGGAGGGGACATATCTCTTAGATAAGACCGGCCGTAAAAACGGGCGCGGCGCTTATATCTGTCCGAATGAGGAATGTCTGGCGAAAGCGATTCGTTCCAAAGGTCTGGAGCGCTCCTTTAAAATGCAGATACCGAAAGAGGTATATATGATGCTGGAGGAGGAGATGAAGAACGGTCATGAAGAATGAAAATATAAAAACGAAACCGGACAGAGTGTTGTCAATGCTTGGGATTGCTGCAAAGGCAGGAAAGGTTGTAAGCGGCGAGTTTGCAACGGAAAATGCAGTGAAGGCAGGAAAAGCGTTTTTGGTCATTACGGCCGAAGATGCATCAGGGAACACGACAAAAAAGTTTCGTGATATGACTGATTATTATCAGGTGCCACTTTTTGCGTATGGTACAAAGGAGACGTTGGGCGGATGTATCGGAAAAGATTACCGTTCCTCTCTTGCGGTAGTTGACGAAAAACTGGCAGAGGCAGTTCAAAAAAAGAAACACGAGGTTGAAGCATTGACTGCTGAGACCATGAGAATATGATGCTGCGCAGACATGTGCAGTTTAACACGGAGGTAGTTAGTTTATGGCAAAACGAGTATATGAGCTTGCAAAGGAGATCGGTGTCGATAATGCATCATTGATGAAATTTTTGACCGACAACAATGTAGAGGTCAGGAGTCACATGAGCACGTTGGAAGACAGCACGATCGCGATGGTGAGAAGTGATTTTAAACGTCCGGCGGTAAAACCCGCTCCGGCAAAAACAGAAGAGAAAGCTGCTGCAGAAGGTGAGAAAGTAGTGGAGCGCCCGAAAAAGAAAGCGAGTATCACCGCTGTATTTAATCCGCAGAACAGTAAAAATATGAAGGATCGCAAGCCGCCGCAGAAACGTCCGGCAGGAGAGCGTCCGACAAGACCGGCAGGAGAACGCCCGGTAAGATCGGCGGGAGAACGCCCGACAAGACCGGCAGGAGAACGCCCGACAAGACCGGCAGGAGAACGCCCGGTAAGACCGGCGGGAGAACGCCCGGAAAGACCGGCGGGAGAGCGTCCGGCAAGACCGGCAGGAGAGCGTCC
>JALFNQ010000210.1 GCA_022773965.1 Lachnospiraceae bacterium
CTTTTCACACAGTAGCCAGCATTTACTGCGGGCTACGTGCCAAAAACGTACATGAGCCATGAATTTGGCGATTTTGCATGCGAAGCATCGCCAAATTCGTTGCAATTCACAGGTCAGCTGGCTGGCGTGTGAATTGTAACGATTGGGTGTCTCGAGTTTTAACTTTTGCCGCCCCTATTGGCATTTTTGTGGAAATGTGTTATAGTGAACAATATATGTAATTCGATATGGAGGAAAAGTGATGTTTGACTATAAACAATACAAGAGGAATTATTTTATGCCCCCGGAAGTCTGCATGGACTGGGCAAAAAAAGAATATGTAGATAAAGCACCGATCTGGTGCAGCGTGGATCTTCGTGACGGTAATCAGGCATTGATCGAGCCTATGAGTCTGGATGAGAAGCTGGAGTTTTTCCAGATGCTCGTTGATATCGGATTTAAGGAGATCGAGGTGGGCTTTCCGGCGGCTTCTGAGACGGAATACGAGCTGGTGCGTACATTGATCGAGAAAAACATGATCCCGGAGGACGTGACGATTCAGGTTCTGACCCAGGCCAGAGAGCACATTATCCGAAAGACATTTGAGGCGGTAAAGGGAGCTCCCGGCAAGGTCATCGTACATGTGTACAATTCCACCTCTCTCGCCCAGCGTGAGCAGGTGTTTGCGAAATCAAAAGAGGAGATCGAGCAGATCGCCATTGAGGGAGCAAAGCTGTTAAAGGAGCTGGCAGACGAGACAGAGGGCAATTTTATTTTCGAGTACAGCCCGGAGAGCTTTACAGGAACAGAGGTGGACTACGCGGTAGACGTGTGCAACGCTGTACTGGATATCTGGGAGCCCCGCCCGGACTTCAAACCGATCATCAACATTCCGGCAACGGTAGAAATGTCTATGCCCCATGTGTTTGCACAGCAGGTGGAGTATGTGAGCAAGCATCTGCACAACCGTGAAAATGTGATCCTGTCTCTGCATCCCCACAATGACAGAGGCTGTGGTATTTCTGATGCAGAGCTGGGTATTCTGGCTGGTGCAGACCGTATCGAGGGAACGATGTTTGGTAACGGAGAACGCACCGGAAACGTGGATATCATGGTACTTGCCATGAATATGTATGCGCAGGGTGTGGATCCTGAGCTTGATCTGTCCGACATGCCCCATCTGGTAGAGGTGTATGAGCGCCTGACACAGATGCATATTGACATGCGGCACCCCTACTGCGGCAAGCTTGTATTTGCGGCCTTTTCCGGTTCCCATCAGGATGCGATCGCAAAGGGTATGAAATATCGTGAGGCAAAGGATCCGGATCACTGGACGGTTCCTTATCTGCCGATCAATCCGGAGGATGTGGGACGCACCTACGACAGCGATGTGATCCGTATCAACAGTCAGTCCGGTAAGGGCGGTGTTGCTTACATCATGGAGCAGAACTACGGTATCAAGATTCCGTACAAGATGCGTGCGGATTTTGGCTATGCGGTGAAGGATGTGTCTGACCACAGCCACGCAGAACTTTCTCCGGCGCAGATCCATGACATTTTTATGAAGCGCTATAAAAAATATACGCCGATCTTCGATATTAAAGGCTGCCATTTCCGTCAGGAGGACGGTATTACGGCAACGGTCAATATTATTGCGGACAATCGCAAGGATATCGTGGAAGCGAACGGCAACGGACGTCTGGATGCAGTCAGCAATGCGTTTGCAGAAAAATTTGAGACACCCTGTGAGGTGATCTGCTACGAGGAGCATGCGCTGACAGATGGATCTGACTCCAGTGCGATCGCCTATGTAGGAATTCAGGGTGCAGATGGCGCGCAGTATTTCGGTATCGGTATTGATCCGGATATCATCCGTGCATCCATTGATGCGCTGATCTCTGCGATGAACCGCAGCTTAGAGGCGGCTAGAAAATAACTGTATTCCGAAAGGAAACAGGGGGTAAGCAAAAATGAATCATTTGAAAAAGAAAACGTGGAAGTATATTCTTGCGTTGAGTTTTTTGGTGCTGCTGGTTTCGGCAGTGAATATACAGCCGGTGCAGGCAGCGGTGAAGCTGAATGCTTCATCCATGAATCTGTGCGTGGGGGAACGCACAAAGCTTAGTCTGACGGGCACATCTGCAAAAGCAAAGTGGAAGTCAAGCAAGCCATCGGTCGTAAAGGTTTCTTCCACCGGTACGGTGGCGGCAAAAGGTGTTGGAACAGCGACAGTCACAGCGGTAGTCGGAAATAAGAATTACAACTGCAAGTTTAATGTCAATAAGACCTTCAAGTTGAATAAGACATCTGTTTCCATCAAAAAAAATACAGCGGTAACGGCGTTTCTGGCAGTAAACGGAGCTGTCAATGCATCAGTGGCAGACAAAAAGATCTGTTCGGTGACATTTGGCAAGTGGGATGGCGATTATATGCCCCTTACCATTGTGCCTAAAAAAGTAGGCAGTACAACGATTACGTTTACAAACTCTGTGAACAAAGAATCCTGCACTATGAAGGTGAAAGTAACTGCACTTCCGGTAAACGCAAGCTTTCAGACCCCTTCGGTGAATACAGGTGCAGATACCTTTATCATCGGGGAAAATAAGATGAATTTTGCATTCCAGCTGAACCGTGATGCAGACAATACAGTGTTTAAGATCTATGACGGAAGTGGTCAGGTTGCACGGGTCTTCGATATTGGAGCGCTGGATGCGAAAAAAGTAACGAGCATTTTGTGGGATGGCCTTGATGATATGGGCGAGCCCATGAACGGTGTGTTCAAATATGCAGTTGTCGCAGATGGAAATAAGACCTCCGGCGGCAGCGGTACAGTACTTTCATCATCGCCCTTTGGAAGGGGTGACGGAACAGAGGAGAATCCGTTCCTTGTTTCCGGCCTGGCAGAGCTGTGTCTGGTCAAAAATTATAATGGCGCGCATTTTGTGCAGGATGCGGATATTGATTTTAATTATACTTCCATCGAACCGCTGTTTGACGATGAGACACCCTTTACCGGTACTTATGACGGAAAATATGAGAATGTCAGCTATCGGATGGTCAATCTATACGGTTATAAGTCTGTGTTTGGTACGATCGGCGCGGAGGGTGCGTTGCGAAATGTGAGCCTGAATACGACAGGAAGCCTGCTGGCTGACACTAATAACGGTACGATTGACAGTTGTACAGTCAGTGGCAATATATTGAGCAATTCCGGCAATCAGGCTGCTATGCTTGTGGTGAATAACAACGGTCAGATCCGCAATTGTGATGTTACCGGAAATCTGACGGTGGGCGCTGAGAATGCGCAGAGTTCCACAACACTTAAGGCTGGCGGTATTGCGGTAAAGAACACTGGTATGATCGCACAGTGTACATCCTCGGTGATGATCATGCAGAAGCTGAGTATCGGTGCTTATGTATCAAATAGTGCTTATGAGGTGTACAGCGGCGGTATTGTAGCAGAAAATGCTTCAGGAGCTTTCATCACGCAGTGTACATTTACCGGAAGCATTGATGCACAGGTGACACTTCTGGATGCGGTGAAGGATGTTGCAGGTGTTCAGGGCGGAAAAATCTATTCCGGTTATGTGGCAGGAAGCAATCACGGTTATATCAATCGTTGTGTGAATGCCAGCTCTAACAAGGAATTGCAGGTGCAGGGCACTGGAATCGGTATGGTAAGTGATTGTAAGTGATCGCAGATCACAGTACAGTAGGAGGAACAAAATGAATTATTTAGCACCGTCGTTGCTGGCGGCAGATTTTACGAGACTTGGAGAACAGATGCGGATCATTGATCAGGCAGGGGCTCAGTATTTCCATTATGATGTGATGGATGGACAGTTTGTGCCGAATATTTCCATGGGACTTCCTGTGCTTCAGTGCATCCGTAAAGTCACGAAAAAAAAGCTGGATGTTCATTTGATGATCGAACATCCGGAACGCTATATCAGTGATTTTTCTGATGCAGGGGCTGATATTATTACTGTTCACGCAGAGGCATGTACCCATCTGGATCAGATTGTGGGAGACATTAAACGTGAGGGCCTGATGGCGGGTGTGGCGTTAAATCCCTCGACTCCTTTAAGTGTATTGGATTACATTTTACCGGAGGTGGATATGGTGCTTGTCATGACGGTGAATCCCGGATATGGCGGGCAGAAAATGATTCCGTATACGCTGGATAAGATCCGTGAGCTGAGAGGGATCGTGCAGAGGCGGGGATTATCCACGGATATTGAGGTGGACGGTGGTGTCAAGATCGATAATGTAGATCAGTTTTTGGCTGCCGGTGCCAACGTGATCGTTGCAGGAAGCGGTATTTTTAAGGGTGATCTCGCTGACAACGTAGAAGCCTTTTTGAAAAAAATGCAGCCATTCGGGCAATGAAGCTGCAAAGCAGTGTCCCCGCGAATGGCCTGGCTGGAAAGGAACTTGAGCGTCCGGTACTTTAAATAAACTTGTTTTGATCGCTGTCATAGGTGTAACCTATGGCGGCGATTTTTTCTTTCAGCTGATTCATGTCCAGCTCTAAATCATCACATAGCGCTGGCAGGCTGCTGTAGGAATCTCTCAGCTTCGTGTTCAGAAAGCTGAGTAAGATGACCGGATCTTTGGGAATGGCTGACATAAAAAGACCTCCTTATCGTATGAACTGTATGATGGTATAAACTCATTTTAGGATAAGGCGCTTCACGTGAAAAGTCAATTCTATTCTGGCTATGTTTTCTGCATATCAGATGAAGTTTTTGTTGAATTTTATGAAATCTGTTGAAACTCACAAATTTTTTTAAAAATACATAATATTTTGTGGTTATTTTTGACGTTGACGTGAGAAAGTGTAATGTCTATAATAAGGCTCAAGATAAGCAAAGGCGCTTAGGGAAATTCCCTAGGCGCTTTTTTGCGTGATAAAACTAAAGGAGGACATAGTTATGACAGAAGAAATTTTACAGGCGATCAATGACAACATCTTTGCAGTCTGGTTACTGATAGGTACCGTGCTGATATTCTGGATGCAGGCAGGCTTCGCAATGGTGGAGGCAGGTTTTACGAGGGCAAAAAATGCCGGAAATATTATTATGAAAAACCTGATGGATTTCTGTATTGGTACCGTGATGTGGTTTATCATTGGTGCATCACTTATGCTTCCCGCAGCAGAGGGAAAAAGTGATATCTTAGGTATCATGGGAACACCCGGATTTGGCGTATTTACTGATTATGCAAACTTCAGTTTTTCCGGTTTTGTGTTCAACCTGGTATTCTGTGCAACTACAGCAACTATCGTATCAGGAGCTATGGCAGAACGTACCAAGTTCCTTACCTATTGTATTTATTCCGCAGTGATCTCAGGTATCATTTACCCGATCGAGGCACACTGGACATGGGGCGGCGGATTTCTTGCAAACATGGGCTTCCATGATTATGCCGGTTCTACATGTATTCACATGGTTGGCGGCATCTGTGCATTGATCGGTGCGGCGTTCCTTGGACCCCGTATCGGTAAGTTTTCAAAGGATAAGAGTGGAAAGATCGTAAAGGTCAACGCATTCCCCGGACATAACCTCGTGATTGGTGCACTTGGTGTATTCATTCTGTGGTTTGGCTGGTATGGATTTAACGGTGCGGCAGCAACCGATGTTCCCACACTTGGTTCCATTTTCTTAACAACAACCGTAGCACCTGCGGTAGCAACTGTTGTATGTATGGTATTTACCTGGATCAAATATGGCAAACCTGATGTTTCTATGTGCTTGAACGCATCATTGGCAGGACTGGTAGCCATTACCGCTCCCTGTGATGTTACCGATTGTGCCGGCGCAGCGATCATCGGTGTTGTATCCGGTTTCTTAGTAGTATTTGGTGTTTGGTTATTAGATAATGTACTTCATGTGGATGATCCCGTTGGTGCAGTAGCCGTACATATGATGAACGGTATCTGGGGTACCATCGCAGTTGGCTTATTTGCAACCGCTTCTGCTCCCGGATTTAAAGTAGCAGGAATTAAGGAAGGACTTTTCTACGGTGGCGGCTTTGAGCAGTTAGGGCTGCAGTTTGTTGGTCTTTTTGCAACAGCAGCATGGACAATTGTTACAATCACGATCACATTCCTTGTTTTGAAGCATACCATTGGCCTTCGTGTCAGTGAGGAAGAAGAAATCGTTGGTCTGGATGCATGTGAGCATGGACTTCCTTCTGCATATGCAGGATTTGGTATCAGCGATATGTCTATGACCATGGATGTCAACGAGAACACAGATCTTGGTACTGCTGATTATGCAGAGGCCTCCAAGGCAAAGATCGATGCAGCTGTACCAGTTGTAGATGCAACAACACCTGTGACAAGCTCTGGTATCCACAATATTGTGATCATTGCAAAACTGTCCAAGTTCGACAAACTGAAAAAAGCTTTAAACGAGCTGGGTGTTACCGGCATGACAGTCGTACAGGTTATGGGTTGTGGTGTCCAGAAGGGTGCCGGCGAGTTCTACCGTGGAGTTGAGATGGATGCAACTCTGCTTCCGAAGATCAAGATAGAGGTAGTAGTGGCAAAGATTCCTGTAGAGAAAGTCATCGAGACCATCAAGAAGACACTTTACACCGGACATATCGGAGATGGAAAGATCTTCGTATACGATGTGGCTAAGGTCGTTAAGGTTCGTACTGGTGAGGAAGATGTGGCAGCACTTCAAGATGTAGAGTGAAAAATTACAACTTGTATTTTCAACCGAATCATACTATAGTAATTATATAGAAGAAACGCAACTGTGAGGGTATGGAACAGTTACGAAGAAACACAGTTCATCTGCATTTTATTTTTAGAGGTGGCGTATGGTTGATTATACAGAAGGTTCCGGAAAACAGTATCATACACAGCTGGGTGTCGGTGATGTAGGCAGATATGTGATTCTGCCCGGCGATCCCAAGCGCTGTGAAAAGATAGCAAGACATTTTGATAATGCGAGTCTTGTTGCAGACAGCAGAGAATATGTAACTTACACAGGCACCCTCGAGGGGGTACCTGTAAGTGTGACATCGACAGGTATCGGTGGACCGTCCGCGGCGATCGCGATAGAGGAATTATCAAAGATCGGCGCGGATACATTTATTCGTGTCGGTACTTGCGGCGGCATGCAGACGGATGTCTGCGGCGGCGATATCGTGATCGCAAACGGCGCGATCCGTATGGAGGGGACGAGCCGTGAGTATGCACCCATCGAGTATCCGGCTGTCCCGGATGTGACGGTAATGAATGCGCTGATAACGGCAGCAGAAAAGAAGGGGATCCGTTACCATACCGGTGTTGTGCAGTGCAAGGATTCGTTTTTCGGGCAGCATGAGCCGGAGGTCATGCCGGTTAGCTATGAGTTGCAGAATAAATGGGAGGCGTGGTTGCGCATGGGTTGTCTGGCATCCGAGATGGAGTCGGCAGCGTTGTTTATCGCAGGCAGTTTTCTGCGCGTGCGCGTGGGCTCCTGCTTTTTAGTTGTAGCAAATCAGGAGCGTGCAAAACGCGGGCTTCCCAATGGACAGGCACATGACACAGAATTGGCGATCGTTACTGCTGTGGAGGCGTTACGTGAACTGATCGCAGCTGATCATGCTCATGAGTGAGCTGTAACGCAGCGTTACAATTCACACGTCAGCCAGCTGACCTGTAAATAGCAACGAATTTGGCGATACTTCGCATGCAAAATCGCCAAATTGATGACGCATGTACGTTTTTGGCACGCAGCCCGCAGTAAATGCTGGCTACTGTGTGAAAAGTAACGAACAGTAACAACGCAGCAACAATAAATTGAACAGGATACTAGCAATTCATAGAGAAATCTGTTACAATAGGCAGATAATGAA
>JALFNQ010000219.1 GCA_022773965.1 Lachnospiraceae bacterium
CGGCAATACACTCCAATTGAGTAGTCAAGGCTACAGGTAAACATCAAAAGTCCACAGTATCTGAATGTATTAAACCACGATATAAACGATGTAAAAAGAAAGGAAAATGTGGTCATTTAGCTTCTGAAATGATCATACAAGTAACAATGGGCGGAGAAATAAAGGATAATGCAAAACTTAAGGAAGCTTATGATATGGGAGCAAATATTTGATTTGAAGAAAAGAAAAATCTGTTTAGGGATACTTTTGATTATTTTGAGTATTTCAGTTTGCAGCTGCGGTAATTCGGATCCCCATACTCAGAATGACAATACCTCTACAATGATAGAGCCTACGGAGATATTGTATTATATAGCGGAAGTAATATTGTAGTATTCTATGGTTCAAATTCCTGGGCATATACGAGACTTGGAAAGATGAATATATCAGAAGACGAAGTTACGGAAATACTCAGCAAGGGAGATGTTGAACTCAAACTAATTGTTGAATAGTAAAAATACTCAATAATTCAACGCACGTAGATAATCAACTAATGGGAGATTAAAAAGGAAATTAACTATGACAGAAAAAGAATTTTTTGAACAAATCAAAAAAAATAATTGTGTTGAAGGAGGCAGTGAGATGCATCAGGTAATGCACGCACTGGCGCAGAATGCAATTAGGATTACTCATGAAATCAACAATCAGTATCATACTGAAGAAGAACTGGTAGCATTGATGTCTGAGCTGACAGGAAGAAAAATCGACAGTAGTTTCGGGTTGTTTCCACCTTTCAACACAGACTGTGGGAAAAACATACACATTGGAAAAAATGTGTTTATTAACTCAGGATGCAAGTTTCAGGACCAGGGAGGTATCTATATTGGAGACGGAGCTCTGATTGGACATAATGTAACAATGGCAACCATTAATCATGACGAGAACCCGGATAGAAGGAGTAACATGTATTTGAGTCCAATTCACATGGGAAAGAATGTTTGGATAGGAGACAATGTGACTATTCTTCCCGGTGTGACCATTGGCGATGGAGCTATTATAGGAGCAGGTTCTATAGTAACCAGAGATGTGCCTGATAATATGGTTGCGATCGGTTGTCCGGCGAAGGTTGTAAGAACGGTTAAGATATAAAAAAATTAAAAGACAATAAGCATACATGGCAGAAGGCAGGTTGGCCTGTCGCTGAAGTCGCATGATCCCAGCAAGAGGGGCAACGGGTTACTGACTCTGGCCGGCGGAATCATCATCACATTCACCAAAGAGATTCTTAACATGATCGTAGGGTAGCAAGGAGGGCAGACAAAAATGACAGACGCGTCTGTTGTTTTACGGAATGGAGTCAAATCCTTCAGGTTTGAGAATCTTAAAGTGGTTTTTGCGAAAGGTTATGAGCCCGTCATCACGCATACGGCAAAGCTCTTTGGAAAGTGCTGTCCGGTCAAGATTCAGATAGTCCGCCATATGCTGACGGTCAAAGGGAATGTCAAACTCAGTCCGGTGCGTTTTCATGGCAATACTGTTCAGGTAAGCACAGACTCTGCCGCGGGCGGATTTCGGAGATGTATGAAAACTGCGCTGGGACTGTATCATATTCTTATGGATAGAAATAAACATTAGATTTCCAAGCAGCTTGATCAGCCAGGATGGGGCGGTATTCTTCAGCCCCTGCAGACGGGACATATCAAACAGCGCGACAGTTGTCTGCTCATTGGCGCGCACATCCACATAGGAGGGCTCCTCCGGCATGATTGCAAAGACCTCTGCATAGTATTCGCCGGCGGCAATAAGACCGATGATGGTTCTGTTTCCCCAGACATCGTTGCTTTCGATCGTTGCGCTCCCGGAAAGAATCAATCCAAGGTCATTCGTGACATCACCCGCCATTAGGAGCAGCTCATCCTTTTGATACTGCTTTTGCCTTATATGCAGCGCGCGGAGAGCATCCTGCAGTTCTTCTTCTGTGAGATCCGTAAACAATGCGGATCTTTTTATTATGTTCAGATCGTTATACTTCATTATTTCAAAAAAGATCAATTCCGTGGTTCAAGCAACGTAATTGCTGCTCTCATTATATTATACTTACCTCAGAAAGACAAGAGAAAGCAAAACCAGAGATAATATACAAGGAGGAATAACAATGATCAGAAAGATAATCCACATAGATGAAGAAAAATGCAACGGCTGCGGCCTTTGCGCAGAGGCCTGTCATGAAGGTGCCATTGATATGGTAGACGGCAAGGCAAAGCTCGTGAGAGAAAACTTCTGCGACGGATTCGGCGACTGCCTGCCGGCGTGTCCAACGGGAGCAATCACATTTGAGGAACGGGAAGCGCCGGAATACGATGAGGCGGCAGTTAAGGAAAGTCAGAGAAAAAACATGGAGGAAAAAATGGGACACGATTTACATGGGGGCGGTTGTCCGGGATCAAGACTGATGCAGTTTGATAAAACAAAAGAAGAGAATCCATCGGAACAGACACAGACAAATGTCAAGCCGATCTCAAGACTTGCACAGTGGCCATGTCAGATCAAGCTGGTTCCGACCCAGGCGCCGTTCTTTGATGGATCCAGGCTCCTGATTGCAGCAGACTGCACGGCATACGCCTACGCCAACATGCATGAGGAATTCATGAAGGGCAAAGTCACCATCATCGGCTGCCCAAAGCTGGATGATATCGACTACACGGAGAAGCTAACGGACATCATCAAAAACAACGACATCAAGAGCGTAACGATCGTGCGCATGGAAGTTCCGTGCTGCAGTGGTCTGCAGAGAGCCGCGGAGAACGCCCTGAAAGCCAGCGGTAAGTTCATCCCGTGGCAGGTCGTCACGATTTCAAGAGACGGCAAGGTGCTTGACTGAGAAGGTGCGAACTATGAGAAGAAGCGACAGAGAAATAAAAAACAAACAGGAAATGCTGGATATCATGAGAAAATGTGATGTTTGCAGGCTGGCCTTTCATGATGGGGACTATCCGTATATCGTCCCGCTGAATTTCGGGTTATCGGTAACCGGAGATACGGTGGAACTGATTTTTCACAGCGCTTTGGAGGGACATAAAGTTGACCCCATGAGGAGAAATAACCGGGCATCGTTTGAAATGGACTGCCATCATCAGCTGCAGTACTTTGAAACGAAGGGGTACTGCACCTTCGCATATGAGAGCGTTATTGGTCATGGACAGATCATCATTTTGGAAGATTCCGAGAAAGAAGGAGCGCTGAAGGAGATTATGGAGCAGTATCACCCCGGCGAGAATGCTCATGTACGGTAAGGAAGCAAGCAACCGAAAACAAGAGATAGACCGCCAGCACTACACTATTCCGAACCAAAGACCAAAAGATAAGCATT
>JALFNQ010000019.1 GCA_022773965.1 Lachnospiraceae bacterium
TGGAGCTTGGCATCACCATCGACAAGGCGCTGGAAATGAATGCAGAGCTTCGTGCGACTTATGAAAATGATGAGACGGTGCACCGGCTCATCGACATGTCCCGCAGGCTGGAGGGATTGCCCAGACACACCTCTGTCCATGCGGCGGGTGTGGTGATCAGCCGCCTTCCCATGGAGGAATATGTGCCTCTTTCCCGTGGTGCCGACGGTGTGATCACGACGCAGTTTACCATGACCACTATCGAGGAACTCGGCTTGCTCAAAATGGATTTTCTGGGGCTTCGGACGCTGACTGTGATCGATGATGCATGCAAGCTGATCGAGAAGGGCGGGAAAGGTCATATTGATGTAGACCACATTGACTATGATGACAAGGCGGTTTACGAATCACTCTGTACCGGAAAATGTGAAGGTGTGTTCCAGCTGGAAAGTGCGGGCATGAAAAACTTCATGAAGGAATTAAAACCGCAGAATCTTGAAGATGTCATTGCGGGCATTTCCCTGTATCGCCCGGGTCCGATGGACTTTATTCCGGCTTATATAAGAGGAAAGAACAATCCGGATCAGATCACCTATGATTGTCCGCAGTTAGAGCCGATCCTCTCCCCCACCTATGGCTGTATCGTTTATCAGGAGCAGGTGATGCAGATCGTGCGGGATCTGGCTGGTTATACGCTGGGACGAAGTGACCTGGTGCGCCGTGCCATGTCCAAAAAGAAGACTTACGTCATGGAGGAAGAACGCAAAAACTTTGTCTATGGCAATGAAGAACAGGGCGTGAAAGGCTGTATTGCAAATGGCATTTCGGAGCAGACTGCCAATAAGATCTACGATGAGATGATCGATTTTGCGAAGTATGCATTCAACAAATCCCACGCGGCGGCGTATGCGGTGGTTGCATATCAGACAGCATACCTGAAATATTATTATCCGGTTGAATTTATGGCTGCGCTTATGACCTCTGTCAAGGATAATACCACAAAGGTGTCAGAGTACATTCAGACCTGCAGGAGTATGGGAATTGCGATCCTGCCGCCGGATATTAACGAAGGTGAGGGCAATTTTTCGGTATCCGGAGGAGCGATTCGATATGGCATGAGCGCCATCAAGAGTGTCGGGACACCGGTAATCCATGCCATCGTTGAGGAGCGGCAGCGGGGCGGCCCCTACCGGAGCTTAAAGGATTTTCTCGATCGTGTAGGCAGCCGAGAGGTCAACAAAAGAGCTGTGGAAAACTTTATCAAATCGGGAGCTTTTGACTGCCTGGAGGGTAACCGCAGGCAGAAGACACTGATCTATCCGCTGATCATGGATCAGGCGGCTCAGGAGCGAAAGGGTTCCATTGCGGGACAGATGAGCCTGTTTGATTTTGCCGCAGAGGAGGACAAGCAGGACTTTGAGATCCGTATGCCCAATGTGCCGGAATTTGGTAAGGAGGAGCTGCTTTCGTTTGAGAAAGAGGTGCTGGGTGTCTACGTCAGCGGACATCCACTGGAAGAATATGAGGAAAAATGGCGCAAGAACATTACAGCAGTGTCTACCGATTTTATCTATGACGAGGAGGCAGGAGAGACAAAGCTTGCGGACGGAGCCCATGTGATGATCGGTGGCATGATCACGGATAAAACCGTAAAGTTTACAAAAAATAATAAAACGATGGCATTTTTGACCATTGAGGATCTTTACGGCACCACAGAGGTAGTGGTATTCCCGAGAGATTTTGAAAAGTATCGGGAGCTGATCGCAGATGATGCCAAGGTATTTGTGTTCGGGCGCGTGAGCGCGGAAGAGGAGAAAAACGGAAAACTCATCTGTGAGCGCATCTATGCCTTTTCAGATGCGAAAAAAGAGCTCTGGCTGCAGTTTGCGACAAAAGAAGATTATGCAGCGGCAGAAAAAAAGATCTATGATCTTTTGCGTACCAGCGAGGGAAAGGATGAGGTTGTCATCTATATTTCAGGGATCAAAGCGGTCAAAAGACTGCCTGCAAACTGGAATGTTTCGGTGGATGCGCTTGATCTGGAGCAGTTTTACCGTTCTTTTGGTGAAAAAAATGTAAAAGTAGTCGAAAAGGCTATTGAAAACGTTGTCAAAAGAGATTAAAATAAAAAAGATAAAGTTTGTCGGAATGAAGAACTAGATTATAGTACAGGAGGTTTCAAAATATTATGGCTAAAGAGATTCAAACGATTGGTGTACTGACCAGTGGTGGAGACGCACCTGGAATGAACGCAGCAATCCGTGCAGTGGTTCGCCGTGCACTGGCAGCTGGGAAACAGGTAAAGGGTATTCAGAGAGGATATGCGGGTCTGCTTCAGGAAGAGATCGTTGATATGAATAAACGGAGCGTGTCTGATATTATCCAGCGCGGTGGTACTATTTTACAGACCGCACGCTGTAAGGAGTTTACTACTCCCGAGGGACAGGCTAAGGGTGCCGAGATCTGCAGAAAGCATGGCATTGACGGTATCGTTGTCATCGGTGGTGACGGTTCTTTCAGAGGTGCACAGAAGCTGGCAGCTAACGGGATCAATACGATCGGTGTTCCCGGAACGATCGATCTGGATATTTCCTGCACCGATTACACGATCGGTTTCGATACGGCAGTAAATACAGCAATGGAGGCGATTGACAAGGTGCGTGATACCTCTACCTCGCATGAGCGCTGCTCCATTATTGAGGTTATGGGTCGTGGTGCCGGATATATTGCTTTGTGGTGCGGTATTGCAAACGGTGCTGAGGACGTTTTGCTTCCGGAAAAATATGATTATGATGAGCAGAAGCTTGTGAACAATATTATTGCAAACCGTAAGAAAGGTAAGAAGCATCATATCATTATCAATGCTGAGGGTATCGGACATTCTACTTCCATGGCACGCCGTATTGAGGCTGCTACCGGAATGGAGACACGTGCAACGATTTTAGGACACATGCAGCGTGGTGGAAGCCCGACCGCAAGAGACCGTATGATGGGATCTGTTATGGGTGCGTATGCAGTTGACTGTCTGTGTGCAGGCAAGAGCAATCGCGTGGTAGCATTGAAGCAGAATCAGGTAGTGGACTTTGACATTGACGAAGCGCTGGCAATGGAGAAGAGTGTCAACGATTACGAATTTGACATCTGCAACACACTGGCAAGATAGGAACGGTTATGATCACAAGTACATCGAATCAACAGATGAAGACGATCGTACAATTGAACAAAAAGACAAAGGCGCGTAGGGAACTGCGCGCCTTTATTGTTGAGGGCATCAAAATGTTTCGTGAGACACCGCCGGAGCTTTTGCAGCGGGTGTATGTATCGGAACAATTTTTGAAAGATGAAAAAAACGGTGCATATCTGGAATCTTCCGGCATAGACTATCAATTGGTGAGCGATAGTGTTTTCTCACATGTCAGTGACACCAGTACGCCACAGGGCATTCTCGCAGTTGTACACCAACCGGTGTACGAATTTGGAGACCTGCTTCGGGCAGAGGATACGAGATTACTCGTTTTGGAGGACATTCAGGATCCGGGAAATCTGGGAACAATGTTTCGTACCGGTGAGGGGGCAGGTTTGTCTGGTATTATCATGAGCCGGGAGACGGTAGATCTGTTCGCACCCAAAACGGTGCGGGCAACGATGGGCAGTATTTACCGGATGCCTTTTTACGTGTCGGCGAATCTGCGTGATACACTGGGAATGCTGCGGGAGGCAGGGGTGCATACTTATGCGGCGCATCTGCGGGGCGAGAAATATTATGATGAACTGGATTTTACAGGTGCGACAGCTTTTTTGATCGGTAACGAGGGAAATGGTCTGAAAAAGGAGACTGCTGATCTGGCGGACACGTACTTAAAGATCCCGATGGAAGGGCAATTGGAAAGTCTCAATGCTGCTATGGCGGCAGGGATTTTGATGTACGAGGCACATAGACAATGCAGGCAAAGATGAAGAGGGTGTGTTTGTCAGACCGGGCATGGAGCTTGTCGGCTGGATGCGCATACCTGGCAGTAAATAACGAAAGGGGACATGGCATATGCGTATCTGGTTTAAAATGATGAAGGACAATCATCTGTTGCGGGATTATATGTATGAGGATGATTCTGACGATACGCGTACACACAAGATCTTTCGGGGGATAGATGAAGTGTGCCATGCGTTTGATCTGGGAAAACCAATCTGGCTGGATGCGACGATCGCAGAGTTCAAGCGACATGCCAGAGCACGATTTACAAAAGATTGCTTTATAGAGGAGATTGATTTCGATTATCTGGAGATTCATGTCATAGAGGAGGGGTAACTATGCAAGTGGAGGAGGTTTTTCAGGATAATGCGGAAAGTTGGGAAACACTGATCTTTTTATACAATTCTGCGTTGAAAGAGGTCGGAACGAAGCTGGAGATCCTGAATGATGAGTTTGTACATATTCATAAGTACAATCCGATCGAATATATCAAATCCCGGTTAAAATCGCCGGAGAGTATTTGTAAAAAGCTGAAACGAAACGGGCATGATACAAGTCTGGAAAACATGGTTCAGTATATCAATGACATCGCCGGTATCCGGATCGTCTGTTCATTTACATCTGATATTTACCGTATGGCGGAAATGATCGGAAAGCAGAATGACTTGACGGTCATCTCAGTGAAAGACTATATCAGGCATCCGAAAGAGAGTGGCTACAAGAGCTATCATATGCTCGTGTCTGTGCCAATTTTTTTGTCTGATCGCGTGGTGGATACGAAGGTAGAGATCCAGATCCGTACGATCGCGATGGATTTCTGGGCGAGTCTTGAGCACAAGATTTATTATAAATTTGAGGGAAATGCGCCGGACTATATTAGCCGGGACTTAAAAGAGTGCTCTGAGATCGTGTCCATGATGGATGCAAAGATGCTGCAGCTCAATCAGGCAATTTTAGAGGCTAAGGTGCAGCAGGGGATCGACTAAAATGAAGACGAAAAAAAGAGGTGCCTATGGCATCTCTTTTTCGTCTCCATCTTTTTGGGTGACGTGTTCTGGCACAGAAGATGTTTCGTAACCCATCAAGGTGAAAAAATCCATATCCAGTGCAGTGAGCAGCTTGCGTAGAATATCCATATCTGCTTTATTGCTGTCGCGGTTGATCAGCGCATAGATGGTCTGCGCAGGTACGCCTGCTTCTTTGGAAAAACGGGTGACAGTCAGGCCACGTTCATCTAAAATCTGCTTTAGACGGGAACCTAAATGCATCAAAATAATCCTCCTTTATCGTATAACAGCTCTTTACTTATTCTTCGCATTGAAGTTCGCACGCTTTCTCATGGTCGGATCGAGAATGCGCTTGCGGATACGGATGCTTTCCGGTGTAATCTCAAGCAGTTCATCAGTGTCGATAAATTCCAGTGCCTGTTCCAGACTTAAAACCTTCGGAGGAACCAGAGTCAGTGCTTCATCTGCACTGGAAGAACGGGTATTAGTCAGATGCTTCTTCTTGCACACATTCAGCTCGATATCTTCCGCTTTTGCACTCATACCGATGACCATACCAGCGTAAACCTTCTCGCCTGGCCCGATAAACAGTGTGCCGCGATCCTGTGCGGAGAACAGACCATATGTCACGCTTTCTCCGGTCTCAAAAGCGATGAGAGAGCCTGTCTTGCGGTACTGAATATCGCCGCAGTACTCATCGTAGCCGTCAAAGATCGTATTAATGATACCATTGCCCTTTGTGTCTGTCATGAAATCGTTTCGATAGCCGATCAGTCCGCGGGACGGGATGCGGAACTCTAAACGGGTGTAGCCGCCGCTGATAGAGCCCATATTTAAGAGAGATCCCTTTCTTTGGCTCAGCTTGTCGATGACAACACCGGTGAATTCGTCCGGAACATCCACATAGGCAAGCTCCATAGGCTCTGTCTTTTTGCCCTGCTCATTTGTATGATAGAGTACTTCTGCTTTGCTCACGGCAAATTCGTAGCCTTCACGCCGCATATTCTCGATCAGCACGGATAAATGAAGCTCGCCCCGGCCGGATACCTTGTAGGTGTCCGCATCCTCTGTCTCCTCTACGCGCAGGGAAACATCGGTATTCAGCTCGCGAAACAGTCTGTCGCGCAGATGGCGGGAGGTGACATATTTGCCCTCCTGACCGGCAAGAGGGGAATCATTTACAATAAAGTTCATAGCCAGTGTGGGCTCGGAGATCTTCTGGAAGGGGATCGCTACCGGATTTTCCGGAGAACAGATCGTATCACCGATATGAATGTCTGCGATACCGGAAATAGCAACGATCGAGCCAATGCCTGCCTCGGTCACATCCACCTTGTCCAGTCCGTCAAACTCATAGAGCTTGCTAATACGGACTTTTTTCTGCTTGTCCGGCTCATGGTGGTTCACAACGACTGCGTCCTGATTAACTTTCAGGACACCGTTATCCACCTTCCCGACACCGATACGTCCCACATACTCATTGTAGTCGATCGTGCTGATGAGTACCTGTGTGTTTGCTTCAGGGTCGCCGGTGGGAGCAGGGATATAATTGATGATCGTTTCAAATAAAGGAGTCATATCCTTCGGTTCATCGTTCAGGTCAAGCATGGCATAGCCGTCTCTGGCTGATGCGTAAACAAAAGGACAGTCAAGCTGTTCATCAGAGGCATCCAGATCCATAAAAAGCTCTAATACTTCGTCGATGACTTCATCTGGTCTTGCCTCGGGACGGTCGATCTTGTTGATGCAGACGATGACCGGAAGGTCGAGATCCAGTGCTTTCATGAGCACGAATTTGGTCTGGGGCATAGCGCCCTCGAAGGCATCAACCACCAGAACAACGCCGTTTACCATCTTTAGTACACGCTCTACCTCGCCGCCGAAGTCAGCGTGTCCGGGGGTGTCGATAATGTTGATCTTTACATCTTTATAAAAAACAGCGGTATTTTTGGATAAGATCGTGATACCGCGTTCGCGTTCGATATCGCCGGAGTCCATGACGCGCTCCTGAACCTCCTGATTGGCACGGAATACGCCGGACTGCTTTAACAGCTCATCAACGAGGGTTGTTTTGCCGTGATCTACATGGGCAATGATTGCAATGTTACGAATGTCGTCTCTTGTAGTTTGCATAAATGATTCTTTTCCTTCTTTCCTGTATTTAACGTCTTTCAATTTTGCCGCATATTATCATAACACAAAATATAGATTATGCAAGTGCATATTTTGTATTATGCAAAAAAAATTATTTTATCGACAGAAAACTGCGACTTTCGCGCAAAATGGCTGGTATGATTCAGGCAGTCACGAAATAGATTTAAAAAGAACAGCAGCGTAACGGTGCCTGCAACGGGCGGTTACAATGCAAAAGCGAAAGGAGAATTTCTATGGGAGACAAAATATTTGAAAACAATCAGGTGGTCATTGCAGGGGAAATTGTATCCGGATTTACGTTTAGTCATGAGGTATACGGAGAAGGCTTCTATATGGTGGAGGTGGCCGTGAACCGTTTGAGCAATTATGCAGATTACATTCCGGTCATGGTATCTGAGCGTCTGATCGATGTGACGCAGAATTACGAGGGGCAGTACATATGCGTGGTAGGACAGTTCCGCTCCTATAACAGACATGAGGAAAAGAAAAACCGACTGGTGCTCTCCGTATTTGCAAGAGAGATCGAGTTTACGGATGTGCCGGGAGAGGATGTCAAAAGCAATCAGATCTTTCTGGATGGTTATATCTGCAAGGAGCCGATTTACAGAAAGACACCTCTTGGGCGTGAGATTGCGGATCTTCTGATCGCGGTCAACCGTTCCTATGGCAAATCTGACTACATTCCCAGTATCTGCTGGGGAAGAAATGCGCGCTATGCATCAGGCTTTGAGGTTGGGTCTCATGTGCAGATCTGGGGCCGGATCCAGAGCCGTGAATATGTAAAAAAGCTGAATGAATTTGAGACAGAAAAGAGGATCGCTTATGAGGTGTCAGTCAGTAAGATTGACTATATAGAGGCATCATAAAGGCGCGGGCTTTACTTTTCAGAGAAAATGTGCTATTCTTGCTTGGATTCGAGTTGTGATGTTGTGAACGCTGGTTTGCAGGTTTGCATCCAAATATGGTTGACATGGAAGCGTTCACGGTAGGGAGGCAATGAAGATGGATACAGGAATTGTAAGAATTTTTTATGGTGAAGGACACGGAAAATCCACCGCTGCCATGGGGCGGGCCCTGCAGGCGGCCAGCGAGGGAAAGAGCGTGTTCATTATTCATTATTTGAAAGGCAGAATGGAGGGTGAGGCACAGTTCATGAAAAAGCTGGAGCCGGAGATCAAGGTGTTCCGGTTTGAAAAAAATGACGTGTCTTATGAGAATCTGTCGCCGGAGGAGAAAAAGGAAGCGCAGCTGAATATCAAGAACGGTGTCAACTTCGCAAGAAAGGTGCTTTTAACCGGCGAGTGTGATCTGCTGATCCTGGACGAAGTGCTGGGGCTGGTAGATGCAGGGCTTCTGGAAAAAGAGGAACTGGAAAATCTGTTAAAGTCCCGTTCCGGTGGAATGGATCTGATCCTGACTGGTAGAAATATGGATGAATCGATCCGTGCGTATGCGGATGAGATTTATAAAATAAAATCGGAGAAATAAAAAAATTAAGAAAAAAAAGTGCCCTGTGACTGACAGGGCACTTTACATTTTACATTTTTTTTAATATAGTATACTAAGAAAAAGTTTGACAACAATAGGAGGAAGATAGAAAGATGGCAATTTTCAAAGGTGCCGGCGTGGCAATTGTCACACCCATGAATGATAATCTTGAGGTAAACTACGACAAACTGGATGAGATGATCCAGTTTCAGATAGACAATGGAACAGACTGTATCGTGATCGCAGGAACAACAGGAGAGAGCTCTACACTTACTATGGAGGAGCATGCAGATGTGATCCGCGCAGCGGTTCAGATGACGAAGCATCGGGTACCGGTTGTAGCAGGAACCGGATCAAACTGTACAAAGACAGCGATCCAGCTTACACAGGAGGCTTATGAGGCAGGCTGCGATGGTGCGCTCATCGTAACACCCTACTATAACAAAGCCACACAGGCAGGTCTGATCAGTCATTATGGACAGATCGCAGAGTCTACAAAGATGCCGATCATCATGTATAATGTACCGAGTCGTACCGGCTGCAATATTTTACCGGAGACCGCAGCAACACTGGTAAAGACTTATGACAATATTGTTGGTTTAAAGGAAGCAACCGGAAATGTGGCACAGGCAGTGACGACTATGGATCTGTGTGATGGAAAGCTTGATATGTATTCCGGAGAGGATGGCATTGTCGTTCCGCTCATGTCGATCGGAGCAGTTGGTGTGATCTCTGTATGGTCCAATGTAGCGCCTAAGGATGTGCATGATATGTGTATGTACGCATTAGATGGCAATTTTAAAGAGGCTGCGAAGATCCAGCTGAAGGGTCGTGCACTGGTAGATGCCCTGTTTTCAGAGGTAAATCCGATCCCCGTGAAGCGTGCGCTGAACGCCATGGGCTTTGGGGTTGGTTCGCTGCGTGCACCGCTCACTGAGATGAGTGAGGCAAATGCTGCAAAGCTCATTCAGGTGATGAAGGAATATGGACTGAAGGTAACAGAGTAGTCTGATATTAATTCTAAAAAAAAAGAAATGGCATCAGGACGCGGCCATTTGAGGTGACACCTGATGCCAAAAGTGAGGATAAAAAATGACAAATGTAATTATGCATGGCTGCAACGGACGGATGGGCCAGATGATCGCAGGACTTTGTGAGAAGGATCCGGATATCACGATTGTTGCAGGCGTTGATACTTATACAGAAAAAAAGAATGATTTTCCGGTGTTTGCGAACATTTCAGAGTGTGATGTGACGGCAGATGCCGTGATCGATTTTTCCAATGCAGATGCAGTGGACGGACTTTTGGACTGGTGCGTGGAAAAGGGTGTACCGGTGGTATTGTGCTCTACTGGTTTATCTGACGAGCAGCTGCAAAAAGTAACCGGAGCCAGTGAAAAAGTAGCAGTATTAAAATCTGCGAATATGTCTTTGGGCATCAATACATTGATGGATCTTTTACAGAAGGCCGTGAAGGTGTTTGCACCAGCTGGCTTTGATGTGGAGATCGTTGAAAAGCATCACAACCAGAAGCTGGACGCGCCCAGCGGTACCGCAATCGCGCTTGCAGATTCCATCAATGAGGCGATGGACGGACAGTATGAATATGTCTATGACCGCAGTGACCGCAGGCAGAAGAGAGATGCGAAGGAGCTTGGTATCTCTGCAGTGCGCGGTGGTACGATCGTTGGCGAGCACGAGGTGATCTTTGCAGGAGAGGATGAAGTGATCGAGTTTAAGCACACTGCTTATTCCCGTGCCGTATTTGGCAAGGGAGCAGTGGAAGCTGCAAAGTTCTTAAAAGGAAAAGGTGCAGGATATTATACGATGCAGGATGTGATAGCAGAAGCCTAGCGGGCTTCCGGCATAGATACACGTATCATCCTGCGGAGATAAAACAGATATAAAAAAACCGAAACTTTGAAGTGAAGAGATCGTCAAAGTTTCGGTTTTTTATCGTATAGGAAACTTCGTCCCCTATACGATAAAAGCCTCTGGCGGGATGCGCACTCGCGCGAAGATGTAATATGTCGCAAGCGACCGCGCTCGGCGCGAGAATGTGCCAGGGCACATCCTTTTTTATTTTAATATTGACAGGTAATCAAGGGCACCGGTTGGCACACCGGTGCCTTTTTCTAATAGTGCGATCAGACCCCGGATTGTATCTGCCGTTTCCTTGGTAGAGGAAGGAATGAGTGAATTGTCCAGTTTTACTGCCAGCACGATCAATGCGATCTCTGCCAGCGCTGCCGGGTAATCGAAGTGGATCTCATCGTTGGCGATCCCCTGAGAGATGATCTCGGTCAGGGCGGGCTTTAATTCTGAAATGACATAATTTAAATATTTCTGATGTAAAAAAGCGAGATCCTGCGCGCTGGCCGAAGCTTTGTGCTTCTGCCGCAAAAAGATGGCGGAAGAGCTCTGGCATGCCTGAAACAGCATAGCCATTCGTGTAAACGAAGAAATATTTGTCTGGGTGGCAAGTGTTTTTGCGGTTTGCAATGGTTTTTCATAGCTTCGTTTGATCAGCGCATCAACAATGGCATCCTTAGAGGAAAAGTAATAATAAATACTTCCCTTTCCAATTCCTGCTTTTGCTGCGATGTCACTCACGGAAATATGCTGGATATTTTTTTCTTCCATCAATTGCTGAAGGGCATCTAATATTTTCTCTGATTTATTTGGTTCCGGCATGATTGCATGCGCCTTTCTGTTTTAATTCTGAGTAGTTGCATTGTTTCATGAGCAAAAACGGCTCATGATCAAATTTTGCCGTTCGTCAAGCGTGCAAACATGCTGACTCACTTGCGCTCATTGTATCATATCCTATAATTTCCAACAAGTTTTTTCCAATATTTTTTACAACATTCATAATTGACCGCTGGTCGAAAGAAATGCTATAATCACATTAAACAAATTCGACCATTGGTCGAAAAATGGGAGGAAGCTATGACATACGCAGAGTTTTTTTATGAAATTAAGAACAAGTTTATGGGAGCAGATTTAAGTGACATTCACGAGCATCTGGCATTTCAGTTTAACATTGAGGATGAGGAAGCAGGCGGAATCTTTTATGTAGAGGTAAAGGATGGCGTGTTGGCGGTAGAGCCCTATGAGTACTTTGACAGGGATGCGATGTTTACTGCGACACCGGATACATTTATGAAGATTGCGGAAGGAAAGATGGATCCGGTTTGGGCATTCACCGTTCAGAAGATTAAGGTCGAGGGAAATATTGATAAGGCCCTTCGCCTCAAGGACATCATCGAGATCAAGCAGAAGCAGATGAAAAAAGAGAAAAAGGAACAGGAAAAGCAGGAAAAGCTTGAGAAAAAGCAGCAGGAAAAACAGGAAAAGCTTGAGAAAGCAGAAGAAAAGAAATTAGAAGAGCCTGAAAAGGAAGAAGAAACGGACATCAAAGAAGGAACCGACATCAAAAAAGAGACGGACACCAAAGAAGAAAAGGATACTAAATAGGAAGAAGTAAGAGGGATAGCTGTACAGCATAGAGGTGCAGTGTGACAAAAAATGGTTGATTGACTAGCAGGGAGGAGCTATGGGAGTATTCAAAAAAGGCCTGGCAGCCGCAGGTGCGCTGGCAGCCGCAGGTGCGCTGGCAGCCGCAAGTGCCGCAGGAACAGCATATTTTTACAATCGGACAATGATCCGTCAGAATGCCATCGTGGAGCGCACGATGAAGATGGCAGGTACTGACTGGACACAGTATTCCGACATTTTGGCGGAGCGTAAAGCGTTTGCATTTGCACAGCCCCACGAGGAGGTATATCTGACCTCTTATGACGGATTGAAGCTTCATGCTACATATATTCCGGCCATTCAGGAGACAGAGGATAAGAAAAAGCGTGTTGTGATCTGCTTCCACGGCTACACCAGCAAGTCGCTGGCAGATTTTATCGGACTGACAGATTACTATTTAAAAAAAGGTTTTACCATGCTTCACCCGGATGCCCGTGCACATGGTGAGAGCGAGGGAAAATATATTGGCTTTGGATGCCTGGATCGCAAGGATGCATTAAAGTGGATCGACTGGGTGCTGAAAAAATGCGGAGAAGATGTGGAGATCTTTTTACACGGTATTTCCATGGGCGGTGCGACTGTATTGATGGCGAGTGGAATGGAGCTTCCGCCTCAGGTGAAGGGTATTATTTCAGACTGTGGATTCACCTCTCCCAAGGAGGTGTTCACCCACGTGCTGAATACCATGTACCATTTACCGGCATTTCCGATCATCAATGAGGCAGATTTCGTGAACCGCAAGCTTGCCGGTTACGGAATGGACGAGTGCAATGCAAAGCGTGAGGTTGCAAAGGCGAAGGTTCCGATCCTGTTTATTCACGGCTCAAAGGATACTTTTGTTCCGACTTACATGTGTAACGAACTGTACGACAGCTGTGCATCGAAAAAACAGATCCTGATCGTGGAGGGCGCAGCACATGGAGAGAGTTATTTCAAAGACATGCCTGCGTATGAAAAAGCATTGGACGCATTTATAGAGGACTGTGAGTAAGGGGAGGAGAAAGCATGAAAACACACAAGGGCTATAAGGTTTATCCGCTGACAGCGGCACAGAAATTCCATTTCTTTTATCTGGACAGATGTCCGAAAAAAGAGGTTATGAACATCGGTACCAGCTTGACGATCGAGGCAGAGCTGGACATTGATGCGCTTCGCGAGGCGATCTGGAAGGCTTACGACAGAAGCGAGGGCATGCGTATCCGCTTTACTTATGATAAGAAGGAAAATCAGTGGTATCAGTATGTTGTGGACAAGGAGAAACCGGAGATCGAGTATGTGGACTTCACCGGGAAGACGATGGAGGAAGCAGAACAGATCATGACAGGCTGGACACAGGTGCCCTTTGAGCGCGAGGATTCGTTGATGAGTAAAATTGTGATCATCAAGACTCCCGACGGCAATCAGGGCTTGTATCTGCTGGGTGACCATATGATCCTTGACGCACAGTCACTGATCCTGTTCATGAGGGATATCATTGAGCTGTACTGTAATTCCAAGTTCGAGGGTGTGGACTATCCGAAGGAGATGCGTTCCTACATCGAGCAGCTGGAAAAGGATCTGGCATATGAAAATGGCAGCAAGGCACAGCAGCGAGACCGGGAATTTTTCCACAAGCTGATCGATGAGTCAGAGCCGATCTTTAACGGTATCGATGGACCGCAGCCCCTGGAGGAGATGCGTAAGAAAAATCCGGATGCCAGATCAGCATATTTTATTACCCCGCATGTGGATTCTGCCCTTGATATTTTCCATCTGGAGGGTGAGCCTACCGCAAGACTGATGAAGTTCTGCGAGGAGCAGCATATTTCCTTACAGTGCCTGCTCATTATGGGCATCCGCACCTATTTCCAAAAGTTCAATGGAAATGATGATGTTTCCTTCAATGTCGCATATGCGAGACGTGCGACACTGTCAGAGAAGAAGTCAGGCGGTACACGTATCCATTCCTTCCCATTCCGCACGATCATTCCGGAGGACAAGACCTTTTTGGAAGGAATCCATATGATCCGGGACGGACAAAATGAGATCTTCCGCCATACCAATTTTGATCCGGTGGAGTATTTTGCATACCGTGCGCAGAAATATCCCATCCCGCAGGGATCATCCTATGAGCCGATGTCCTTGACTTATCAGCCGATGACCCAGAAGGATCAGGGCTTAAGCAAGCTGGGAGATATCAAATACAAGACAAAGTGGTACCCGAACGGTGCAACTACACAGGCTATGTATCTGACTGTTATGCATCGCCCGGAGGACAATGGACTGGACTTCAACTTTGAGCATCAGGTCGCAGCCATCTCAAGAGAAAAGCTGGAGTATTTTTACTACTATATCTGCAAGATCATGTTCAAGGGAATTGAGAAGGCTTATATGCCGATCGGCGATATCTTAAAGCTGATCTAGTAAAATGTTATAGGCGCCAGTCCGGAGACAGCAAAATAGGAGTCGGGCGGCTGATAGTTATCATGTGAAAAAAGGAGAATACGGTTATGTTTGAAAAATTAGTGGATATTATTGTAAATTATGTGGAAGTAGACAAGGCAGATATCAAGCCGGAGTCACGTTTTATGGAAGACCTTGGATTTACCTCGTTTGATTTTATGAGCATGCTTGGTGAGATCGAGGATGAGCTGGATGTGGAGATCGAGCAGGAGAAGGCAGCAGACATCCGTACCGTTGGTGAAGCAGCTGCATACCTGGAAACTCTGTAAAAAACAGAAGTGTGTCGTAATTCTAAAGTGTTTGCAGAATTAGAAGCTGGCAGGGTATAAAGTTTTTTAGAATCAGGATCGTTTAGCACAGATGTAGGAGGATCACATAGTTATGAATGTAGAGAGCAGTACCATTCGCGAGATCATTGTAAAATCTGAGGCCGCTTATGGCAGTCAGGATGCATTTCGCTATAAAGTAAAGCAGGCCGGTGAGGATGGAAAGCGTGCAGTACAGGTAGAGAGCAAGACTTACACACAGTTAAAAAATGATACGGAATGTTTTTCCGCAGCACTGGAATCGCTGGGACAGGCAAAGGGCCACATCGCGGTTCTTGGAACCACATCCTATGAGTGGGTAGTGGCTTACCTCGGAATCGTAAACAGTGGAAGTGTTGCTGTTCCGCTGGATGCACAGCTGTCTTCAGAAGAGCTGTGTGACCTTTTAAACCGCGCAGAGGTGACAACACTTGTTTTTGACGAGACAAAGGCAGCAGTTGCAGCGGATGCGTTAAAGGCATGTCCGGCATTAAAATATGTCGTTGCCATGAGCACGGAAAGTATGGTTTCTGAGGCTCTTTCCCTTTGGAAGCTGATCGGTGAGCAACAGCCCGGTTACGCCTACGAGCCGCAGCCCGAAGAACTGGCAACGATCATGTTTACTTCAGGAACTACCGGAAAGAGCAAGGGTGTGATGCTGACACACCGTAATCTGGCAGAAAATGCGACTTGTCTGGATATGAAGATCGAGCCGGGCACCGTGATCATGTCAGTGCTTCCGATTCATCATGCTTACTGCCTGAGCATGGATATCTTAAAGGGATTGTCACTCGGAAGTGTGATCTGTATCAACGATTCGCTCATGCGCGTGGCAAAGAACATCAAATTATTTGAGCCCAACATGATCCTGATGGTGCCTCTCATGATCGAGACGCTGGCAAAGAAGCTGGAGGACGCTGCATGGATGCCCGCCCCCCTTGTCAAGGCAAAGGTATTCGGAAAACAGTTCCACACCATCTGCAGCGGCGGTGCGTACTTAAATCCTGCTTATTATGATACCTTCCAGAGATACGGGATCACGATCCTGCAGGGTTATGGAATGACCGAGTGTGCACCTGTCATCAGTACAAACTTAAGCTGGGATAACCGAAAAGGTTCTGTCGGAAAGCTGATGCCAAATTGTGAGGCAAAGACTGTGGATGAGGAGCTCTGGGTGAGGGGCTCCAGCGTGATGCAGGGCTACTATCACATGCCGGAAGAGACCGCAGCTACACTGGAAGATGGTTGGTTAAAGACCGGAGATCTGGGTTATGTGGATGAGGATGGCTATGTTTATCTGACCGGAAGAAAGAAAAACCTGATCATCACACCGAATGGAGAGAACATCTCTCCGGAGGAGATCGAAAATAAGATCGGCGAGGCTCGTCTCGTGCAGGAAGTACTGGTGCGCGACAGTGAGGGTGTCATCGAGGCAGAGATTTTCCCGGATTATGAGTATGCCACCAAGAAAAAGATTAAGGATGTGCCGGCTAAGCTGCAGGAGATCATTGACGAATACAATCAGGGAGCGCCGTTGTACAAGCGTGTATTCAAACTGAAGGTTCGTGAGACTGAGTTTGAAAAGAATACAACCAAAAAGATCAAGCGGTTTTAAGATCGCTGCGAATAGAAAGCTGTGTCTGCCTTGTGCAGACATGGCTTTTTTTTGCATTCAGGCCTGGCTTTTTGGCTGATTCATATGTTAAACTTGTAAAGCATATAGACATCAAATCACCCCATTGGGTGCTTGAGGGATTAAAGGAGGATATATATGGGAAATAATACTTTTTCAAATCCGATTATCTATGCGGATGTACCGGATATGGATATCATTCGGGTAGGGGATGTGTACTACATGGCAAGTACGACGATGCATCTTTCACCGGGATGTCCGATCATGAAATCAATGGATCTGGTGCACTGGGAAATTGTCAACTATGTGTATGACATTCTGGGGACAGAGGATGCCATGGCTCTGCGTAACGGAGCGTCGATGTATGGCGCCGGCCAGTGGGCAGCCAGTCTTCAGCATCACAATGGAATGTATTATGTGGCATTTGCCTCCAATACAACGGATCAAACATACATATATGTAACGGATGACATTGAAAATGGATCATGGAAGCGGACGGTCATAGATGAAAAATATCATGACCTCACACTGTTTTTTGATGATGACAATGGCAGAGTCTACAGTGTTTACGGCGGTGGAGAGATCAAGTATGCAGAATTGAAACCGGATCTCAGCGGTGCACTGGAAGGTGGCAGACAGGGCACATTGTTTCAGACGGATGCGCCGGGCGAGTGTATCACAGTTGGAGAGAATCATCTGGGTTATGAGGGAACCCATGTTATGAAAAAAGACGGTTACTATTATGTGTTCAATATCTGCTGGCCAAAGGGAAAGGAACGCATAGAGGTATGCCACAGAAGCACGACTTTTCCGGGTAGCGCATGGGAGAGCAGGGTGATACTGGATGCACAGTTTGACAATAACGGTGTCTCTGCCGGTGTCGCACAGGGCGGTGTGATAGATACCGTTGACGGGAAATGGTACGGTTTTTTATTCCAGGATCACGGTGCAGTCGGACGAACCCCGGTGCTGACTGACTGTACGTGGAAGGACGGCTGGCCAATGCTCGGTAAGGACGGGGACGGCAGGACGGTGGAAGCAGTGATGAACCTTCCCGCTGCGGAAAGTGAGGCAAAGCCAATCATAAAATCAGATGAGTTTGATATCGATGATGCCAGTGTGTCAAAGGTCGCTTCTGATACAGATCAGAGCACGGGGCATCCAGGGCAGGACGATGGCAAGGAAGTAAAGCTAGATCTGGTTTGGCAGTGGAATCACAATCCGGACAATGATAACTGGTCACTGACTGCGCGTAGGGGATGGTTGAGACTGACTACTGGCGAGAAAGCATCAGGTATTCTGCATGCGAGAAATACGCTCACACAGAGAACTTATGGTCCCACCTGCTCCGGTGAGATCAAGATGGATGTTTCCAATATGAACATTGGGGATGTGGCAGGTCTGGCAGCATTTTCTTACAATTATGGCTATCTTGCAGTGACAAAAGAAAGCAGCGGTATCAGGCTTGTCATGGTGGATGCATCCTCCAATGCTGCAAAGGAAAAAGATGATCCGCAGGTGATCGCTGCGGCAGACTGTACAGGCAGTATCGTATACTTAAAGGAAGATTTCAATTTTGCAGGAGAGGCAGACGGAGCCAATAAGGATACGGTGAGCTTCTATTACAGCTATGACGGAAGCTGCTGGACAAAGCTGGGAAATACAATACAGCTTAGCTATGAATTGACACACTTTATGGGAAGCAGATTTGCGCTTTTCAACTATGCCACCAAATCTGTCGGCGGCTATGTAGACTTTGATTATTTCCGTGTTTCCGATGAGATTACGGGTGAGAGCTGATAAAGAAAATGAAAAAGAGGTATGTCTGATGATGTAAGATCATTGCAAGACATGCCTTTTTTGATTGTGTAAACGCTCCATTATGAGTATCTTGGCAAATGTAAGCCCACTTATGTGGCCTGTGGTTCCTGTTTCACCAGCTTACATTCAGCATAGCCAGCCACACCAATCAGTGTTTTTAAAAACTCAGGAGTTGCACCGGTATAGAATCTCTATACCGTTTCTTCATTTTCTCTCGTTTTATATATTGTTTTCGTAAATTATTGTTCTTATTTGTATTATATAACTTGTATTTTTCCTTTTATTATCATATAATATCATCAGGAAAGGGGCGCAAAAAACATGTTATGCCAATTTTCATTTGAGAATTTTAAGTCCTACAAGGGAGAAACCACATTAGATTTTCAGGCAGCTACGCTTCCTGAATTCAATGAGACATTAATTACAGAAGAGAAAGCGGCAGACCTTCTTCCGGTCAGCGTCATATATGGACCGAATGGAGGCGGCAAGTCCAATCTGCTTCAGGCCCTTTCGTGTGTGATATCTACTATCGTAAAGCCAGTAGATGAATTGGAGAAGACCCGCCAGAATCTCATTCTCCAGCAAAAAGTTGATGCTGTTCCATTCCTCTTCGATGAGATATCTGCAAACGAGCCTACGAGGTTTCGTATGTTCTTTCGGATCAGCAAGAACGAATACTGCTACTATATCGCACTAAAGAAAGATGAGGTAATTTCAGAATCGCTTTACCGCAAAACAATCACCGGCAAGAAATCCGCAATGATTTTTGAGCGAGAACCAGATAAAATCTCTCTTGGCTATAGTATAAACAAAAAGAGCATCAATACAAGCGTAAATCCAAAGATGCCGTATCTTTCATTCCTTGGCATCAACTATGACATTCCGGTCATCAGCGAAGTCATGACATGGTTTGAAAGTTGTATCATCCGAAGTTATGCCAATCCTATGGTAGAGCATCAGATCATGCTTGCAAAGGATGCTTCAAACAAGGATCTGTTCATTCGTGCTCTTAATGATATGGATATTGATATTACAGATTACCGTTACGATGAAGACAGCTATCAGCTTTTTATGAAAAGGATTCTTGGTTCTCGTGAATACGAATTGCCTTTTTCAGAGGAATCGGATGGTACACGGAAGCTGATTGCCGCACTTCCGGTAATCCTGCTCGCTCTTCATGAAGGCCGTCTGGTTATCATAGACGAACTGGATGCCAAACTTCATCCGAAGCTCCTTCGCTATGTCATTTCTCTGTTCAAGAATAAAGAAATCAACCAGCATGGTGCACAGCTTTTGTTTACCTCTCACGACATGTACACCTTAAAAAACACCGTATTCCGTCGTGATGAGATCTGGTTTGCGGCAGAAAATAATTCCCATGAAAGTGAGATCTACTCTCTTCACGAAATTCGTGGTGAAGACAATGACAGAATAAAGAATACCGCTGCCTACGACAAGCAATATTTGGAAGGTCGCTATGGAGCAGATCCGTATCTTTCCAATATGCTGGGAGGTGACTTTGCATGAGTCTAAAACCTCCCAAGAAAAGTGATCTTGACAAAAGCTGGATGAAAGCCAGACGGGATAAACCAAAAAAGATTCAGCCGGAGTATCATCTGATCATTACAGAAGGAACGGAGACAGAACCAGCTTACTTTGGAGCAATGAAAGATATCATCAACAGCGCATATCCGGACAGAATCCAATTGAGCATTTACGGTGCCGGAGATAGCACTTTAAACCTTTTTCAAAAGGCAAAGCAGCTGGTCTTGGCATCAGCCAACGGTTATAAGCATGTGTGGATTGTTTATGATACGGATGACTTCCCAGCTGAACATATCAATAAAACCGCTGAACTTTGCGTGTCCGAATCAACCGAAGAAACCACCTATCATGCGATCTGGTCAAACCAGTGTATCGAATTATGGTTTCTTCTCCATTTCAGCTATATGCAGTCTGATCTTCATAGAAGCTCCTATTGGCCCAAACTCACCGAAATCCTCTCTGCGCAAGCACTTGGCGCATACGAAAAGAATCGTGCCGATATGTACCAGATACTGTTCCCTTATATGAATGCAGCCATTGCGAATGCCAAGAAGTTGGATAAAATCAATAACGGCAAGCTCCCCTCCGCTTCTGCTCCGGGGACAAAAGTACATGTGCTAGTAGAAAAGCTGAAGCCATACCTAATAGAAGTAACGTAAGTAAAGACCTATCATATACTGTAATTTACAGGTATGATAGGTCTCTTTGCGAATTAATTTAAACTCATTTTATGCATATCAGCCGGGCGGTTCTGACAGTCGCGGATCTGTTTGGCCCACTGTTGGAGCCGGCACTGGGATGCGATTAAACTTGTTTGAGATTTCATGATATATAGCCTCCTTGTAGCCAAGTGCAAAAAGTTGAGTACTTAACTTTTTATACTTGTAGTGTTTGGAGCTATTATCTCAAACTATTGTCACATGTGGTAGGTACTCATAATGGAGCGTTTACTTGATTGTAATGTACATAGAAATATGTTGACATCACTGTAATATGTGCTTAAAGCGAAAGTATCAAATGATACCACGTATTTTAATGGAAAGGAATGTCTATTGAATACAAAAGAAAGAATTGAGAGCAATTGGAAGTAAAGTCATACATTCAAAATTTAAATGGCATCAATTATGAGGAAATTGATATGGGTGACGGTAGTGCCTATCGCTTCAGAAAATCGGAGAATGTGCAGTATGAAGAACTATCTGGCGATGAAAAGAATATACTGGATTTGGTGATACAAAAATTTGGAAAAATGAACAAGGATGAGATTGTAACATATATGCATTCAGAACAGGCGTATGTAAATACCCCACGCAAAGGGATCATATCATATGCCTATGCCGAGAGCCTTAGTCTGTGAATCATTCAGGTAAATTAAGATTGTAAAAAATGTAAAAAAGTAAAGAGAAATACCGGAATGTGAAAAAGACCTATACTTTTTGGGAGTGAAAATGCGCCATTTTTGTGCGAAACTAACATTGGGTAAAATAATGGGGGGTTATTGAACGCGCGAAATGTCAATAATCTCAAAAAGAAAGGGGTCTTTTTTGTGAAAAGCGCAAAGAAAAAAGGTTGGAAACGAGTGTGTTCCATGATTCTTGCATCTACATTGGCACTATCAATGGTTCCAATGGATGTAAACGCAGGTACTTCTTCTGTGCAGGAGAACAGTACCTTCACAAATCCGGTCATTTATTCGGATGTGCCGGATATTGATATGATCAGGGTAGGCGATGCATACTACATGGTGAGTACGACCATGCATTTGTCACCGGGATGTCCGATCATGAAATCAACCGATCTGGTGAACTGGGAGATTGTCAATTATGTCTATGACGTTCTTGGCACAGGTGATGAGATGTCACTGCGCAATGGCGCATCTATGTACGGAGATGGTCAGTGGGCGGCAAGCCTTCAGTATCATAATGGCATTTATTATGTGGCATTTGCTTCTAATACGACTGGCAAAACATACATATTTACCACAGATGATATTGAGAACGGATCATGGACACGGACGACTCTGGATGAAAAATATCATGATCTGGCGTTGTTCTTTGATGATGACAATGGCAAGGTTTATATTGTATATGGATCAAGAAAGATTCAGTATGTAGAAATGAAGTCGGATCTTACTGGTGTGCTGAAAGGCGGACAAAGTGGCACACTGTTTGAGACAGATGGTCCGGGCGAGTGCGTAAAGGTAGGACCTAAGAACCTCGGCTACGAGGGAACACATATCATGAAAAAAGATGGCTATTATTATGTGTTCAATATCTGCTGGCCGCAGGGCATGGGGCGTACCGAAGTATGCCATAGAAGCAAGACGTTCCCGAGCACCGAGTGGGAGAGCAAGGTCATTCTGGATGCAGCATTTTCTAATAATGGTGTGACCGCCGGTGTTGCACAGGGCGGAGTGATCGATACCGCTGACGGAGGCTGGTACGGATTTTTATTCCAGGATCATGGCGCAGTCGGAAGAACTCCCGTGCTGACAGACTGTACATGGAAAGATGGATGGCCGATGCTCGGCAAGAATGGGGATGGAAAGACGGTAGAAGACGTAATGAATCTTCCGGTGACGGGCAGTGAAGAAAAAACACTGGTAAAGTCTGATGAATTCTATAATGATGCTGAGCACAGAGTATTTGAGAACACCGCAAGTGCTGCAACGGCTTCTGTTGTTGAAGAAGACTCTATCGGTAATCTTGGTGCGGAATTGTTATCAGATGATGCAACTACCACAGAAACCGTAGAGCTGATCGCAAACGGTGATTTTGAGGGTGACAAGGGGACGACTGGCTGGCAGGCGTTCGAAGCAGCAGATAAGGCTGTAATTTCTGTCGAGACAGAAGGCAATGGAAATAAGGTATTAAAGGTCAGTGGGCGGAAAAATACATCTGCCAGTGCAATGTATGATCTTACTGGGAGAATAAAGAAAGGTACGACATACAAGGTAAAAGGTAAGATAAAGTATACGAGCGGACCGGATACGAAAGAATTTATTGTTCGTTTCCAGAATGGAGATACGTACAATCATCGCCCGTCTGTTGGATCAGTTACTGCGGCAAAAGGCGAATGGAACGAGTTTGAGTTTGAATATACGGCAGATGACTGGGCACTTCCGTGGGATAAGTCACAGGTTTTCCCGTTCAGCAATTCAAAAAATTATTTCTTCATCGAAACGCCATATGCGAATCTAGCAAATGCGAACACTGACCTGATGGACTACTATCTGGATGATATTTCCATCACCTACGAAAAGGTTGTAGATAGTGGAGATACGCCGGGAACAGATCCGGGAACAGATATTCCCGTGGCAGATGACAGCCTGATTGAGTTGATCACAAACGGTGACATTGAAAGCGGAGCTAGAGATGGTTGGATTGTTACTCCGGGCGAGAATGACGGTGCGACACTGACAGCAGTGACAGATGCGGATGGTGCAACTGGGAATTATGCACTCTATGTTTCAGATCGTAAGTCTACTGGAGCAGGTGCCTGTCAGAATATCAGCGGAAAACTGAAATGGGGCAAGACTTATACAATCTCCGGTAAGCTGAAATATACGACCGGACCGGATACCAAGAAGTTTTATGTCACGATCCAGAACGGTACAGACTATAACTATCGTGAGAATGTTGTTACCATCGAAGCAACTAAAAACCAATGGACAACTTTCAGTGGAACGTATACGGTACACGATAAGAGTGAAAAATATCCGTTTGATGAGAATAACAATTATATTTTTGTAGAAAATCCCTGGAGTGCAAATCCGAGCGCTGGAAGTGATTATATGAATTATTATCTGGACGATTTTTCGATGACAACGACGTCTGATAATATGATTAAAAACGGTTCTTTCGAAAATGGCACGACTGGTTGGACTGGCTGTGAAAATGGAACGATTTTGCAGTCAAGTGAAGAGAAACAGGACGGAACTTACAGTGTTAAGACAACGAATCGTACTGCTTGTGCACAGGGACCGTCACAGGATCTGAGCAATAAGCTGACACCGGGCAATATCTATACGATCACTGCCTATATCAAGTATAATGAAGGTGTTGATAAAAAGACATTTAATGCTACAATCCAGAATGGACCTGACTACAGATATCGTACTGTTTTAGGAAGCATAACAGCAAAGAAGGGTGAATGGACAAAGCTGGAGGCAACCTATACGATGCCGGATGATGCTATCACTACAGAGAACTATCTGTTCTTTGAGACACCGTGGACTCAGGATCCGACAGCGGAAAATGATCTGATGGACTTTTATGTGGACAATGTCTCCATGATTGAGACGGTTCCTGATAAAAAGGTCGAGGAGTCGGGAGAAAACGACTACAATGGCTCTAACCTGGATCTGGTATGGCAGTGGAACCACAATCCGAACAATAACAACTGGTCACTGACCGACCGCAGTGGCTGGCTGAGACTGACGACAGGTGACAAGGTGTCAAGTATTCTCAATGCGCGGAATACACTGACACAAAGAACCTACGGACCGACCTGCTCCGGTAAGATCAAGATGGATATTTCTAATATGAAAGTCGGAGATGTGGCAGGTCTGGCATCATTCTCCTATAATTACGGATATATTGCAGCGAAGAAGGAGAGCAGCGGAACGAAGCTTATCATGGTGGATGCGACTTCAAATTCCACAAAGAAAGAAGATGATCCGCAGGTAATTGAGACTGTAGACTGCGCAAGCAATATTATTTACTTAAAGGAAGATTTCAATTTTGCAGGCGTAAACGGTGGACAGAACGATACTGTAACCTTCTATTACAGCTTTGACGGAGCAAACTGGACAAAGCTTGGAGATACGATTCATCTCTCTTATGAGTTAACACACTTTATGGGAAGCAGATTTGCGATCTTCAACTATGCCACCAAATCTTCCGGCGGTTATGTAGACTTTGACTATTTCCGTGTTTCTGATGAGATTACCGGAGCGAGCCAGTCAGAGGGAAGCGCAATGGCTGCATCCATGACCGGAAAAGCTGAGGTGCTGGGCGTTGTTAATACCGAATACGAGGCAAAGTTATGCCTGGATGAACTGGCAAGTGGAAAGCATACATCTCTGAAGGCATCTGTTGCTATCCCAGATGGTCTGACAGTGGAGGACGTTGTTTTCAACAAGGCAGCGATCAAGGGAGAAACAGGCTATTCCTATAAGAATGGCAGACTGACACTTAGCGTGAGTGGAAGTGATGTTTCCTTTGCAGCAGAGGATAGGCTGTTTGCAACACTGAAATTAAAGGTGAAAAATTATGCGGACAAGGATAAAAATGTCAGCATAAAGACAGATTATATCATGGTTGATGGTGGAAAGTCAGAGTACGATGTAACAAAGTGTGCAGTGAACATGACCATGAAATATCTGGATACGGGAGCAATTGCAAAGAAATTAGGCTATGGCAATCCGATCATGACACAGGAGCTGGGTGCAGATCCATATGCGATCGTGTACAAAGGCAGAGTTTATGTGTACATGACCGCAGACGATTATGAGTATGATGCGGATGGAAATCTGAAGGATAATAGTTTCGGATATATTAAGACTCTTCGTGTGGTTTCTTCTGATGACATGCTCAACTGGACAGATCATGGTTCTATTGCAGTGGCAGGTGAAAACGGCGCGGCAAAATGGGCAAGCCATGCATGGGCACCGGCAATTGCTTACAATAAAGTAAACGGTAAGGACAAATTTTTCCTTTATTTTGCAAACGATGCATCCGGAATCGGTGTGTTGGAGGCAGATACTCCTTTAGGACCGTGGAAAGACCCGATCGGAAAAGCGTTGATCACAGGACAGACTCCGGGATGTCAGGGTGTCGTATGGTGCTTTGACCCGGCAGTGCTGGTAGACGATGATGGTAGTGCTTATATTTACTTTGGTGGCGGAGTACCGGACGGACAGCAGCTTCATCCGAAGTCAGCGAGAGTAGCAAAGCTTGGTGCTGACATGATCAGTATTGATGGTGAGGCAAAATTAATTGATGCACCGTGCATGTTTGAGGACAGTGGTATTTTCAAGAGAAACAGGAAGTATTATTATTCCTACTGTTCAAACTTTACAGGTCCTCACGGAGATGGTTATCCGGGCTTCGGAACAATCTGTTATATGGTCAGTGATAACCCGATGGGACCCTACACGTATGCAGGAGAGATTTTTGAGAACCCGCAGGTTTGGTTTGGCGTAGGCGGCAACAACCATCATGCCACCTTTGTATTTAATGGACAGACCTATTTTATTTACCATGCCCAGACTGTAGCAAAGGAATTGGATAAGGCGAAAGGTTATCGTTCCACACACATTGATAACATCGAGTTCAACTCCGATGGCACGATCAAACCGATCAAGGGAACATATGCCGGAATTGAGCAGTTAAAGACCGTAAATCCGTATGAGCGGATCGATGCAGAAACAATTGCATGGAATAAGGGTATCAAGACCGAAGACTGCGCAGAGGAAGGAAAACTGTTTAAGGATTATAACAGAAACCTGACTGATCTTCAGGATGGTGACTGGACATCTGTTGCAGATGTGGACTTTGGCTCAAAGGGAGCAAAGGAATTTAAGGTGTATGCAGCATCTGAAAAGGGCGGCAGCATCGAGATCCGTTTAGATAGCCCCGAGGGCGAATTGATCGGAACTGCTAACGTGCCCGCAACAGGCTCAGATAAGACCTATCAGATGGTGACCACAGCGGTTACAAATGTGACCGGAACGAGAAATGTATTCCTTGTGTTCAAGGGAACTGACGAAAACATCATGAATGTAGACTACTACCTGTTCACAGAAAAGAGTGAAGGTGGCACTGGTGAAGGCGGTTCTGGCGATGCTGGTGAAGGTGGTTCTGGAAACGCTGGCGCAGGCGGAAGCGGCACTGGTGGTAGTGGCTCCGGCTCAGGTTCATCCTCTACACCGGACAGCTCAGCAGGCGACAAGAACGATTCTGCAACTACAACCAACCCCGGTGGCACTACTACCGAAACCAAGACTGAGACTACTACCAACGAGTCTGGTAAAGAGGTAGAGACAACCGTTACTACAAAGAAGGATGCAGACGGAAAAGTAACCGGATCAACAGAAGTATCAACGATTGCAGGCGCAGCAAAGAATACCACAGTAACCGTTACTGTAGAAAAAGATGCCAAGGGTAATGTGGCAGAGGCAGCAGCTGAAGTGACCAGAAAGGGAACTGAGACTAAAGAGGGAACCAAGGGAACGATTTCAGCAGCAGTTGTACAACAGATCAAGGAAGCAGCCGGATCTGAAAATGTAGCCATCACAACATCCGTGACCGGAGCAGATGGTAAGGAGAAATACTCTGTAACAGTCAGTGCGGATGATCTGGTAGCAGGCGCGAAGCTGACCGTAGTAGTCAAAGACGCAAAGACCGGAAAAGCTGTTCTTGTGGATGCAAAACAGGTAAAGGTTACCGCAAAGGGCAATGTCAGCGTTGTTTTACCGGAAGGAAAGGACTACACACTGATCGATGCAAAAGAAGCTGCAAAGGTTACAAAAGAAATCTTGAAGACCGTTGAACCGGCAAAGACCAGCGCAACGCTGAAAGCCGGAAAAGCAAGTACCGCAAAGCTCAGCAAGAAGCTGGATATGGATAATGTAAAGAAGATTACCTATACATCTTCAAAGAAGAGCGTGGCAACTGTAAACAAGAATGGTAAAGTAGTTGCAAAGAAAGCAGGAACAGCAACCATTACCATCCAGGTTACACTCAACAACGGAAAAACCAAGACAGTTAAGATGAAATACAAAGTAAAATAAAGTGTAACAAATAAGAAAGTACAGAACAGATGGAATGTCTGTTCTGTATTTTTCTATATGAGCCTTGCGGCGTATGTTTTTAATGGGGAAGGCTTTATCCGCAAAAATATCGTTCACCGGCAAAGAAATAAAAGTGCTGTTCATTTCTGATGGAATCCATTAAAATAGGAGTAGGAGGAATGGGACATGAAAATTCTCATGAAAATAAACTGCATTACGCTGAGAAAAAAAATCGTGATCCTGCTGGTAGTCTGTGTACTGATTCCTTTACTCACAACGAACAGTTACATTTTTGTAAGCGTGAAGAAAGGATTTGACAGAGAACAGCAGCAGGAGCTGGAGCGCATGGCAGATAATATGGAAAGCGAGCTGTATGACAGCATCAACCAGCAGATCTCGATTGCGGATTACATTGACCGCAATGATAAGCTGAACCGCTTTTTGAGTCGGGAGTATCACAATGAGTCTGAATATTATGACGCCTATGTACGACTGATGGACAGCAAAGCGATCCAGTATTATTTTACCGTTCAGTCGGCAAATGATATTGTGATCTGCACAGCAAATGATACGATCCTGAATGGAAATTATTTTGTCAAGCAAAAGGATATGGAGCATAGCTGCTGGAATCAGGAGTTTGCAAAAACGGGAAAAAATACATGGCTGTACTGTTATTATGAAGATGGCAAAGAGTCTCTGGGATATGTGGAGAAGGGCAGACGGATCGCTGTGATGAGGAGGATGAGTGGCTGTGAAAAAGACAGCCTGATGATGCTGGATCTGGACTATCAGGTGATGCTGGATAAATTGCAGCTGATCTGTGGTACGGTGGATGGTTACGTGTGCTGTGATGACAAGATCTTGTTTTCTACACTGGACAAGAATGGCGCAAAGAAGGAGTTTCTGCCCTTGTCTGCTTATGAGCCAAAGGGTTATTCTGTGCAGCGGGATCTTCAGGTCTGTGGCCAGAAGCTCACGATCTATCTGACAGAGGATCGTAGCTCTATGGGTTATCTTCTGGGAAAACAGAAATCGGCGCTACTCTTTTTATATATGTTTAATCTCATTTTGCCTATTACGTTTGTGTATTTGCTGTACAGATCACTGTATGACAGGGTGGCTGCCACACAGAAATATCTGGAGCATATGAAGGATGGCGTGTATGAGATCATGCCGATCGAGGAGGGAACGGATGAGATCGGTCAGATGCTCCACAGCTATAACCTGATGGTCGTGCGGATCAAGGAGCTGATCGAGGTGGTCTTTAAAAACAAGGAGCGTGCGCAGAATCTGGAAATTGCAAAAAAACAGGCTGAGCTGAATGCGCTGCAGAGTCAGCTGAATCCGCATTTTGTCTTTAACGCACTGGAGAGTATCCGAATGCACAGTGTTTTGAAGCAGGAGACGGAGACGGCGAAGATCCTCGAGGATTTTGCGATGCTGATGCGCAAAAATATCCAGTGGAATAAGGATTTCATTCCCATTGAGGAGGAGTGTAAAAATGTGGAGCGCTATCTGGAAATTCAAAAGTACCGTTTTGGAGACAGGCTGGAATATTTTTTGTATGTGCAGGAGGATTGCAAAAATCAACAGATACCGAAATTTATCATCACTACATTTGTGGAAAATTCCTGTGTACACGGCATAGAAAAAAGTGCGACAGGCGGCTCCATCACGGTTATGGTATCGGGGGATGATACGTGTCTTTATATTGAAATCATGGACCGGGGAAGCGGAATGTGTGAGGATGAGCTAAATCAGCTCAGATGTCTGGTGGAACAGGCGGATATTGAATATTTAAAAAAGGCAGAAAAAAGTATCGGAATTATGAATGCGGTTGTCCGAATGAAACAGTATTACGGAGAGGGTGTGCAGATCGATATCAGCAGCACGCAGCACGAGGGCACAGAAGTTTGTATTCAGCTGCCGAAAAGGAGAGGAGACAGCGGACAGGAAAATGATCAAGGTATTATTGGTGGATGATGAACAGTTTATTCGGTCTGGTATGCGACAGCTGATCAACTGGAATCAGTATGGCTATGAGATTGCAGCGGAGGCGGAAAACGGGACAGAGGCGCTGAAGCTGTTGGAGGCGAACAGTGATCTGGAACTGGTGTTTGCGGATATCCGCATGCCGGAGATGACCGGTATCGAGTTGATCGAGCAGGCAAGGAAAAAAATTACACGGCAGGTGCATTTTGTGATCCTGACCGGATATGCGGATTTTGACTATGTGAGGGAAGCACTCCGGCTACAGGTGGCAGATTATCTGTTAAAACCCATCGGAAAAGAAGATCTGCTCAGGGTATTGGAGAATGTGAGCAGGGAATATTCCAAGGAAGCGCGCAGTGAGCGGGAAAAATATGAATTTCATATTTCCAGGATCCTGACAGGAAAGTTTTCAAAAGAGAATCTGATACAGGTAGAAAAATATCTGGATGAGGGTACGACGTGGAAGTATGTCAGCTTTGAATTTGATGAGACACAAAACGGATTTGGGCAGCTTCCGCGTGAAGAACGCATGGAGCAGCAAAAACAGCTTGCGCAGTATATGTACAGATTACTGGAAAGCAATCCCTTTCATGTGCTCTCCCTTGACCTTTCCGGGGAAGATATTTTTGGCGTTGGTATTCTGCTGACGGAAGCAATTTATGAAAAAATGCATATGGATGAAAACGAGTATCTGGATCATCTGTTGGAACGGGTCACAAGGCATTTTAATTACGCTGTTCAGGTGTATTCCGGACAGACCTGTGGCAGTCTGGAGCAGCTGTCGGAATCCTTTTATTCCATACGGGTTGCCAGATGCCTGCATGGACTGACAGGAGCAAATGGTCAGGTGACGCACTATGAGGAAATGGGGCATCGGAAGGCGGTCTTTGCAATCAGTGAGAGTGAGATCGATCAGCTGCTTGAGGCAGTGGAGCAAAATCAAAGAGAAGAGATTGAACGCTGCAGCGGATTGATCTTTGACCGGCTCCGTGGCAGCGATATCAATATGGAGATGGTCAACGCCAACATTTATCATATTTTGTTTCGCCTGATGAAAATGGCGGAGCAGTTTGACGATGAGACAAATCAACAGGAGATTGTGGAGTACATAGGAAAAGAATCCTTCAACAAACTGGTTTTCAGTGGAAATTCGGAGGAGATCACAAACTTTTTTGAGGATTATGCAGGGTATCTGGCACAGGTACGAAATAAAGAGTCAAAAAAGATTCTGGACAGGGTGGACGAATACGTGCAGAACCACTATACGGAAAAGATCAGTTTAAAATCGCTGGGCGAGATGTTTTATATCAATAGCGTCTACCTGGGGCAGATCTATAAGAAAAAGTATGGCATTGTTTTTCGGGAGTATTTAAATAATCTGCGGATGAAAAAAGCGGAGGATCTGCTGGTGAATACAGATATGAGGATCTATGCCATCGCAGAGGCGGTTGGTTTTGGAAAGGCGGAATATTTTATCAATAAATTCGTCCAGACGTATCAGATGACACCGAATCAGTACCGCATCTATCACAGTCAGAAAGATAAGAACTAATATTAGGGAAAGTCAGGGATACTTATGAAGAAGACAAGGATATGTATGGCAGCAGCTATCGCTGTTTTGCTGGGTGTAATGAGTGGTATATGTGTAAGGACACCGGAGAAACAGGTGAAAGAGTTTACTGCATTTTTTGCCGTGCAGGCAGATATGACAACCAGCGCTGATAATCGGATCAAAACGAAGATCGCGCAGATCACGGGGGCGAAGGCCAATGTGGAATGGCTGACCGGACAGACGGCATCCGAGAGTGTGGCGAGCATGATCCAGAGGGGAGAGTACCCTGATTTTATCAACGGATCGGATGCGACGGATCAGCTGATCCAGGCAGGAGCACTGGTTCCGCTGGAAGGATATCTGGATGATTATCCGTATTTGAAAGAATATCTCAATGAGAGCCGGAGAACTGCTCTGTACCGGTCAGATGGACATATTTACTATATTCCGCCCTTTGGCGTCATACAGGGGAAAAATACCGCGACGATCAATTCCGGTGAGGCATTCTGGATTCAGAAGCGGGTGCTGGAATGGGCGGGTTATCCGAAACTGCAAACGCTGGATGAATATTTTGAGGTGATCCGGGATTATTTACAGGCGCATCCTGAGACAGACGGAGAAAAAAATACCGGCTTTGCGATCCTGTGTGATGACTGGCGGTACTTTTGTCTGGAAAACCCGCCGATGTTTCTGGCAGGCTATCCGAATGATGGGTGTGCGATCGTAGATCCCGTCACGCAAAAATCGTCTGTCTATGATACGATACCGGAGGCAAAGCAGTACTACCGGAAATTGAGTGAGATGTATGACTGCGGAGTCATAGACCCGGAGACATTTACATTATCCTTTCAGCAGTATCTGGACAAGCTGTCAACGGGAAGTGTTCTTGGAATGGTGGACCAGTACTGGCAGTTTATGACTGCGCAGAACAATCTGTATGCCAATGGAAAAGAGGAGTGCACCTATGTACCGTTTCCGATCACAGCGGATGAAGGAATCAAGGGGAACTACAATTGTCGGGAAGAAAATCTGAACGTGGCGGATGGAATCGGAATTTCTGTTGATTGTGAGGATGTGGAAGGCGCCCTCCAGTTTTTAAACGATCTGCTTTCGCCGGAAGTCATGGTACTGCGCAACTGGGGCGAAGAGGGGATCGACTATGGAGTAGATGAAAACGGCTGCTTTTACCGAACGGCTGCACAGCGGGCATCCTGGGCAGATGATGATTATCTGAAGGAAAATGTATGTTCCTATCCATTTTTTCCGGCATATGAGGGAATGCTCTCAGATGGGATCAATACGGTGCATCCTTCCGAACAGCCGGGGGAATATTATGACCGGTTGTCTGACTATGATAAAAAGATTCTGGATGCATACGGATATCGTACCTGGGGGGAGTTTCTCGGGGAGGAACAGGAAGGAGAGCCGTGGTATCCCCTGTATTCCTGTACGGCAGACTGGCCCTCAGACAGTGCCTACGGTATCGCTGAAAAAAACATGGAGATGCTCAAACGCCGATGGCTGCCAAGGATCATCATGTCGGGAGAAGATGAATTTGAGAGAAACTGGAAGCTTTACATGAGCAATTATGAGGCAAACGTGGATAGAAAGGCTTATGAAGAGCAATTGAATCTTGAAATTCAAAAAAGAGTTCAATGGACGAAATGATATGAGACTGTTTTTCAGAAAGATGATTACTGTCATCGCTTGAAGCGGTGGCAGTTTTTGTCTTTATTATTTGGGGAAAAATGCCGATAACAATAAATAGGATATTTTTTATATGTACAGGGAGGTCATGGTATGAGTATGGTGATCAGTGCATCAAGTATGTTAAATCGGGCATATGCAGGAAATCCGGGCTACAAAGACCAAAGCTTTCGAGCCTGCAGCTCCAATCATGATGTCATGGGTGCAGATCGCAAGGCGATGGTGCGCGCGTTGGACAGACTGGAGCAGCTGGATTTTGATAGCGAGGACGAGAATGATACAAAATCGATCTACAATGCGGTTACATCTTATTTGGATGTCTATAACAATGCAGTCAGTTCGGCGATGGAGTCTGACAGCTCGGATATCCGCCGCACCGGAAAAAATATGAAAGCCTTGATGAAGGAATATGGCAGCTCGCTGGAAGAGATCGGTATTCAGGTAAAGAGTGACGGAACGGTGAAAATTGATAAAAGTGAGTTGAAAAAGGCAACTACCAGGCAGGTCTCAAAGGTGTTTGGAAATGAGGATTACCTTTCCGGCATGGGCCGATTGATGAAGAAATTAAGAAATCAGGTAAACCGCGAGAGCCCGAAGCAGGAGGCTGTGCAGGAGACTGTGAAAAGCACGAACCTTCCATCGGAATCTGTCGGCAAGAACTTGAATTTGCTGGTCTAAAGAATTATAATGTCTTTATGACTGCTTTGATCTTTGCGAAATCACAGACAAAAGGTCGATGCATAGATATAGGAGAACGAAAAATGAAGAGAAAATGGATAGCAGCACTGACAGCGATGATGATATCAGCAGTGATGGCTGTGCCCCAGATACCTTTGAACGCGCAGGCGGCAGTGGTACAGGAGGACGCTGTGCTGTATGGTGCATCGTCAGCGAATGGCACGGAAAAAGACACAGATGGTGACGGTGTGACCGATAATGGATTTGTTTATATAACGAGTGGTAATACTGCCACGATCAAAGAATACAGGGGAACAGCTACCGCGCTGACAGTTCCTTTGCGTATTGAGGTCGGCTCAGGCACCAGTTCCAGCTCAGGTTCCGGCACATCAGGGACAACGACTGCGACAGGCTATGATGTGACGGTGATCGACAGCGCAGCTTTTGCAGGAAATGCAGGTCTGACTTCGGTCACGATGCTGGGTGGTTCGACTACCGGAAATAATAATAGCAGTTCTACGGCGGC
>JALFNQ010000066.1 GCA_022773965.1 Lachnospiraceae bacterium
AGCGTAGTTGAGGTGACCATTTTTCGGAAGTAAAGAAATGGAAAAAGTCGTTTGGTCGTTCGATGAACGAAGTGAATCGGACTTCCTTGGTGTTTGTAAAGATCTGTGTGAAGTTTTGAAGGTATATTACTTTCTAAAGTAATCCTCGATAGCTCAATGGTAGAGCACTCGGCTGTTAACCGAGTTGTTGTAGGTTCGAGCCCTACTCGGGGAGTTTTTTTATATAAAGATATTTGAATGTCATACTGTTGACGAAATATGCGGCCCCATGGTCAAGCGGTTAAGACATCGCCCTTTCACGGCGGTAACACGGGTTCGATTCCCGTTGGGGTCATTGATTTATATTATATGGCGACTTAGCCAAGTGGTAAGGCGTGGGACTGCAACTCCCTGATCATCGGTTCAAATCCGTTAGTCGCCTCTAAAGAGAGAATGAGTTTTATTAGGATTCATTCTCTTTTTTAATGCAATTTATTATAATGGATGATATAATGAGTGCAAGTAAGTCAATATGTGCGAATGATTGACTCGTAATGAGTGTTGATCGTGACTGGTTTTGTCACGATATAATAAATGTAATTATTATATACTTTTATAGGGGATAAGCTATGAGAAAAATAGCATTGATCATGGATGAATGGAAACGGTGTTTTACATTTGCCTGGCCATCTGGTATTTTGCAAAGAGTGCATGAGATTGAAGAAGAGGTAAATCTCTATATTTTTAGTAGTTCAGGTAATTGGAGCTGGGATAGAGAGTATAACATTGGAGAGTATAATATTTATAATTTACCAGATTTCAAGAAATTTGATGGTATTATCCTTGATTTGAATAATATTTTAATGAAAAATGTCCGTGAAGAAGTGATCATGCGGGCAAAGTCTTCTGGAACCCCGTTAATTTCAGTAGGTTGTGAAATAGAAGGATGTTATTATGTTGGAATTGATAATTATCATGCGATGTATGAGATGATTTCTCATATGCATCAGGAACATCACTGTCAAAGCTATTGGTTTGTTATGGGACCTCGCGGAAATTATGAGAATGAAAAACGTTTAGAAGGCTTGAAGGCGTACATGGAGGAACACCAAATTTCATATAATGAGGATGATTTCTATTATGAAAGCTATGAATACATTTGTGGTACGAAAGGTTTTGAAACCTTGTATCAGAGGCATGAGAGACTTCCAGATGCGATTATATGTGCAAATGATAATATAGCAGTAGGTGTTATGGAAGAGGCTTTAAAACATGGACTGCATGTTCCAGAAGATTTTAAGGTAACAGGATTTGATAATTTTGATAAAGCCAGTATCTATCATCCAAATATTACTACAGCAAGTCATATCAGAGAGGATGTAGGAGTTTTTTGTGCAGATTTATTTCTTCAATTATGGAAGGGTGAAAAAATACCTCGATTAAATTATACATCGTCAAAGCCTCTTTACTGGGAGAGTTGTGGATGCAAAAATCATGCAGAGATTGATGTGAGAAAAAATCTGAAAGAACGAATGATGTATGATATACAGACACAGGAATTTCAGGAAATGGTTCTTTTGCTTGAATATGAACTGCAGAGTTGTCAGACGATCCCTGATATCATGGATTGTATTGCAAAGTTCGTATCATCTTTTAAATGTGATGCAATGTATCTGATTATGGATGAGCGAATCCATGCTTATAAAAAAGCGATAGAAGTAAATGATACTTATGATGTGTCTCATGAAGAAGGATTTTTACATAAAGGTTATCCCTCAAGAATGCAGATTCAATTTGCATATGAGAATGGTAAACGCTTAAATGAAATTGAAATGACTATGATAGAAGGAATTTTTCCGATATTCGATTACGAGAATGGTGGTCAGGATTTTCTTTTTTTACCATTACATTTTGGACAGGATACAGTGGGTTATTTTGTGATTCGCAATGCTGTTTATTTGCTGGAGCAGCAGTATTTATTTGATGTGATGGGAGTGCTTACAAGAGCGATAGAAAACCTTCATAAAAAGGAAAAACTACAGTATATGAACCAGTTACTTTCAGGACTTTATGTTCATGATGCAGTTACCGGTCTTTATAATCGTATGGGATACATGAAGTTCGGAAAAGAGTTTATTATAGAAAAACACCAAAGAGGACAGAGAGTAAATGTCTTTTTTATCGATTTGGACAGATTAAAAGAGATAAATGATAAATTTGGACATGAATATGGTGATTTTGCGATTTTGTCTGTCGCTCAGGCAATTCGTAAATACAGTGATAAAGATTCTTTGTCTGCAAGGATTGGCGGAGATGAATATGTGCTTTTACAAGTGGCAACTGGTCCTCTTAGAGAAGAACAGTTGAAAAGAGATATCAGCCGTGAATTAGATGAGAAAGCAAAAAAGAATAGATTTCCTGTGCCATTGACAGTCAGTATTGGATCAGTGATATCTGATCCGGTTAAAAGTGACTGCTTAGAGGAATATGTTCGATTGGCAGATGAACAAATGTATAAGGAGAAGGTTGCAAAAAAAGCAAACCGGAAGTAGAGGAAATATATGCAGTTAGCTTGGATTACAGCTCCGCTCATCGGAGGTTTAATAGGACTTATTACAAATTCATTGGCGATCAAGATGCTGTTTCGACCGCATCGTGCCATTTACATTGGACATTTCCATGTTCCATTTACACCTGGATTGATTCCTAAGGAGAAGGAGCGTATCGCAAAAGCGATTGGTGAAGTGATTTCAAAATACCTTTTGGATGATGCAACGATAAGGAAGGCAATTTGTGATCCGAAGATTAAGGAGAAAGTAGCTGGATATATTCATCATTTGATTGTTCGAATGAAGCAGGTAACAATTTCTCTGGAGGTATTTCTTGATCAGAAGGGTTTATCAGATCCTGCAAATATTTTGGAAACAAGACTGCGAAATTCTATAGGTGATTATGTGACAGGAGCCGTGGTGGAAAGTAATCTTGTGGATGATTTGATTGAAAATGCTCTTTCATCCGTTCAAAATGAAATGAATCCGATTGTGGCAAAACTGGCAAAAAATCCACTGGCTACTGCAAAGCCTCAGATTGTTGCTCATACAAAAGAAATGTTGCGTAAACAGGGACCGGAGATGATTGGAGGTTATATAGACCAGAAATATATGGAAATTTGTGACTATAAAATCTGTGATTTAGCATTGCTTGCTGAGGAGCATGAAAAGGAAGTTATTGATTATTTATGGGATAAATATGTATATTTTATTGATCAGAAATCGGCTTCGCTTATAAAAGCATTGAATTTGCAAAAAATAGTGGAGGATCGAATCATTGGATATGATGTCGTACAGCTGGAAAATATGATTCTTTCCATATCAAAGAAGGAGTTAAATGCACTTGTATGGCTGGGAGGCTTGCTTGGTATGCTCATGGGTTTTGTAAATTTGCTGTTTTAGGGTTGACGGATGGAATGATTTTTGATAATATAAATAAGTATTGAGTAAGGCGACTTAGCCAAGTGGTAAGGCGTGGGACTGCAACTCCCTGATCATCGGTTCAAATCCGTTAGTCGCCTTAAAAAAGGTGCATATCTCGTAATGGGATATGCACCTTCTTTTTTTCTTCTATTCGGAAATCACTTTTGCAAATTTCTTTTTGCCACGTTTTACGACCTTTCCATCACCAGAGAAATCATCCAGTTTGTAGGAAACAGCAATATCTGAGATTTTTTCACCATCTACAGTGACACCACCCTGCTGCACTGCACGGCGTGCATCGGAACGGCTGTCACAGAGACCAGCTTTTACGAGTACAGCCATGATGTCCATGTCACGCTCTGCAAAATCATCTGCGTTTACAGTGACAGTAGGCATATTTGCGGTATCTCCGGCACCAGAGAACAGTGCGCGGGCGCCTTCCTGAGCCTTCTTGGCTTCTTCCTCGCCGTGAACAAGCTTGGTCAGCTCGAAAGCCAGGATTTCTTTTGCCTGATTGAGCTGTGCGCCCTCCCAGTGATCCATCTCGTTGATCTGCTCTAAAGGAAGGAATGTCAGCATGCGGATGCACTTGAGCACATCGGAATCAGCTACGTTTCTCCAGTACTGATAAAAATCAAAGGGAGAAGTTTTATTCGGATCAAGCCATACAGCACCGGACTGTGTTTTTCCCATTTTCTTTCCTTCAGAGTTCAAAAGCAGATTGATCGTCATGGCGTAAGCATCTTTGCCAAGCTTGCGACGGATCAGCTCTGTACCTCCGAGCATGTTTGCCCACTGGTCATCACCACCAAACTGCATGTTACAGCCGTATTTCTGGTATAATTCGAAGAAATCGTAGCTCTGCATGATCATGTAGTTGAACTCTAAGAAGGTAAGACCTCGTTCCATACGCTGCTTGTAGCACTCATGGGAAAGCATACGATTAACACTGAAGTGTGCACCTACTTCACGAAGGACTTCAATGTAGTTCAGATCCATCAGCCAGTCCGCATTGTTTACTAATAATGCCTTATCATCTGAAAAATCAATGAAACGACTCATCTGTTTTTTGAAGCATTCTACATTGTGTGCAATTGTTTCTGTGGTCATCATCTGGCGCATATCTGTACGGCCTGAAGGGTCTCCGATCATCGCGGTTCCGCCGCCGATCAGGGCGATGGGCTTGTTGCCTGCCATCTGCAGACGTTTCATCAGGCATAGTGCCATGAAATGTCCGACATGAAGACTGTCTGCAGTAGGGTCAAAGCCGATATAAAAAGTTGCTTTGCCATTGTTGATCAGATCACGGATCTCTGCTTCGTCGGTTACCTGGGCGATCAGGCCACGTGCAACCAGTTCGTCATAAATTGTCATAGTGTTGTCCTCTCTTTTTTATATTTTTTTGATGGAATGTAACTGTTCAAAGCAGGTCGGAGCGGAACCGCGTAGGTCTACACTCCGTTCCGGTCGGTGCTAAACGGACATCCACTGGATGTCCAGCACCCGTAAGAACATGATTCAGGAGTGCAAAAATCCCATCGTCGAAGACGATTTTCATGGATTTTTGCATCGTAACTGTGAGGGTACTGAACAGTTACGATGCAATAAAAAAACCCTTCTCCGTGCGTTGCACGAAAAAGGGCGATTGATTGTCGCGTTACCACCTTTTTTCACCGATCATTTACATGATCAGCCTCCATCAGACATCCATCAACATCTGTCCACAATAACGGGTGGGATCCGTCGCAGCCTACTCTGTTTTATGATATAAGTTCCATTTCGGTGCGCAGCTTGGAGATGTATTCATAAAAAGTACTGCCTGCGCCTCTCATCAAACGGCTGCTTTCTGTAGGTGTTTACTCCTTACTACTTGTTCTCGTCATTGCTTTTACGAGCTTATTATAAGAAGTGAAATGTCTTTTGTCAAGATAATGGTGAACCATTTTGTAAATAAATAACCCGTTTTTTAGATGGTTTGTGGATAAAAGGTTACTTTCCACACAGTAGCCAGTATTGACTGCGGGCTACGTGCCAAAGATGTACATGAGACATGAATTTGGCGATTTTGCATGCGAAGTATCGCCAAATTCGTTACATTTCAGGCTGAGGTCTGAAATGTAACGATAAAAGTTGCAAATCAATGGATAAGTGGGTATAATCTATAGATAGTATATAATTTGTAACGATTAAATATCAGGGTAGTTTGAAAAATTTTCTGAGTAAAAAGTCTCATATGGGGGCTGTGATCGTTATAAAAATAAAAAGAAGGAGATGTGAAAAATGGCTTTTTTTGATAAGCTGAGTGAGACTTTGACAAACGCGAGCAAAGATGTCAGCCAAAAGGCAAAGGATTTTTCAGGTGTTGCAAAGCTGACGATGGATATCCATACAAAGGAAGATCAGCTGCAGAAAATGTATGCACAGATTGGCAAGCTTTATTTCGAGTCACATAAAGATGATGAGACGACAGATTATGAGCAGATGTCGCAGATTAAAGATACACTGGTTACGATTGAAGATATGAAAAAAGAGCTGAATGAGCTGAAGGGCACAAAGGTATGTCCCCGCTGTGGACAGGAAGTAAAGATGGCGGATATATATTGCAAGAGCTGCGGCGCAAAGCTTGAGGATGATGAGATCATTGTGGATGCTGTTGTAAAAGAGGCACCTGCTGAGGAGACTGTTTCGGAAGGGACAATCAATAAAGAAACTACAGAGGAAGTATTTGAGGACTAGAAAGATGGCAAATAAGGGAAAATATTATATTACAACCGCGATCGCATATGCGTCCGGCAAGCCTCATATTGGTAATACGTATGAGATTGTTCTGGCGGATAGCATCGCCCGTTTTAAAAGACAGGAGGGGTACGATGTTTTCTTCCAGACCGGAACGGATGAGCACGGTCAGAAGATCGAGTTGAAGGCAGCAGATGCCGGTGTGACCCCTAAGGAATATGTAGACAATGTAGCAGGAACGATCAAAGATATCTGGGATCTGATGAACACCTCTTATGATAAGTTCATCCGCACAACGGACGATTATCATGAAAAGCAGGTACAGAAGATCTTTAAAAAATTATATGATAAAGGCGATATTTACAAGAGCTCTTACGAGGGACTTTACTGTACACCCTGTGAGTCCTTCTGGACAGAGTCACAGCTGGTGGATGGCAAATGCCCGGACTGTGGACGAGAGGTAAAGCCTGCGAAGGAGGAGGCATACTTCTTTAAAATGAGTAAGTATGCGGATCGCCTGATCGAGCATATCAACACGCATCCGGAGTTTATTCAGCCTGTCTCCCGAAAAAATGAGATGATGAATAACTTCTTATTGCCAGGTCTTCAGGATCTGTGTGTATCCCGTACCTCTTTTGACTGGGGTATTCCGGTAGATTTTGATGATAAGCATGTGGTGTATGTATGGTTGGATGCGCTGACAAACTATATCACAGGTATCGGTTATGACTGTGACGGTAATTCTACGGAACAGTTTCATAAAAATTGGCCTGCAGATTTGCATTTGATCGGTAAGGATATTATTCGTTTCCATACGATCTACTGGCCGATCTTCCTCATGGCATTGGATCTTCCGTTGCCGAAGCAGGTGTTCGGACACCCGTGGCTTTTACAGGGCGATGGAAAGATGAGTAAATCCAAAGGAAATGTACTCTATGCGGATGAGCTGGTAGATTTCTTTGGTGTGGATGCAGTGCGTTATTTTGTGCTGCATGAGATGCCTTTCGAGAATGATGGTGTGATCTCTTGGGATCTGTTAGTAGAGCGCATCAATTCCGATCTGGCAAATACGATGGGAAATCTGGTCAACCGTACCATTTCTATGAGTAATAAATATTTTGGCGGTGTTGTAAAACGAACCGGAGTGATCGAGCCGGTGGATGAAGACCTTGCGAAAGTGGCAATTGAGGCGAAAGATAAGGTTGTTGCCAAGATGGCTGAGCTTCGTGTGGCAGATGCGATCACGGAGATTTTTAATCTGTTCAAGCGCTGCAATAAATATATTGATGAGACGACACCGTGGATCCTGGCGAAGGATGAAGCGACCATGCCCCGTTTGTCAGAAGTGTTATATAATCTGGTAAACAGCATCAATATTGGCGCTACATTATTAAAGAGCTTCATGCCTGAGACCTCTGATAAGATCCTGAAGCAGATCAATGCGAAGGAGATTCCTTTTGACGAACTGAATCATTTCGGTTCCTATGTGAGCGGAACAAGAGTCACAGATAAGCCCGAAATTCTGTTTGCAAGGCTGGATATCAATGAGGTAATGACACGTGTGAACGAGTTGCATCCTCCGGTAGAAGAGGAAACAGAAGCACCTGCGGAGCCGGTGATCGACATTGAGCCAAAGGCTGAGATCACCTTTGAGGAGTTTGGAAAAATGCAGTTCCAGGTTGGAGAGATCATTGAGTGCAAGCCGGTAGAGAAGTCTAAAAAGCTGCTCTGCTCACAGGTTCGTATCGGCAGTCAGGTGAAGCAGATCGTATCAGGTATCCAGAAGCATTATACGCCTGAGGAGATGGTTGGCAAAAAGGTGATGGTTCTTGTGAACTTAAAGCCTGCAAAGCTTGCCGGCGTGTTATCAGAGGGTATGCTTCTGTGCGCAGAGGATGAGAACGGTGAGTTGTCACTCATGGTTCCCGAAAAGAAGATGCCTGCCGGAGCAGAGATCTGTTAGGGGATTGAGCTATGATATTTGAAACACATGCTCATTATGATGATGAGCGTTTTGCCGAGGATGGGAGGGAGCTGCTCGCACAGCTCCCTTCTCTTGGTATTGGAAAAGTTATCAATGTGGCATCTACGATTCCTTCTATCGATGCCTGCATAGAATTGGCGAAAAGTTATGATCACGTCTATGCAGCAGTTGGTGTGCATCCCAGCGAGCTGGAGGGTATGAGTGACGCTGTTATAGAAAAAATGAGAGAGCTGGCTTCCTGGGAAAAGACTGTGGCGATCGGTGAGATTGGTCTTGATTATTACTGGGAAAAGGATCCGGATGTACAGAAAAAGCAGCGCGACTGGTTTGTGCGGCAGATGGAGCTGGCACGAGAAGTATCGCTTCCGGTGATCATCCATTCCAGAGATGCCGCAGAGGACACGTTGACACTGATGAAGGATACGCATGCAGAAAATATTCCGGGTGTCGTTCATTGTTATTCCTATTCGCCAGAGCTGGCACGAGAATATGTGAAGATGGGCTATTATATCGGTGTCGGTGGTGTTGTCACCTTTAAAAATGCGAAAAAACTCGTACAGACTGTGGCAGAGACCCCGATGGAGCGTATTTTATTGGAAACAGACAGCCCTTACCTTGCTCCGGAACCGCACCGGGGGCATCGAAATGATTCGCGGGAGCTGGTCTATGTGGTAGAGAAGATTGCGGAGATCAAGGGTATTACACCAGAGGAAGTCGAAGTAACCACATGGAAGAATGCACATGATCTGTTTCAGAAGATAAAAAGGGAGAACAAAGATGCTGGAATTCAAATATGATACACAGTCTATTGATTGAGGGACAAAACCTTGATGAAGATGCCATCAACGAGTATTTTACAAGTAATTTTAAAGGAGATTGTTTGTTGGCAGTTGGAGATGAAGATCTTGTCAAAATTCATTTTCATACAAATGAACCGTGGAAGGTACTGGAATATTGTGCATCTCTCGGAGAGATTTATGATATCGTGATAGAAGATATGGATCGGCAGTCACGCGGATTGCAGGGATGATCGGAGAAAATACGTGTCACTGATTACATGGAGGAAACATGGCATATTTAGGCGAACCTCAGCACACCATAGCTGTGCTGCAAAAATATAATTTTCATTTTCAGAAGAAATTTGGACAAAATTTTCTGATCGATACACATGTTTTGGAACGCATTATTTCTGAGGCAGGTGTGACAAAGAAAGATTTTGTGGTGGAGATCGGACCCGGAATCGGTACGATGACACAATATCTGTGTGAGGCAGCAGGAGCAGTGGCAGCAGTAGAGATTGACAAAAATCTCATCCCGATTTTACATGATACGCTGAGCGAGTATGATAATGTAGAAATTATCAACGAGGATATTCTAAAGGTGGATATTTCTGCACTTGCTATGAAAAAAAATGGAGGAAGACCGATCAAGGTAGTTGCTAATCTGCCATATTATATTACGACGCCGATCATCATGGGACTATTTGAAAGCCATGTTCCTATCGAGAGTATCACGGTCATGGTACAAAAAGAAGTGGCAGACCGGATGCAGTGTGGCCCGGGCAGTAAGGATTATGGTGCACTTTCCCTGGCAGTTCAGTATTATGCAAAGCCTGAGATCGTAGCGAATGTGCCGCCAAATTGCTTTATGCCGCGCCCGAATGTGGGCAGCGCGGTGATCCGCCTGACGCGGCATGAGAACCCTCCGGTAGAGGTGCAAGACGAAAAGCTGATGTTTCGTCTGATCCGGGCATCCTTTAACCAGCGGCGGAAAACATTGGTTAACGGATTAAAAAATGCATCGGATCTTTCATATACAAAAGAACAGATCGAAGTTGCAATCGAGGCAATTGGTCAGCCCTTGACGATCCGTGGAGAAGCGCTGACGCTGGAGCAATTTGCACTGCTGGCAAATGAACTGAAAAATATTAGTTAAATGAAGAATGACGTGTTTCCCATAGTAGTGGCAGAGCACGTCTTTTTTTTTCTACTTTGCATATACTTGTACAAATTATGGTTGTTTCAAAGAACTAGAAAAGAGGTACAGGTATGTCTGAAAAATTAAAAACAATTCTTTCTATTTTGATCATTTTACTCATATTGCCATATATGATTACATACGCATTGCAGGGAAATCTATTATTTGAAGCGGAGAAAGGGCAGTTCCAGAAAAATGTGGAAACTGAGGAAGAGACAGAGGTATTCGTTGGTATTCTTGCCGGGCAGATCTCTATGGATGCGCCTATAGAAGAGATCCGTGCACAGGCAGTGCTTGTGAGGACAGAATATATGCGTAGGCAGGCATCTGGAGAAGAACAGGAGAGTTCCCTATCTATGGAGGAAATGGCATCATTGTGGGGAAGTCAAAATTTACAGATGTATTATGAGACTGCGAAATCTGCTGTGACGGATACTGAGGGAGAAATATTGACTTATGAAGGTGCACCAATCGTGACAGCATTTCACAAGGTTAGTGCCGGGTCAACACGTGCAGCAACCCGTTTAAACGGAGAAGAAACACCATATCTTAGTTCTGTGATCTGTGGAATGGATATTACGTCACCTGATTATCTAAGCATACGATTTTTTACAAAGAAAGAATTTTCAGAAGCACTTGGATTATCTCAGGATGCAGATGTGACAACATGGACAGAAGAAAGAGATGTGTCGGGTTATGTAACATCAATCTGTATTCAAGATCAGAGTTTTACAGGTGATGAGGTGCGTCAGTTGCTGGAGCTGCCGTCCCCATGTTTTTATATCAAAGAAGTAGAGGACAGGATGCGTGTTGTAGTCAAGGGAAAAGGCCATGGTATAGGTATGAGTCAGTACGCAGCCGGTAAACAGGCAGATGAGGGTGAAAAATATGAAGATATTTTAAAATATTTTTTTCCGGGTGCAGAGTTACAAAAAATGTAAAAATAAATTCACTGTATAAACTTCTTGATTACGGAAATAATATCACTATCAAAATAATATAGAAAGACAGTAACCGGCTCAAGCGTAAGCAAACGGAGCAGTTACGAGATGGTGGTAAGGGATGAAGGAGAGAAAAACGAGTGGATCGACAGGTCAGAAACAGATCATCGTGGCATGTTGCCTTATGCTGATATTGGTCACCTGTCTCACTGGCCTTTATATAGCCAGAAAGATGGAACAACAAAACATGGAAGCGGAGCTGGCAAAAAATAACGAGAAGATCAGCCAGGATGTGGAAGAAGCGGAGCCGATTCAGGCTGTCGATTCTGTTATTTTACCGGAGGTAAAGGAAGATGAGGTGATTGATGAAGCGCCTCAGATTCAGTCGAAGGAGGATATAACAGAAAATAATGATATGGATGCAGAGGAGGAACCGAAGACAGAGGATGTAAAGGCAGCATCGGTTGGAGGATCTGCGGTATCTGTTGAAAAAGAGGTTGTGAAACCAGCCTTACAGTTTGCAGGAGAGCTGCAATGGCCAGTGGAAGGAAATGTACTCATGAATTACAGTATGGATCAGTCCATCTATTTCGCAACACTGGATCAGTATAAGTATAATCCGGCAATGATCATCAGTGCTAAAGCGGGTGATGCGGTAAAGGCAGCAGCCGAAGGAGATATTGTAGAAATCCGGGAGGATGCACAGACCGGACTCACGGTTGTCATGGATATTGGAGATGATTATACACTCACCTACGGACAACTTCAGGATCTGAATTTTAAAGAGGGTGCGCATTTGGAAGCAGGAGATGTGATCGGAGCTGTAGCAAAGCCTACAAAATATTATTCTCTGGAGGGAGAAAACCTTTACTTTGAATTAATGAAGAATGGAAGCCCGGACGATCCGACAGAATATCTTCCACAATAGGTGTATGAGAATAAAAAGCGACCAGCCTTGATTTTTGAGACAGACATTTGTATACTAAATCAGGCTGGTTCTTTTTATGATGTCAGGATTGGTAAATATAAAATATCTGTAACTTAGATATTTGTGACAGGCACAAAAGGGTGCCCAGTGCGTATATTAGATTATAAAGTAAAAGACAATCCGCAATCGCGCGGTTGCTTTATATAGATAGCAACAAATCAGGCGGGTATTCTCCATAAAGAGAATATCCGTTTACATAATGATCAGGCAGAGCTTGTAATTTCATCGAGCATTTTTTTGATTTAGAGAAAGGGTAACTGTTCAGAACAGGTCGAAGCACTTGCTGCTGAGACCGTGAGAATGTGATTCAGGAGTGAAAAAATCCCATCGTCGAAGACGATTTTCATGGATTTTTTCATCGTGATTGTGAGGGTACTGAACCGTTACGAAAAAGGAATATATGAATTATGCATATCTTGTGCGGTGCAGCGACAACAGTCTCTACGCCGGTTGGACAAACAATATTGAAAAAAGATTAAAAGCACATAATGCCGGAACCGGTGCAAAGTATACAAAGTCCCGCCGACCGGTGACCCTTTCCTATTTTGAGACCTTTGATACAAAATCAGAGGCAATGAAGCGTGAGGCGGCGTTAAAAAAAATGACACATCAGCAAAAGGAAGCGCTGGTAAATGCCTGGGATCATCAAATGCCCGGATAATGGAAAAAACTGTTATCCAGGCATTTTTTTATGAGTGACAATTATTGAATTGGTACAGGATCCCAACCATAATCTTTGTAATATTTGATATCGAGATCATTATTTTGTACATACATGCGAATCAGCGTGGTACGGATGGATTCCCGTTCACTGGTTGCTGACTGATCGTAGCTGAAATACTTCTTTTCCATACCGGGGTAGTCTTTGCAAAATTCCTGAATGCCTTTCTCATACTCTGATCCATCGCCGGTTCGAAGATCTTCGGTCACCTCATAGTCTCCCGGTGCATCTGCATCCGGGTGGAGACGCAGTCTCGCAGGAGCTTCACCACCGCTCTCACATTCCAGCGTGTTGCCATTTTTATAATAATAATATCCATGAAGATTGCAAAACACGATGAGGTCGTTATCCTTATGTTTGATACCGTAAATAACAGGTGCCGGAATGTATACAGAAGCGTCTGGTCTGTGATAGTAGTCGTCGGCCTCGCCTGATGCCATCATATAATCGCAGACTGCCTTTAGGACATTGTCCTCCCCTGTGTAGGAAAAGGTCGGAAGTATATCAGATCGTGCATTTTGAGAGCCATCTGGTGAGGTGTCGTTTGTTTTGGTTGTATCGTTAGAATTGTTTGTTATAAAATTTAAATTTAATTTTTGTAAATCTAATGTACCGTCAGAATTTTTTGTATATAACTCATAGTCTGAATTATCGTATACAAGCAGACAACTAAGCATATTTTTGCCGCTTTTATCAATCCAAGAAAGAGAGTTTCTGCTGTAACTCATACAATCGTATTTCTCAGCCTCGGTATCTGTAACGACAGTCCCATAAAATGAATCAAACGTATCGTGAATATTATTTTTTGCGTAATCCAGCCAGCGGTTATAAATAAGCTGTATTTCTTTGGCATCAGTCGTGCGCATCAGATATTCATTATTATCAATGTATTTATCAAAAATTAATTCTGTATTTAAATTTTGTTCTCTGGATTCTGCGTTTGTATCCGTGGAATCAGAGGATCCGGATCGTGGGGAGAGATTATAAATATAGGCAAATTTCGGCAGTGAGTCAGAGGATACCTTTCCCCGGCGCTGTTCAAGATCTGTCTCATTAAACAGGTAAAGCTGATTTCCATCAAGGAAAATCCGTGTTGCAATGCTGTCCGCATTGAGATAGTTGCACTCCATCTGCTGAAGATCCAGTACGGAAATGACCTCTTCCTGTTTGCGGTCGTAGATCACAAGACCGCGCTCGTTGGCCAGAATGACATAATCATCATTGATTCCAACCAGGTCAGAAGCGTATACCTGAATCGGAAGTGTAACCGTCTCATTTGCAAGCTCCCGATCTTCCTCAGACAGTAACCGATGGATCGATGCCTGTACCCGTGCCCCCATTTCTTTGATCACGGCTGTTGTCCTGCCTCCGGAAGCAGCATCCGCGACGATACCTCCAAAGCCCAGCGTAACAGTCAGACAAAGGATCAGGGTAGCAGCTTTTGAAATGGAAAATTGCTTTTTCATTCTTTTACGAGCGGCAAATAACTGTGATTGCACAGTGCTTTCATTGCGTTCTAAAAGATTTGCTATTTCTTTAATAGAATAGTCCTCAAAATAGTACAGATAGACAACCTCCCGTTGCTTTTTAGGAAGTGTCTGGAAAATCTCAAACAAAAGGCTTTCCTGACGGTCAAAGGGTTCCACTGACGGTTCAGGCAAATGTTCCATATCGGTGCGTTTGCGGTGCCAGAAGCTACGCTGTACATCACGGCAATAGTTGCGGGTCACCGTGAGCAGCCAGGCGCGGGTGTGATGTTCATCGGAAAATACAGGCTGTTTCTCCATGACTTTTAAAAAGATTGTCTGAGCCGCATCTTCTGCATCCTGTGTATTTTTAATAAAAGAAGACTCAGATGGTAGACCATCGTATAGTATTGTTCGTAGAGTGTTTGACATTCTGATCTGTCTGTGATCAAGTGCGCATGAGTATTCATAGGTATTCTTCACAGCCGGATCTGAAGGAGATCAGACTGGCTGCTTTCCTCCTTTCATTTACTATACGATTGGGAAAGAGGAAATATCCTTCATACGTTAATCAATCAGACCTTTTTTCTTTTTCTCGCGCATTTCTTTGAAAAAACCGCTGAGAATTGCCGCGCATTCTTCCTGCAGGATGCCAGTTTCTATTTCTACCTGATGGTTGAAGGCAGGAAATTGAAGCAAATTCAACAGGGAACCGGCGCAGCCTGCCTTCGGGTTCATTGTGCCGATATATACTTTTGGGATTCGGGCCTGTACGATTGCGCCTGCGCACATTTGACACGGCTCCAGTGTGACATACATGGTGCACTGCTCCAGTCGCCAGTCACCGGTTTTTTTGCTGGCTTTTCGGATCGCATTTGTCTCAGCGTGGGAGAGTGTATTTTTATCGGTTTTTCGGCGATTGTAGCCACGGGCAATGATCTTGTTATCAGCCACGAGTACACATCCGATGGGAACCTCGCCAAGCGCGTAGGCTTTCTTTGCTTCACGCAATGCGGCACGCATATATTTTTCTTCCGGGGACATTTTTTTCATTTTTCTATCTTAATCCTTTCAGGTGTGTTATAATTTTATTCAAGCAATTCATTATAACACACAAATACAATAGGAAACAGAAAAGACATGAATTTTATGTATGAAACAGCGCGTCTGCAAATTCGGGTTTTAAACGGTACGCATGCAGAACAGTCGCTGCAATTTTATGAGGAAGACCGGGAATTATTTGAGCGTTATGAACCAACGCGTCCAAGAAATTTTTATACAGAGAATTATCATCGATATTTGATGAATTATGAATATAATCAGATTTTAAAGGGAACAATGATGCGGTACTGGTTTTTTCCAAAGGAAGAACCGAGCAGAATCATAGGAACCGTGAGCCTTCGGAATATCATGCACGGTTCCTACAATAAATGTGAGATCGGATATAAGCTTTCCAGTGCCTATCAGGGACAGGGATACGCGCGGGAAGGAATTGGGAGGGTCATACAGATTGCCTTTACGGAGTTGGATCTTCACCGCATTGAGGCATGCTGCATGCCTGGCAATGAGCCTTCCATCAATCTTCTGGAATCTTTGGATTTCAGATTGGAAGGAAAGCTGAGAAAATATGCAATGATCCAGGGACAGTACGAGGATCATTTGCTTTTTAGTCGGCTCCAGTCATAGTCACATACCAATAGCCAAAGGGAGCGTCTGTGTCGCTGCTGTTCTTATCAGGAAGAAAATCGGAAAAACCAAAAATGGCTGCCAGTACATGTTCCTGGCGATAGCGGATACCGGGAACGCCGATAAACCATTTATGTTCTTTGGCTGATGGGATTTCTCCAAATACCAGATGCCGGTAAGTAAAAAAGCCATGGAGCAGAAAACTGTTGTTGCACAGATGCCAGTTTGATGGAGGCAGGAGGCGAAGATCTTTTAACGCTACCCGCACGCATTGTATCTCCTGATTGGAAAAGGGCTGCATCAGAGGCAGCGAATCGGTGAGCTGTTTCCAGGTTTCCTGCCAGGAATGAGGTTCACCGGTATGTGAACTTGTATGGGGAGAAAAAGATTCATTTCGCACAGGCTGCTCTATAGGATTTTCCTGCGGGTCCGGTTTGTCAGAAGGAGTATCATCGGGTTGCATCAAAGCGGACGGTGTGGGTATCGCAGCAAAAATCGGTGCTCTGCGCTGTGGAAGCGGAAGCTCCGCAGATTGGATGACTTTTTCTTCGAGAGGATTGGTCGTCTGCTCCGGTACAGGTTTCTCCTCCGGTTTGTAAACGCGAAAGCTTTCCCAGTCGATGGTTGCTTCATCCCACTGACTGACAAAACAGATGCCTTCATTGTCGGTAAACAGGATGCCTGCCACGTCTGAAACGGTGTAGCCGCTTTCACCCAGCTTCGGCTGATTTAAGGTAAAGCGGCGGTCTGCATTTCCACCGGAAAAGGGAACGTCACCCAGAGGAAAACCAAGAATTTCGTCATCCTTCCTCACAAATAAATAAAGACAAACAGATGGTACAGAAAGAGCGGCACTGCGCATATGCAGTTCAATTGTAGTGTTTGTTCCTTTCATTTCGATCTTTGCGAATCCTCTGTTGGAGGTTTTTTGTCTTTGTTCATAAGCATAAATATAGGAAAAGAATCTCCTGTATTCGGACATAGTGACTCCTTGATGTGGAATTTGTATATTTTATTCTATATATGGTAATAATATGCAACGAAAATACAGGTTACTTTTCACACCGTATCCAGCATTTACTGCGGGCTACGTGCCAAAGATGTATATGGGCCATGAATTTGGCGATTTTGCATGCGAAGCATCGCCAAATTCGTTATATTTCAGGCTGGGGGTCTGAAATGTAACAAATACAGTATTTTTCATTGACAAATCAGTCATTTCCCTTTATTATAAAATAGTAACAATTATTATTTTAAGGATAATGTTATGTTAAAATACAGTAGGCAGAGAGAATCTATAAAAAATTTTTTGATGACGCGCACGGATCATCCCACCGCAGAGACAATCTATGAGAATCTTCGTAAAGAATATCCCAAGATCAGCCTTGGTACGGTATATCGCAATCTGTCCCTCTTGACGGACATCGGAGAGATTCAGACAATTTCTACCGGGGTCGGTCCTGATCGTTTTGACGGAAATGCGCATCCCCACTACCATTTTATCTGTAAGAAATGTGGAAGTGTGATCGATTTAAAGATGCAGGGGCTGGAGCATATCAATCTGTTGGCTCAGCATGATTTTCCTGGCAGTGTCGAGGGACATACCGTGTTTTTTTACGGGAGATGTGAGGAATGCCTGAACAAAAAATAATTCAAAAACAGGATTGACATTAAAAATAAAAAATGTTATAAAATTAGTAATGATTCCTGTTTTAAGAATCTAAGCGAAATCATTCGCTGAAATATATCTTATAAGTAAAGAAAGGATGGAAAAAATTATGGCAAAGTTTGTATGTTCAGTATGTGGTTATGTTTATGAGGGAGATGCAGCTCCGGAGAAGTGTCCGCAGTGTAATGCACCGGCTTCCAAGTTCAATGAGCAGAGTGGAGATATGAGTTGGGCAGCAGAGCATGTTGTTGGAGTAGCACAGGGCGTTCCTCAGGATATTATTGATGACCTGAGAGCAAACTTCAACGGTGAGTGCTCAGAGGTTGGTATGTATCTTGCAATGGCACGCGTTGCTCATCGTGAGGGTTATCCTGAGATCGGTTTATACTGGGAGAAAGCAGCTTATGAAGAGGCAGAGCATGCTGCTAAGTTTGCAGAGCTGTTAGGTGAGGTTGTTACCGATTCTACCAAGAAGAACCTTGAGATGCGTGTAGAGGCCGAGAATGGAGCTACTGCTGGAAAGACAGATCTCGCTAAGAGAGCTAAGGCATTAAACCTTGATGCAATCCACGATACCGTGCATGAAATGGCTAGGGACGAGGCAAGACATGGCAAGGCATTCAAGGGCTTACTGGAGAGATACTTCGGTTAATCGGAAAACCGCATAATTCTATGAGCGAAAGTGAGTCAACATGCTCGCATGATTGACGAACGGCGAATGTTGATTGTGACTGGTTTTGTCACAATATAAGGATTATTAGAGGAATGAGTACATTGGTGCTTGTTCCTCTTTTTTGCTTAAAATAGGGGTTTTCTGATGAAAAAGTGGTAAAAAGTGGATACCCTTCTCTTTAAAGTTGTTGCTATTTTCACATAAAGTGGATATCCTAAAAACCGCCTTATTTCTACGATAAGGAGAAATCTATGAGTGATAAAAAAGACACTGGTGTATATCAGCTTGATAATGGCTGTTGGGCGTATCGTTATAAAATCAACACAGACGGTACAAGGTTAGCACTGCTCCATACCCATATGCATATTTTATGTAATCAGATGGGACATGCTGTTACAATTCACACGTCAGCCAGCTGACCTGTGAATTGCAACGAATTTGGCGATGCTTCGCATGTAAAATCGCCAAATTTATGGCTCATGTACGTATATGGCACGTAGCTCGCAGTAAATGCTGGCTACTGTGTGAAAAGTAACGACATGCTTCGTAAGAAATAGATTTATATATCTTGACGGTATAATTACAACATAGTATTATAGTACTACGTTAATATTTCTGTCGTTAAAAAATGATATGTGCTCATTTTATAATTATGAGAGAGCGTGTATGTCAAATATGGAAAAAGTAATTGGAGAAATTCTGTTAATTACTTAAATAATAACTGTAATTGTTAAATTATTAGAATTTATTTATAAGGGACGCATTACTTATGTTGTTTGAAAAAAATATTAATGGAGAATCTGTTTGGTTTGACGAAGATAATGCACAGGAACTTGAATATGATTCAATGGCATATGAACGATATGATTCTGTTTTAGAATCTGATGATGGCAAGTACATTTTGGCGAGAGAACGAGATACTGGGAAATGGACACATGATATTTGGATATAATGTTTTATAAATCTGCAAAGGAATTTATGTTATTGTAGCCAGGCTAGACCGCTTCTGTCGTTCAACCCAAGAAGGATAAGAGTACATTGACTTGTTGGTGAATAAAGGCGTTAAAATTCATATTCTGAATATAGGATTGATTGAAAACACGCCTATGGGAAGATTGATTGCAACGAATTTGGCGATGCTTCGCATGCAAAATCGCCAAATTCATGGCTCATGTACGTTTATGGCACGTAGCCCGCAGTAAATGCTGGCTACTGTGTGAAAAGTAACGGGATAAAGTTCGGATTACCAATTTATTAGAAGTGGATATATAGGGCCATAAGCGTTTGATATATAATATGAAAGGGGATAGATCAGGTTAAGATCTATCCCCTCTTAAAATTACCTATCATCAATATCCATTCCGCCCAGAGCAGAATAATCAATAAAAAGCTGTGCAAATGTGTTGTCGTCGAGTCTGGTTTCGTCTATATCCAGAAGGATTTTTTCCCAGTCATCATTGGCTTGTGGCACATTGGCGTGAATGTAGCTGGTCCAGTCTCTGAGCGCTTCCATGCGTGCCGTGGTTCCTTTATATTTTTTACAGATTGAATGCATGTGAATTCCTCCTTGAGAACATTTTTCGTTTATTTTATAATATTATAACAGGAAAATATTAGAATTCAAGCGAGCATAAAGATATGAAGGAAAGACGAAAGAAAATAAAAAAAATGGCGGCATTCCTGCTGATGTTAGGGATTACTACAGGAATGACGGTGATACCATGCAGTATGGCAGAAGCGGCATCAGAGGACGTGATCATTATTGCACCGGACGAAAATACGGATGAAGAGGAAGATATCGTCATCAGTGAGGATACGGAAGATTCCGAGGATCCATTGACGGATGATATCACGGAAAATACGACAGACGAAGCGCCAGAAGTGATTGAAACGCTGGTTAAGCTGGTTCATCCTGCTTCTTTTCAGGCGATAGCAGTAAAAAATGGCATTAAACTGAGCTGGAAAAAAAGTGAGGACGCACAGAAATATGAGCTGTACCGCAAAAAGAGCGGTACGGATGCCTATACACTGATTAAGACGACAAAAAATTGTACTTATACGGATAAGACAGCAAAATATGGTGTGGATTATGTGTATAAAGTTCGCGCGATTGCTGTATCTGTTGGAACAACTGTCAAGAGCAAGTGCAGCCCGGTAAAGAAATGCAGGACCTATCATATTGATCCTTCAAAGCCGATGGTAGCGCTGACCTTCGATGACGGGCCGAGCCAATACACACCGGGCATTTTGAATACTCTGGAAAAATATGAGTCCCGGGCAACCTTTTTTGAGGTTGGAAACCGGATCGACCGATATCCAGATACTGTGTTGAGGATCGATCAAATGGGCTGTGAGATCGGTAATCACTCGTATGATCATGCAGTGCTCGGAAATGCCTCCGCTTCAAAGATCCGCAGTGAGATTTCCACAACAGATGCAAAGATCAAGGCGATTACAGGGAAAACGCCCGTGCTCTTTCGCCCGCCTTATGGCAGTATCGGCAGCAGCCTTCGGCAAAATGCGGGAAAACCGATGATTCTCTGGTCAATTGATACCTTGGACTGGAAGTCGAGAAATGCGGATCGTGTTTATGAGAGAGTGATGGATCATGTATCAGACGATGATATTATACTGATGCATGATCTGTACAGTTCCACGCGTGACGCAGTAAAGCGCATCATACCGGAGCTGAAAAAACGCGGCTATCAGCTCGTGACTGTATCCGAGCTGGCGCAATATAAGAACAAAAAATTAGAATAAGGAGAGGAATTACTATGAAGATTACACGTAAGTATGGGGAAAATATTTCTCCGGAAATGATCGGTCTTTTTTTTGAAGACATTAATTTTGCTGCAGATGGTGGTCTTTATGCAGAGATGATTGAAAACCGTTCGTTTGAAGCAAAAGAAGGCTTTGGAACATGCGGAAAGTTCTATGCGGTGGACGACTATGGTTATGCATGGAAACCTGTTTATAAGGAGGGGGATCAGGCGCCGAGGATGCAGTATGTTACCGGGACTCCGCTTTCAGTGGAAAACCCGCATTACCTGAGATTGACTGCAAATGCAGCCGGACAGGGTTTTGCAAATCAGGCATATGATGGGATTTATCTGGAACAGGGAAAAAAATACAATGTTTCTTTTTACGCAAGGTGTGTAGCGTATGAAGGAGAAGCTTTTTCTGTTGAAGTAAGGAAGGATGGGAAGATCTATGCAAAGGGAAGTGTTCAGGCTGTAAAACAGATGCCCTATTTGCCGTTTACAGATCTGGCGGTAGAATTTCCTATGGATGGTCTTTTTGCGGAGATCCGGGATGAGATGAAGAATGTAGATCAGACCGGCTGCAGGGAGCATGAATGGGTGAAATATGAGCTGGTGCTGACGGCTTCAGAAACTGTTTCCGGCGCAGAGTTTGTGCTGACTCTGGATGCTGCCGGTGTGGTAGAATTTGACCTGATCTCCATGATGCCGGAGGATGCAGTGGCTGGTGTGTTCCGAAAGGATCTTTTTGAAGCACTGAAAGAGATCAAGCCGGGATTTATTCGTTTTCCGGGCGGATGTATCGTGGAAGGTATCAGTCTTGAGAACCGCTATCAGTGGAAAAAGACAGTTGGAGAATTAAAAGACAGAAAATATATTCCAAATCTTTGGGCATTTCAGGATGACCGGAGTTTCAGAAAGAATTTGGATGTGAAGCGTCCGGACGCACATTATGGACAGTCTTACGGTATCGGTTTTTACGAATATTTTCTGCTGTGTGAGCTTCTTGGCGCAAAGCCGCTTCCGGTACTTGGAATGGGAATCGCATGCCAGTTCCGCACGACAGAGATGGTAACAATTGACAGTGATGCGTTTAAAGAATTTGTACAGGATGCACTGGATCTGATTGAATTTGCAAATGGTCCGGCAGACAGCAAATGGGGTGGACTCCGTGCAAAGATGGGGCATCCGGAGCCTTTTGGCCTGGAAATGCTTGCCATTGGAAATGAGCAGTGGGAGACAAAGTATGCGGATATTTTTGACCGCCATGTACGTTTTGAACAGGCGATCCATGAAGTATATCCAAAGATCCAGCTTCTTGGAACGGCAGGTCCGAGCGTAGAAAACAATCTTTATAATCTTGCGTGGGATTTTTACCGGAAGGGACAGAAGGAGAATCCGGATTTTGTTTATGCTGTGGATGAGCATTACTATGTATCTCCGCAGTGGTTGTATGACCATATTGATTTTTATGATAGCTACCCGAGAGAGGTTGGGGTATTTGCCGGCGAGTATGCAGCTCATACTGAAGATCGGGAAAATACAATGGAGAGTGCTCTGGCAGAAGCGGCATTTATGACCGGCCTTGAAAAAAATGCAGGCGTGATCAAGCTTGCGTCCTATGCACCGCTCTTTAACCGTATCGGACACAGTCAGTGGAAGCCGGATATGATCTGGTTTGACGATCATCAGGTATGGCTGACTCCGAACTATTATGTACAGAAGCTTTATGGAAATCATGTAGGTGATCACACGCTTCAGATGGATGGACAGGATATAGAACTCCGAAAATCAGGTATTTACGTTACCTTGTCTGAGACAAAGGATGGGGAATTGATTCTAAAGGCAGTGAATACGAATGATTCTGCGTTTGAACTTCCGCTGGAAGCTGAGAATGGTCAGCCAATGACTGGTGATGCCAGAGTATGGGTACTGGAAAAAGCAGGTGAGAAACCGGAAGATAAACCGGAACCTTCTAAGATTGCCGAAATGGCTCTGAATCTGGAAGGAAGAATCTCTCTGGCACCGAAGAGTTTTACGGTTTTGAGAGTGTGATAACTGTTCATACCATTGACAAAATACCTATAAGCCGTTATAATGAAGTCTCCGGGCAGCTGGGGTGTCAGCGGTACCCTGTACCAGCAATCCGCTATAGCTGGAGTGATATTCTGCCCCGGGTCTTTTCACTGTGGAGCAGCCCCCTGTAAGTGGCGTTGACGTCTGGGTCTCGCGCAATAGGAACCTGCGAACCGTGTCAGGTCAGGAATGGAGCAGCACTAAACAGGATCTCTTATGTGCCGCGAGGGTGCCTGGGCTGAGTTGGCTGCAGGGGTAACGTTTATGGTGGAGATTCAAAGCAGAATGCCCGGTAAAAAAAGACTATAAATTTCCTGGTTTTTCCATGAGGGAGAATCAGGATTTTTTATTAACAAAGGAGATAAAATATGGAACAGCCGTTGATCAGTGTCATTGCACCTGTTTATAAGGTGGAAAAATATTTGCCGGATTGCATGGAGAGCCTGATCCATCAGACGTATCAAAATCTGGAGATCATCATGGTCGATGATTGTTCTCCGGACGAAAGCGGTGCGATCTGCGATCGTTACGCTATGAATGATAAGAGGATAAAAGTTATTCATCGCACAGAAAATCATGGTGCGAGCGGTGCGAGAAATCTTGCACTTGATCAGGCAAAAGGGAAGTATCTTTTTTTTATTGACAGCGATGACTGGATTGCTCCTGATACAATCGAATATTTGTACGAGAATATGAAAACTTATCAGGCTGATTGTACCGTAGGGGGTTGTGTCACTGTAATCGAAGCAGAGGATGGTTCTCTGAATTATCAGAAGCGCACACGTGGTTCTGTGCGTTGCGAAAATGCTCGTGGTGCAATGAAAGGAGTATAATTGAACGGATCAGCGGCATGGAATCGGTTATATCGCAGAGAAGTATTTGATCAGATTCGCTTTCCGGAAGGGAGAATCAATGATGATGAATATGCGGTGCTCCGTTTATATTCGGGTATGGAACGCATCGTTTTTCTAGATAAGGATACCTATTTTTATCGAAAACGAAAAAATAGTATTACAACAGCGGCATTTTCCCTGCAGCAGTTGGATTGTGTAACAAATAGTCGGGAGAATCTGGAGTTTGTCACACAAACAGCACCTGATTTAATTCCAGCAGCACAGTTTAAGTATATAAAAAGTATGTTGTGGTGTTATGTAAACTTAAGAAAAATCAGAACTCCGCAGGCGCGCAGTGAGAGGCAGAGACTGCATCGAAACATCCGTGAAAATCGAAGTGTGGCGTTGCATAATCCACATCTTGGAATCATGCTGAAAGTACTCGCATTGATCTGTTCACTATAATAAAAAATGGTAGTTACTTTTCACACAGTAGTAAGCATTTACTGCGGGTTATCTGTATATTCCGACTCATGAGACCCATTTGCATGGTCATTTAGAGTCACTGTAACGATGAGAAAGAGCCAATTTCACGGAAGGTGAGCCACTCCAATAGATTTCTCCTATAATAAAGTTGACGCACGAAAAGTGTGACTAACTAGAATTAGTGATGAATGAAACAATCCGTGAAGTCAAGGAAGCGTTTGATCAGTTACGTAAAGATTATAAGGTGCTGCGGGAATATACATTTAATATCATTGACGAATTCTGTATAAATTATACAATTATATGAATCAATCGCTGAGAGCTAAAAAGGGAGCATCTATGAAAAATATATTAAAAAACAAGTATTATCTTTATATGACAGAGTTTTTTTCCGGGATGAGTGTGATGGCTGTGGAACTGGGTGCAAGCCGCTTGCTGGCGCCGTATTTCAGTTCCTCGCAGATCGTGTGGACGATCATTATCGGAACGATCATGATCGCAATGGCGCTGGGCAATATCTGGGGTGGCAGGTCTGCGGATATGAATCCGAACCCGGACAAGCTGTATGCAAGGCTTCTTGTGGCTGCGGTCTGGATCGCTGCGATTCCTCTTGTGGGAAAATATATCATTCTTGGTATCTCAGGGCTGCTCGTGCTGACGGTCAGCAATCATTTTCTTGTGCTGGCAGCATTTATCGCCTGTATGGTTATTTTTGTATATCCGTTGTTTTTACTTGGCACGGTGACGCCGTCGCTCGTAAAATATACAGTGGATTCGCTGGATGACAGTGGAAGTACGGTTGGAACGCTGGGTGCCTTCAACACGATCGGAAGCATTCTTGGAACGTTTTTGCCGACGTTCGTGACGATCCCTGCGGTTGGAACAGCGATCACATTTCTCATTTTTTCTGGTGTATTGCTTGTTCTTAGTCTGATCTATTTTATCAGTAAGAGAAGTGGCAAACGGATCTGCGCACTGGCGCTCATCCTGTTTTTACTTTGCTCTGTATTTGGACACTCAGACAGTTTTGCCTTCTGGGAAACGGATCTCGCCTATGAGGGGGAGTCGATCTATAATTATCTGCAGGTAAAGGAGACGGACAGCCGCGTGATCCTTTCTACAAACGTACTTTTCGGTGTGCAATCGGTGAAAATGAAGGAGGACGGATTGACCGGAATGTACTACGATTATGCGTTGGCAGCCCCTTTTTTGGCGGGTGTCACGCAAAAAGATTCGGTGAGTGATGTGCTGATTCTCGGAATGGGAACCGGCACTTTTGCTACGCAGTGCAAAAATTATTTTTCGGGAGCAGTGAATATCGAGGGTGTGGAGATTGACCAGAAGATTACAGATCTTGCGGGAACTTACTTTGATCTGTCGGAGGAGATACCCGTGACAACGTACGACGGCAGAGTTTATCTTCAGGCAGTGGATAAAACCTACGATGTCATTATGGTGGATGCTTATCAGGACATCACCATACCCTTTCAGATGTCTTCTGTAGAGTTTTTTTCTGAAGTAAAGGCACATTTGAAGCCAAACGGTGTGATGGTCGTCAATATGAACATGAAATCTGATGGTGAGGAGAGCATCAATGCGTATCTGTCTGATACGATCGCCAGTGTGTTTGATCAGGTTTATACGGCAGATGTGGTAAACAATACCAACCGGGAACTGTTTGCTTCGGATAATCCGCAGATGCTTTCGCTGATGGCAGAAGGTGTTGCCGGGGAGAAGGATGAGGAATTACAGACAATGATGCATACGGTGGCGGATGCGCTGGTGGCTTATGAGCCCGGGAATCTGATCCTGACAGATGACAAGGCGCCGGTGGAGCTCTTAGGCATGCGGGTCATTGATGAAATCATACGGGATGAGATCGGATACTACAAAAATATCTTTAGAGAGGATGGTATTACAGGAATTTTACAGTTATCTTTCACACAGTAGCCAGCATTTACTGCGGGCTGCGCACTAAAAACGTATATAAGCCATGAATTTGGCGATTTTTCATGCGAAGCATCGCCAAATTCGTTGCAATTCACGGGTCAGCTGGCCGACGTGTGAATTGTAACATATTACAGGCGCTGTGAGAACAGTGCCTAAATTTTTTATTGAGCATAAAAATGAAATCGTATATAATAGGTATGGAATGTAATCGGAACAAAATGGAAAACATAATAACAATATATTTTAAAGAAAGGAACGAAGGATATGAAAAGAATAGGTTTACTGACGAGTGGCGGTGACTGCCAGGCATTGAATGCAGCAATGCGAGGTGTTGTAAAGGGACTCAGCGAGAACGCGGATGAGCTGGAGGTCTATGGTTTCTTAAATGGTTATAAGGGACTGATCTACGGTAATTACAAGCTTCTGACATCCGCAGATTTTTCAGGTATTCTGACAAAGGGCGGTACGATTCTCGGTTCTTCCCGCCAGCCCTTCAAGCTGATGCGTACTCCGGATGAGAATGGTCTGGACAAGGTGGAGGCAATGAAGCAGAATTATTATAAGCTGAACCTGAACTGTCTCGTGATCCTTGGTGGAAATGGAACCCAGAAAACGGCCAATCTGCTGCGCGAAGAGGGACTGAATGTGATCCATCTGCCGAAGACGATCGATAACGATATCTATGGAACAGATGTGACATTTGGTTTCCAGAGTGCGATTAACATTGCCTGCGATGCTATCGATTGTATCCATACGACTGCAGCTTCCCATAACCGGGTATTTATCGTAGAAGTTATGGGTCATAAGGTAGGATGGCTGACTTTGTACGCAGGTATGGCTTCTGGTGCAGATATTATTTTGCTTCCGGAGATTCCGTATGATATTGATAAAGTCATTGAGGCGATCGATAAGCGTACAAAGGCAGGAAAGGGCTTCACGATCCTTGCAGTTGCAGAGGGTGCAATTTCTAAAAAAGATGCACAGCTCTCAAAGAAAGAGTATAAGAAAAAACTTGAAAATTCTAAATATCCGTCTGTTTCCTACGAGATTGCTGACCTGATCAAAGAAAAGACCGGTATTGAGGTGCGCGTGACTGTTCCCGGACATACACAGCGCGGTGGTAGTCCCTGTCCGTATGACCGTGTACTCTGTACCAGACTCGGCGCAGAGGGTGCCAGAGCGATCATGGAGGAGGACTATGGAAATATGATCGCTATGGTCAATGGAAAGATCAAGCGCGTACCGTTAGAGGACGTAGCAGGAAAGCTGAAAATGGTAGATCCTGATTCACAGATTATCAAACAGGCAAAATATGTAGGAATTAGTTTTGGTGATTAATTATGGCTTACACGGCGTTATACCGGAAGTTTCGTCCGAATGAATTTGAGGATGTCAAAGGACAGGAACATATCGTAACAACTCTGAAAAATCAAATAAAAGCAGACCGGATCGGACATGCATATCTGTTTTGTGGTACACGGGGAACCGGTAAGACGACCGTGGCAAAGATTTTTGCGAAAGCAGTCAATTGTGAACACCCGGTAGATGGCAGCCCCTGCGGGGAGTGTGCTTCCTGCCGGGCGATCGCTGCCGGGAATTCCATGAATGTCATAGAAATCGATGCAGCGTCTAATAATGGTGTGGACAATATCCGTGAAATCAAGGAGGAAGTGAATTATTCTCCCACGGAGGGCCGCTATAAGGTCTATATTATTGATGAGGTTCATATGCTTTCTTCCGGAGCATTTAATGCTCTTTTGAAAAC